>CAVRSH010000054.1:0-15165 GCA_963723815.1 uncultured Actinomycetota bacterium | reverse complement strand
GATCCACGAGATCCATCCCGAGTTGGCCGAGGTGGCGACGAGCTTCGGGTTGACGGTCAACTCGTACGCGCTGATGACGCTCGAGGCGGACGAGCCGTTGCTGGCTCCGGCGACCGACGCCATGGTCCGGGTGGTCGACGCCGAGGACCCGGCTCTGCTGGCGGGGTGGGCGGTCGCCGGGATCTCCTTCACTGCGGGCGGCACCGCGATCGGGCCGTGGGGGACGGCCGAGCGCGACGTCGGCGCCCGCGACCTGCCGCTGGAGATGGTGGCGCACCTGCGGGATCGGGCCCGTCGGCGGCTCACCGTCACCGCGGTGGCCGAGACCGGCGACGGGGTCGTGGCGTCGGGCATCTACAACCCGGTCGGCGACATCGCCGAGGTCCTGGCCGTGGCGACGCTGCCGGCGGCGCGCCGGCAGGGCTTCGCCGGCTCAGTCACGGCCGGACTCGTGCAGCATGCGCGGGAGAACGGCGTACGGCTGCTGTTGCTCAGCGCGGAGAGCGACGACGTCGCCCGGGTGTACGGACGGCTGGGGTTTCGGCGCATCGGCACGACCTGCGCGGCGCAGCGACCGCCCGACTGAGGCAGTCCCGGCGGTCCGGTCGGTCAGTCCGAGTTCGAGTCGTACGCCGTCGTGATCTCGGCCAGCGCGGTAGGCGCCGGGTGTCGTACCGGCATAGCGCTTGAACGCCGTCGAGAACGCCGCCTCCGACCCGTACCCGACCGCGGCCGCGACCGTGCTGAGCGTCGAGCGTTCATCACGCAGCAGCGTTCGGGCCCGGGCCATCCGGATCTGGAGCAGATAGCCGCCCGGTGAGATGCCCATCCGCTGCCGAAAGCGTTCGGCGAACACCGCTCGCGACACGCCGGCCATGGCCGCCAGCGAGGCGACGGTCCACGGTTTCGGGCCAGGTCGTCGTGCATCGCCGCGAGGGCGGGCGCCACGTAGGGGTCGCGGAGTCCGAGCAGCATTCCGGGTTCGGAGACCGACTCCGCATAAAAGCGCAGCGCGCGGGCGACGAGCGCATCGGACAGCCGGGACATCACCACCCCGCTGCCGGGACCGCCGTGGAAGACCTCCGCGCTCAGCGCGTCGACGTACGGCGCGAGCCACCGCTCCCGGCCGCGGCCTTCGGTGACGTGGACGATCTGTGGCAACCCGGCCAGGGCCGGATGGTCGTGCCGGGTCACCACGAACGCGCCGCACATGATCACCGTCTCGGCGCCGTGGCCACCACCGCGGACCTCGGACCCCCGCTCGGTCGCCATGGCCAGGGCGACGCCGGACTGGCTCGGCCCGCGCACCGCGCCCGCCGAGTGCAGGACATGGGCGTCGCCGCGCGGAAACAGCACGAGGTCCCCGGCCCGCAGCCGACGCGGCTGCCGTCCCTCGACGGACACCTCGCACTCGCCCTCGACCACGACATGCACCCCGCGCAGTCCCGGTTCGGAGAAGGAGACCCGGAACGGTGCGCCGAGGCGCAGCGAGCGGTACTCGGTGCTCTCGAATCGGAGCTCCTGCAGCACCGAATCCAGCACGTCCACACCCTCACGGTACGACCGGGCCAGACGATGGATGAAGAATGCCGGACGATCAAAGATGGAACAGCGTCCCCGCGCTGCCTAGCGTCGTGATCATGGAAAACACCCGCACCACACTGATAACCGGCGGCACCGGCGGAATCGGCCGGGCCGTCGCCCTGCGTCTCGCCCGAGGCGGCGACCGGGTGCTGATCACCGGCCGCGATGCCACCGCCGGCGCCGAAGTCCTGGCCCTGCTGCGCCAGATTGCGCCGGCCCAGGACCACGACGTACCTCCCGGCGGATCTGTCACTGCTCGCGCGACACCAGCGGGCTGGCCGACGAGACGCTGCGCCGTACCGACCGGCTCGATGCCGTCGTCCTCTGCGCCGGCGTCCTCGCCACCGTGCCGGAGTGGACGACGGAGAACCTCGAGCGCGCGTTCGTGCTCAACTACCTGTCGCGCTACCTCCTCGCCCGACGGCTGCTGCCGGCGCTCACCGCGGCGCCGTCCGGACGACTCGTCCTGGTGGCCAACGCCGGCACGCTACCGCGACACGCTGGATCTCGACGACCTGCAGTACCGCCACCAGCGGGCCGGTCTTGCCGTGTCCGGGCGAACCCAGTTCGCCAACGACCTGCTCGCCGTCGAACTCGCCGAGCGCGTCGCCGGCACCCGGGTGCAGGTCAGTTGCGTCGACCCGGGGCTCGCCAGGACGGAGGTCTTCCGCAACGCCCGCGGCCCCGGCCGACCGCTGCGCGCGCTCGCCCTCCTCGTCCAGCGGATCGCCGCCGCCGAGCCCGACGTCGCCGCCGTCGCGCCGGCCTGGCTCGCCCAGGACCCGGACGCTGCGAACGCCGGCGGCCGGTTCTGGACCCGCGGTCCCCAGGAGTTGGCCATCCCGCCCCGGGCTCAGCGACCTGACCGGCGAGCCGCGCTCTGGGCGGCGAGCGAGGACTCGTCACCGCCCACCTCGTCGTCCACCCGCGCCGCCTCCGCAGTCGTCGACGGATTTCGCCGGAGGACCGTCGACCGCGCGACCGGGGTCACTTCGGCGGCAAGGACCTGGCGTATTCGACGCCGTGGCGGGTCCACCGCTCCAGTTCGTCGTCGGTCGCTGACCCGTCGATGTCGATGTGCAGCCAGCCGTCCATCTCCCGTCCGCGCATCGAGAACCGGGTCGCCCGCGGGTCGGCGCGCAGTGCGGCACTCTCGGCCGGGTCGACGCGCAGCAGCAGCCCACCTTTACTGCTCGCGCTGACGGCCATGTGCCCGGCCACCAGAAAGGCCAGGCCGCCGAACATGCGCTTCTCGACGACCTCGGGCTCGCCGGCCAGGATCTCGCGGAGCCGATCGGCGAGTTCGATGTCGTAGGCCACGACAGCAGTATTCGCGGCCACGCCCCGGCTCGACCAGGCGGGTGAGCCGACCCGAGGATGGCCCCGGATTTCCGAACCCCCCTTGTGCGAGTGGGGCTTCGGAGGACAAGGTGAGCCAATGGGGGGCAGCGCGTCGACGAACGGCCAGGAGGGACTGCGATCACCTGAGCAGATCCGCAACATCGTCATCGTCGGGCCCCCGGGTGCGGGTAAGACGACTCTGTTCGACCGCGTCATCGCCGGAGGAGCGAGCGGTCGCCAGCAGCGCGCCGAGCCGCGTCCGTCGCAGTCGCTGGCCGCCGCGTCGGTGGCCAGCCGTGGCCTGGTGGTCAATCTGCTCGACACACCCGGCGACCACGACTTCATCGGGGATGTGCGGGCCGGCCTCCGGGGGGCGGACGCCGTCTTGTTCGTCGTTCCCGCCCATGAGGAGATCGATGAGCCGACCCGGCTGCTCTGGCGTGAGTGCGACCTGATCGGCGTACCTCGGGCGGTCGCCGTGACCAAGCTCGAGCACGCCCGCGCCGACTTCGACGAGACCGTGGCCCGTTGCCAGCGCAACTTCGGCGATGCGCAGCCGGTGGGGCTTCCGCTGATCGCCGGCGGGCGGGTCACCGGTGCGATCAACCTGCTCCGGCGGACGGTGACCGACTACGGCAACGGTGGGGTGGGTCCGCGGGAGGCCGACGAGGCGGAGGCAGCGTTGATCGAGGAGCGGCGCGGTCCCTTGATGGAGTCGATCATCGAGGAGTCGGAGGACGAGGACCTGCTGGAGCGTCATCTCAACGGCGAGGAGATCGACGTCGAACTCGTCGCGACCGACCTGCAGGCGGCGATCCGCACGGCCCGCTTCTTTCCGATCGTCCCCACCCATGCGCCGTACGGAATGGGCGTCGAGGAGCTGTACGAGCTGTTCGAGTACGGGTTTCCGTCGCCGGCGGCCGCGGCGATGCCGGCGGTGTACACGGCCGGCGGTGAGCCGTTCGGCGACCTGACCTGCGACCCCGACGGACCGCTCGTCGCCGAAGTGGTGCGGACCACCAGCGACCAGTTCGTCGGCCGGCTCTCGCTGGTCCGGGTGTTCTCCGGCACCCTCCGGGCCGATACGCCGCTCCACGTGTCGGGTCACCTCCAGCGCTTCGCGGGGCACCAGACCGAGGGCCACGCGGACCACGACGTCGACGGTGAGCGAGCCGGCCCGATGTCGGCACCATTCGGCGACGAGACGCGTCCGAAGCCGTTCGCCATCGCCGGGGACCTGGTCCTGGTCACCAAGCTCAGCACGGCCGAAACCTCCGACACGCTCTCCGACACGGCGCGGCCGGCGCTGATCGAGCCCTGGACACTGCCCGACCCGCTGCTTCCGGTCGCGATCCGGGCGACGACGCGAGGCGAGGAGGAGAAGTTGGCGTCGGCCCTGCAACGGCTGGTCGCCGAGGACGTCACCCTGCGGCTCACCCACAACCCCGAGACGCATCAGATCGTCCTCTGGGCCATGGGTCCGGCCCACGTGGACAAGCTGCTCACCGCCTTGCGCGAAGGCTGGCACGTCCAGGTCGAGACCGAACCCGTGCAGACGTCGTTCCGGGAGACGTTCGTCCAACCGACGGTCGCGCACGGGCGCTTGGTGAAGCAGTCCGGTGGACACGGCCAGTACGCGGTGTGCCGGCTGGAGATCGAGCCGCTGGAACGCGGCGCCGGCATCGAGTTCCGCGATCGGGTGGTCGGCGGCGCGGTGCCGCGGCAGTTCATCCCCTCGGTGGAGAAGGGCGTCCGAACGCAGTTGGAGAAGGGGGTGCTGGCCGGCTACCCGGTCGTCGACGTCCGGATCACCCTGGTGGACGGCAAGGCTCACTCGGTCGACTCGTCCGACATGGCGTTCCAGAATGCGGCCGCCAGCGCCTTGCGCGAGGCCGCCACCCCGTCGAGCGTGGCGCTCCTCGAACCGATCGACCTGGTCGACATCACCGTCGCCGAGGAATGGGTCGGTTCGGTCCTGGCCGACCTCCGGGGCCGCCGCGGACAGGTGCACGGCACCGAACTGTCCGAACTCGCTGGTCATACGGTGATCCACGCCGAGGTGCCGGCGCTGGAGCTCGCGCGGTACACCATCGACCTCCGCTCGGTCACCCACGGGACCGGCACCTTCACCCGCTCCTTCGTTCGCTACGACTACCTGCCGCCGACGCTCGCTCGCGAGTTCACCCACTAACCGACGCCAATTCTCCTCACCGGGTCAGTCGAGGTGGATATTCCGCTTACGATGGAGCCAGGTTCGCCAGTCGGGGATTGCGAATTCCATGCCCCCGATCCTGCCGGCGTCATGCGCCGTGCCACCAGGAGAACCCGATGGACAACCCCCTCAAAGGTGCGGTCGCCCTCTGCGCGGCCGGTCTGCTGCTGCTCGGCGGTGCCGGAACGTACGCGCTGTGGTCGGACAGTGTCGAACGGCAGCGGGTCTTGATCAGTTCCGAGCAGCTGCCGCTTCAGTGACACGCTTCCGGGTGCCTGGGCCGACGCCACGTCCGGGACCCCGGTCGCCATCCCCGACATCGACGATTTTCTGGTCGGCCCCGGCGATGTGCTGACCTACACACTCTCCAGCACCGTACGTGCCCGTGGTGACAATCTCGCCGCGACCCTGAAAGCAGACCCGTCGTCGATCAGCGACAACCCGCAGCTGCTCAGCGACGTCGATGTGACGACCGACGTGACGGTCGCCGGCCGGCAGACGTCGGCGATCAGCGGCGCCAACGACGGCCAGCGCGTCGATGTCGTCGTGACGCTGGCGTTCGCCCGGGGGTCGACGAGTTCCGGTGAGCTGGCCCGACTCGACCTGTCGAACCTGACCCTGACCCTGCAGCAGGACGCTCGCTAGCTGCCGCAGCGCGGTCCGCGTTTCCCGTCCAGGGACGGGAAACCGGGGTGGATGGGGCCTCCGGGACCCCGGTTTGCCGTCCCTCGACGGCAAACGCGGAAGGACCGGTACGCGATCCGGGCAGGACTGCTATTGCGGCGCCAGGAGGTTCTCGCCGTACTCCGAGAGGACCAGCCGTGCCGATCGCCACGGCACCGTGTAGCGGCGGAGCCCGTACCCGCCGAGTTGGTAGTCGCCGAAGTAGAAGGTGATGCCTGCCGGGGTGGTCTGCCAGTTGGCCCAGTTGGCGACCTTGGGCGCCAGGCCGGCCTTCTCTAGGGGCTCGCGCTTCTTCTTCGCCGCCTTGACGACCTGAGTCCTCAGGAAGCGCAGGCCGTCCGACGGGTTCTGAATGACCTGACTCAGCAGCACCGGACGAGCCAAGCTGGCGTCGATCACCGTGGTCGTCACGGCGTTGGCGGGGTGGGCAGATCCGGCGAGGTAATCGCTGAAGACGATCGTGACCTGCACCGTACGGCGGTCGTTGGTCACGACGCTGCCCACGCCGGTCAGCGTGCGCTTGACGCCCGCGTCGCCCTTGGCCTCGCGCCGCACCTGGGCGATCAGGTCGTTGGCGGCGGCCCGGACCCGGCGGTTCACCTCATTGGCCACTGGCGCACCGGAGAAGACCGGAATGCTGATCGCCCAGGAGGCATCGGCCGACCGGCCGCGGATCGTCGTCTGCCGGACCCGCAGGCCCTTCTCGGTGCTATCGGCCGTCGGCACGACCACGGTGGGGAAAGTGCTCACCGTGACGTCGGGCACGGTCGGAGCGGCCGTCCCGACTGAGGCGGACGGGACTGGACTGGGGCCCGTTGAGGTGGGCACGACTGACGTGGGCGCGACCAGGCTCGGCGGGCTGCTCGGCGCGCCATCGGAACTCTGACCGGGCAACAGTGAACAACCGACCAGCAGGACTGGCATCAGGAGTGCGGCTCCCACCCGGTGCAGTCGCCCAAATCGAGTCAGACACAGCGATTCCCCCAGTCCCCGGCTCGTGATCGGTTGGCGTGGCAGCAGTATCCCGGTTCCAGGTCGACATTTTCCCGCTCGCGCCCGCGCGGGCCTGAGATTCTGGTTTGCTTCCTCGCTCGCAGACGGAAAGGCGTGGCATCCCGCTATCCCCGGTACCCGACGCTCGCGAATCCGGCCGACCCGACGAGTTCGGCGAACGGCCGAGGTCTCAAGCAGCATGAGACTCTCCGTGAATGCTTTCCTGACCGCCGACGGCGTCATGCAAGGGCCCGGCGGGGTCGACGAGGATCCCAGCGGCGGCTTCGATCGGGGCGGCTGGCTCGTGCCCTACGCCGACGAGGACTTCGGCGCGATCGTGAACGGCTGGTTCGCCCGCGCCAACGCGATCCTGCTCGGCCGCACGACGTACGACATGATGCATCCGTACTGGCGTCAGGTCACCGACCCCGACAATGTGGTCGCCGCGAAGCTCAACGGGCTGCCCAAGTACGTCGTCTCCACCACCCTCACCGACCCCGTCTGGGAGCACACCACCGTGATCTCGACCGATGTGGTCGAGGCGGTCGCCCGGCTCAAGGACTCCGGCGAGGGTGAACTCCAGGTGCACGGCAGCTGTGGGCTGGCCAAGACCTTGCAGGAGGCCGGGCTGGTCGACGAGTACCGACTGCTGGTGTTCCCGGTGCTCGTCGGTGCCGGGAAGCGGCTGTTCAGCGAGGGAGCGCCGGCCTCCGGGCTGAGCCTGGTGGACTCGTCCGTGACCGGCGCGGGAGCGGTGTACTCCGCATTCACCCCGGGCCCGTTCTCAGTCGGCCGGGTCGGGGTGGAGGACGGCCGCGAGAGCGTCTGACCGACTCGCCTGCGGGACGAGTGCCCATTTCGGTAGCGAACACTGAGGTGCTTCTGTCAGTTTAGATTGACAAAAGCATGGATGTCAGTCTAGACTGACATCCATGGACAACGCCCAGCTCTCCGCCGCACTGGCCTCGGAGGATCCGGCAACGGGTTTCCGCGCGGTTCTGGCCTTGCGGAGGTTGGCCGAGCGGGTCGAAGCGAACCAGGTGGCCGCAGCGCGGCTGCAGGGCTGGTCCTGGCAACAGATCGGGGACGCCCTGGGCATCACCCGCCAGTCGGTGCACGCCAAGTACGGGAAGTGAGTTGAGTTTCATGGGCGAGGCGAGAATCAGATTCGGGATGGGTCGGGTCTACCGGGACGCCGCGGCCGAGGCTCGGCGGTGCGGCGATCGGCGAGTGAGCACCGAGCACCTGGCCTTGGCGATGTTGAGCGACGCGGACTCGGTGACCGCGCGAGCGCTCGGCGTCAGTCTGGACTCGGCCCGCACAGCTCTGCGCGATCTGGACAGCGAGGCACTCGCGACCGTGGGCATCGAGGCGTCCTTCGACGGTCCGGTGCTTGCCGGGCGGCCCAATGAACGGCTACGGCTGACACCGTCCGCTCGGGCCGTCTTCGCCGGGCTGCGCCAGGAAGCGGACGGTGAGAGGCTGAGCATCAGGCACGTTCTCCTCGCGCTCCTTCGCCGCGAACGGCCGGACCCGGCGGCGGAGTTGTTTGACGCCCTCGGCGTCGACCGGGGCGCCGTGCGTGATCGGCTGCGTACCGCCTGACGTCTCTCGCCGCTCGCGAACGGTCTCCACCCGGTTTCTTGTCGCGTGCGCGACGACCTGGGGTACGTGGTCGGCGGCGGATGTTTGCGGTCGCTCCCTTTTGGCTACAGATATGCGTAATCAGATCCCGTCGCGCTCACCTCCGCGGCGGTCGCTAGGCTCGACTGGGTCCCCACGAGGAGTGTTCGCATGTCCGAGACCAGTGCACGGCTGCCGATCGCCAAGGCGCCCTCCTCGATCCGCCGGGTGATCATCGCCAGTCTGATGGGCACGTCGCTGGAGTGGTACGACTTCTTCATCTACGGCACCGCGGCTGCGCTGGTGTTCAACAAGCTGTTCTTCCCCACCTTCGAGCCGTTGATCGGCACCCTGCTCGCCTTCACCACGTATGCCGTCGGCTTCATTGCCCGGCCGTTGGGCGGAATCGTCTTCGGGCACTTCGGCGACAAGCTCGGCCGCAAGAACGTGCTCGTCGTCACGCTGCTGCTGATGGGTATCGCCACCTGCTTGATCGGCGCGCTGCCGACGTACGAGACGGATCGGAGTCTGGGCGCCGATCCTGCTGGTCACTCTGCGATTCCTGCAGGGGCTGGACTCGGCGGCGAGTGGGGCGGCGCGGTGCTGATGACCCTGGAGTCCGGCGACCCCAAGCGACGCGGGCTCAACGCGAGCTGGCCGCAGGTCGGGGTGCCGATCGGGCTGCTGCTCGCCAACGGTGTGTTGTCGCTGATGGGTGCGGTGACCTCCGAAGCGGCCTTTTTGGCCTGGGGCTGGCGCATTCCCTTCCTGATCAGCGCGCTGCTGGTGATCGTCGGACTCTGGATCCGGCTCACCATCGCCGAGAGTCCGCTGTTCCGAGAGGTGGAGCAGACCGACAAGAAGGCGGCCGCCCCGATCATGGAGGTGCTGCGGCGCTATCCCAAGCAGGTCTTGTTGGCGGTGGGCGCGCGCGTGGGCGTCGACGTGGCCTTCTACACCTTCGTCCTGTTCATCACGACCTACATCACCACCTACCTCAAGTTGCCGCGCAGCTATGCCCTCAACGCGGTGCTGATCGCCGCCGCCATCCAGATCTTCGCGATCCCGTTCTTCGGCGCACTCTCGGATCGGTTCGCCCGGCGACCCGTCTACATTGCGGGCGCACTCGGGGCAGCAGTCTGGGTCTTCGTGTTCTTCGCTCTGATCGACACCGCCCAGTTCGGTCTGATCGTCCTCGCCGCCGTCGTCGCGTTGATCTTCCACGCGGCCATGTACGGTCCGCAGGCCGCCTTCATCACCGAGATGTTCCCGACCAAGGTGCGGTACACCGGCGCATCGATGGGTTACCAACTGGCCGGCATCCTCGGCGGCGCACTGGCTCCGATCATTTCCGTGGCGCTGCTCGACCGCTACGACACCTCGGTCGTGGTGTCGGTATACGCGGTCGCGATGATCGCGATCACCATCCTCTGCGTCGCACTGGCCCCCGAGACCTCCCGGATCGACCTACACGCCGATCCCGTCGAGGAGGCGAACTCGCGCAACTGACGGACGGTATTGAGCATGGATCAAACTGTCGGTAACGCCGCAATCGGTCCGGCGACAGCAGTGTCGTTCGCCAACACGTACTGATGGAGGCCGTCAGCAGCCGGCTTCTCGCCTCGCCCGGGCATGGCGTTCGACCCACCGGGCCACGGCGTTGAGGTTCGCCACACCCGTGTCGAACCGGCCGTCGGCCGGCTTCACCGCGAGAGCGACACCGACCCGAGTGCCGTTCGCGAGTCGGAGGATCGCCAACTGTCTGACCAGATACCGACCGTCAGTGCCGGGACCCCAGCCGCCCTTGAAGGCGACCGTCCCGTCCAGCGTGCCGGCACCCCACTGCTGGCTTGGAGTCACCTGGCCCATGAGCCGGACCACCGGACCGCTGCCGGCGACGCAGGGCAGGGCGGCGGCGAAGGTCGCCTGGGCGGCCAGGGACCACTCGCTCTGGCCGAACGGGGTGAACTCGGGTCTCCGCCGCTGCGCCGGGACCACGGTGGAGGCATCGCCCCCGTCGCGGAGCACCCGCTGGGTCTTGGCTGCGGCGGCCTTACCCGATCCGAGCCGAGACCACAGCCGCAGGGCGGCGGCATTGTCCGACTGGGTGATCGCTCGGCGCATCTGTCGCCGGTCGTCCGCGCCCGGATGTCCGCCGACGGACCGGACCACCGCGATCGCGACCGGGACCTTCACGGTCGACCAGCCCACTCCACCGGTCAGCGCCCCGTACCTGGTCACCTTCCCGCCCGACCCGACGGGCACGTACGCGACTCCGGCCGAACCGCCGAGGCGCCTCGACAAGGCAGCGAAGCTCTTCCTGGCTCGAGCGGACGCGGTGCTGGTCGCGGTCGACGCACGCGCTCGGCGTACCTTGTCGGCCTTCTGGGTGGCGGCGGCTCGGCGAAGTGCCTGATCCCGCTCCCGGCGGAGACGCTCGACCGATGCGGCTTCTGGTGTCGCTCCGGTGCTCGCCGAAGCCGCGGCCGATGCACTGGTCGGCTGCGCGGCCGGTGATTCGGTCATAGCGCCACAGGCGCCGACGGCGACCGCGGAAGCCAACGTCACGCTGGTGAGGAGCCAGGTGCTCAACGGGCGTCGCACTCAATGACCCTAGCGTCGATCTTCTCGATCCGACCTGATCTTGCCGATCGACGTGGTCCCGGACGTTTCGTCAGCCCGCGCCGGTTGCCTGACCCGCACACCATCAAGAGGTCCGTAGTCCGTCGGGCAATTTTGCGTATTCATTGCGGATCTCTTCCGGCGTCCGGCCGCGCAGCCTAGATCGATCGCGGCGCTGAACAACCACCACCTGGAGACCGGCTCCACCTCTGAGCTGGCGTCGGGCTTCACGAAGGGCACGCCGGGCAGCACGACCCTCGAACTCGTCCCGAAGACCGCCGTGACAGTCGGCGCGGCTGAGGCGGTCAACATCGGCGTCAGGGTGGGCGACGGCGGTGTGCTTCAAGGGTGCTGAGGTCCGCTTCATCCGTGGCCCGGTCCCGGTCGCACCACCGGCCCAGATCGATCGGTCGGCCGTGCCGGGGCAAGCACCGGACGGTACGCCGATGCGATAGGCCGGAGACCGAGTCGCTGTGAGGGCTACTGTCCCGGTATGAGAGCAGCGGTCCAGACCAGGTACGGACCGCCGGACGTGGTGCGCATCGTCGAGGTGGACAAGCCGACGCCCGAGGACCACGAGGTGCTGGTCGCGATTCATGCCACGACGGTGAATCGGACGGACTGCGCGTGCCGGGCCGCCAACCCCTTCTTCATGAGGCTCTTCACCGGGCTGATCCGGCCGCGGGCGACCGTGCTGGGAAATGAGTTCGCCGGAGTGGTCGAGGCGGTCGGCCGCGGCGTCACGAGTTTCGCCGTCGGCGATCGGGTGTTCGGCTACAACGAGGGCCCTTTCGGTGCCCATGCCGAGTATCTGTCGATGCCGGAGGACGGTTCGCTCGCGACCATGCCGGCGAACGTCACCGACGTGCAGGCCGCCGCCAGTACCGAGGGTTCGCACTATGCGCTCGCACACATCAGGGGCGCCAAGATCACCGCCGGCCAGGACGTCCTGGTCTATGGCGCGACGGGGGCGATCGGCTCAGCGGCGGTCCAACTGTTGAAGAGTCTGGGTGTCAACGTGACGGCGGTCTGCGGCACGGCACACCTGGAACTGGTCCGGGGCTTGGGCGCCGACCGGGTGATCGACTACCAGACCGAGTGACTTCACCCAGGCACGACCAGACCTACGACGTGGTGCTGGACTCGGTCGGCAAGACGCTCCTTCGGCCAGTGCAAACCGCTGCTGAAACCGGACGGGATCTACATCTCGTCGGAGCTTGGGTCCGCACGCCCAGAATCCGTTCCTGGCGCTCATCGCTCCGCTACAGCGTGGCAAGAAGGTCAGGTTCCCGATTCCGAAGCACGACCAGCAGATGATGCGGTACTTCCAGGGACTGATGCGAGTCCGGAGAATTCAAGCCGCTGATCGACCGGACCTATCCGCTGGACGAGATCGTCGCCGCTTACCGCTATGTCGAAACCGGGCAGAAGGTCGGCAATGTGGTGGTCATCGTGAATCCGGCGGCGACCGGGTAAGGGCCGCCGCCGCTCATCGATCAGGCGACGGTGAGAATGCCGCTCGTCGGGCTGCACCGTCTTGGCGGTCCGCACCCCGATGAACAGCAGGTATCCGAGCATCCAGACCTCAGCGATGATGCACGGGATGGTGATGAAGCCGTGGATCAGTTGGCCGAACTCGGGAACCAGGAACGCAGCCAGCAGGTCCACGAGATAGCAGCCGCCGGCCACCATGAGGATGATGCTCAGCGCCTTGGGGAACCACCCGGATTTGAGGGTGAGATAGCCGAGCGGCACCAGCCACAGGCCGAAAAAGATCTGCGCGATCAGCAGTCCGTAGTGCTGGGTGTCGAGCAGCAGCAACACCATGCCGTTCGATCCTTCGGCGCCCAATGAGGACAAGTCGACGGCGCCGGTCGCGACCCGAAGCCCGGCGAACTCGAAGTCGCACACTGAGGGTGCCGCTCCCGGCGAGGCTGCGCACCGACGCGAGGTCAGCCAGGTTCGACTCACGCCGACGAGCCTTCCTTCGGTCGCCGTCGCGTCCACTCTGCCAATGTATCGGCGGGCTGTCGCCCAGCGAACCAACCAGTGACCCGCTGTGGTGGTGTCAGCCGCGCTGCTGGGTGAGAACCCCGCCGAGCTGGAAGTAGCGGCTCAGGTCGTCGGCGTTGCGCCAGATCTCGGCCACCATGCCTCCTTCGATCCGGAACGTGAACGTCGCCGTGAAGACCTGCTCGATGCCGGCAGCCGGCAGGTTGAAGAAGGAGTCCTGGATGCACCAGTTAGTGGCGCGAACGACGACCTTGTCGCCTTCGGCGATCACGTCGTTGATGGTCCATCGCTGCTGGACCGGCCCGATGTGCTCGAAGAGCGAGCGGACACCGGCGTGCCCGGTCGCGAGGTTGGGCGGCCCCCCGTGCATCTGCCAGTCGGGCGTGGTCGTCTCGAGCATCGACTCGATGTCGTGGTCGCTGACCTGCTCGATCCAGCGGATGGCCAGTCGCTTGTTGCCTGCCACGTCGTGCCCGCCCGGGGCGGTCGAGCCGTGGATGCGGTCGTCGAGGGTGTGAGGTGAAGACATGGTGCTCTCCTGAAGTGGTTGCCGACGGGGTTCCTTGGGGGAGTTGTTTCCTCCTCCACCAGGTTGGCGGAGCCGGTCGGCGCAGACCTGGCGGTGCCGTGGAGATCTTTTGGAGAGTTGTGTACGGCGGCCGGGCTTGGATGAGACGATCGCGACATGAGCCTGCTCCGGTTCGACGAGGCGAGTCGCCGGCTACGCGCGGCAACGCGGGCGTACCGCGGAATCCAGGAGATCCCGATCGATCGGATCGTCGGCTCGGTCGACCGCAGTGACGACTTCGACCGTGATTTCCGGCCTCGGCGCGCGCGTGTCCCGCGGCCGCCTGGAACAGCTGCGGGCGGCTGCGGCCGATGGAGGCCTGCCCGCGATCGTCGTGTTCGAGGTCGGCGGCGCGTACTTCGTCGAGGACGGCCACCATCGGGTGGCGCTGGCGCTCGAGCAGGGCGCTGACTTCATCGACGCCCAGGTCACCAGCCTGCTCACCGAGTACGAGATCGGCCCGGATGTCGACGTCTGCCAGTTGATCCACACCGAGCAGCAGCGGTGGCTCCTGGAGGAGACCGGTCTCGCGCTCGCCCGGCCGAAGGCGGTCATCCAGTTCACCCTGCTTGACGGCTACACCCAGCTGCGCGACATCATCGACGCGTACGGCTATCGGCTGTGCCGCCAGCGGGGCGAGTTGTTGCCGCTGTCGGAGGTGGCCGGCGAGTCTGGCACGACACCGTCTATCAGCCAGGGCTGGAGGCGGTCCGCCGCGCGGATCTGCCGCAGCTCTACGCCTCCTGGCACCCGACCGATGGCGACCTGTTCCTGTGGGTCTATCAGCTCCGCCGAGATCTGCGCGCCCATGACCACGACGTCGACTTCGACGCCGCCGCCCGGCACGCGCGCGGGGTCCATCTCGGCTATCTCCGCAAGCGGCACCATCTGCGCGACGGCGGGACGCCACTCCCTCGGCGCCGCCCGTAAAAGTGATCGCCGACTCACAACCCGGTGAATTTTGCCGCGACTATCCGGTCAAATTCACCGGATTAGGAATGGGGTACACCGAATCGAGCGGCCAACCCCCTGGTCCGACGAACTGGACCGGCACCCCTGAGGTCCCCGGCCCAGCCCCGCTCGTTCACACTGGCACCATGATCCCCCCCAAAGGGTCTCAATACCTCGTAACGAGCCTTCCTTGACGGTACGGGAGAAACCGGCCGCTGAGCCGCGTTGTCCGTTATTGGTCAATGTCCAGTAGCGGACACATGCCATAGTGATCGCATCATCAAGCCTCAGCCGCAATGGCGACCTCCGGTGGCCATCTCGCCGAATAGCGGTCCGCTTAAGGGCGCCGTCTTTCTCGGTCAACGATGGCGCGATCTGACCTTTCTGCACTGGCGGGTGGCCGAAGCGATGGTCGCGCCGCTGCTGCCCGTCGGCACCAGACCCGACGTGTACGACGGCACGAGTTGGGTCGGGCTGATCCCCTTCCGGCTGACCGAGGCCAGATTCGGCCACGGCCCGCCGTTGCCGTACGTCGGATCATTCGCCGAGGTGAACGTCCGGCTGTACTCGGTGG
>CAVRSH010000053.1:0-50613 GCA_963723815.1 uncultured Actinomycetota bacterium | reverse complement strand
CCCTGCACGACACCCGGGCGACTCACCTGCTGGAGGAGATGGCGGTCGACGTCGACGCGCGCAGCGCCTTCCTCGGGCGGCCCCTGCCGCTGATCGCGGAGTCGGATCTGAACGACCCGCGGCTGATCACCCCCCGACCGGCGGGTGGCTACGGTCTGGACGCCCAGTGGAGCGACGACTTCCACCATGCGGTCTACGTCAACCTGACCGGCGACACCAGTGGCTACTACGCCGACTTCGACTCCCTCGATGCCCTCGGCAAGGTCTTCGAGGCCGGCTTCTTCCACGACGGCACGAAGTCGACCTTTCGCGGCCGCAGTCACGGCCATCCGATCGACACCCACCGCACGCAGACCTGGCGACTCGTGGTCTGCTCCGACAACCATGATCAGATCGGTAACCGAGCGGCCGGCGAGCGGTTGTCGACCAAGCTCAACCGTCAGCAGTTGAGCATCGCCGCCATGCTCACGCTGCTCAGCCCGTTCACCCCGATGATCTTCATGGGCGAGGAGTGGGGCGCCGGTACACCGTGGCGGTTCTTCTCGTCCCATCCCGAGCCGGAGCTCGCCGAGCTGGTGCGCTCGGGGCGGCTGGAAGAGTTCGCGCAGATGGACTGGGACACCAGCGCGGTGCCCGATCCGCAGGACCCGGAGACCTTCGAGGTCTCCAAGCTGGACTGGTCAGAGCTCGAACGGCCCGAGCATGCCGAGCTGCTGGAACTGACCACCAGACTGATCGAGATTCGGCACACCTACCCGGACTTCACCGACCCGAGGTTTGATCAAGGTCGCGCGACGTCGGACGACGAGGACGGCTGGGTGCTGATCGAGCGCGGCAAGATGATCATGGCGGTGAACTTTCATGATCATCCCACCGGGGTCGAGGTCGGTCGCCGCGTCGTACCGGTGTTCACCATCGGCGACACCGAGGTCGACGGCGATACCGTCCGGCTCGGCGCGCACAGCGCCCTGGTCGCCGTCAGCACGTAACCTCGCGTACGCGCCCCGACCTTGTCGATGGGCAGGATGCGGTCCTTCGACGAGCTCAGGACACGAAGACGAGAGCCCTCCACGCGCCCTGAGCCTGTCGAAGGGGCAGGATGGGAGTCTCAGTCGAGCTTGATCTCGCGTTTGAGGATCTTTCCGGTCGGCCCCTTGGGGATCGGGCCGAATCGGATGATCCGCGGGCATTTGTAGATGGCGATCTCGGCTCTCACGTAGTCGCCGATCTCCTCGGTGGTGGCCGATGCACCTTCCTTGAGTGATAGCAGTGCGGCGATCTCCTCGCCGTGCACAGCGTCCGGTACGCCGAAGACCGCGGCCTCGGCGACGGCCGGGTGCCGGTAGAGCACCTCCTCGACCTCGCGCGGGTACACGTTGAAGCCGTTCCGGATGATCATGTCGTTGAGCCGGTCGACGATGAAGTAGTAGCCGTCCTCGTCGCGGGTGGCCAGATCCCCGGTGTGGAACCAGCCGTCTCGGATCGCGGCGGCCGTCGCCTCCGGACGGTTCCAGTAACCCTTCATGATGTTCTCGCCGCGAATCACGATCTCACCGATTTCACCGACACCGACTTCATGATCATCCGCGTCGCGCAGACCGAACTCAACGCCGCGTACCGGCGTACCCACCGACCCCGGCTTGGTCGGCCGGTCCGGATGGTTGAACGAGGCGACCGGGGAGGTCTCAGACAGTCCGTAGCCCTCCAGCAGCGTGAGGCCGAAGGCCTGCTCGACCCCGCGCAGCACCTCCACCGGCAGCGACGCGCCGCCCGAAGCGGCCGTCCGCAGAGCGCTCGTGTCGAAGCGGTCCCGGTCCTTGACCGCGAGGAGGGCCATATACATGGTCGGCACGCCGAGGAAGACGGTCACCCGATCCTTGGCGACGATGCCCAGCGCCTGCTCGCCGTCGAACTTCGGCAGCAGCGTCAGGCAGGCGCCGCCCGCCATCGCCGAGTTCAGCCCGACGGTCTGGCCGAACGAGTGGAACAGCGGCAGCCCGCCGAAGATCACGTCGCCGGGGGCCATCGGCATCAGCGTCTCGATCGTGGTGCGGACATTGCTGCCGAGATTGGCATGCGTGAGTTCGGCGCCCTTGGGATGACCGGTGGTGCCCGAGGTGTACAAGATCACCGCGGTGTCGGCGGCCGCGCGGTCGGCGACCCTCTGCTGCGGCTCGAGTTCGGCCAATTGCCGGTCGAACTCGCCGGGCACGGTGATGATCACGTCGGTGCCGGTCACGCCGGCCGCCTTGGTCGCTTCCTCGGCGAACATCGGGAAGACCACCGCGACGCTGACGCCGGAATCGTTCCAGGCGTAGGCGATCTCGCCGGCCTTGAGCAGCGGATTCATCGGCACCACGATCGCGCCGAGCCGCAGGATCGCGTAGTAGACGATCGGGAAGTAGGCGACGTTCGGCATCAGCATCGCCACCCGGTCCCCGGCCGCGACGCCGTGGCCGGCGAGCATGGTCGCCATCCGGGCGGCCGCGCCGTCGAGCCCGCCATAGCTGAGGATGTTCTCGCCCTGTTTGATCGCCGGCAGGCTCGGATCGCTCGCGGCCCGTTCGGACACCCAGGTCGCGATGTTCGCCTGGCCCGTCATGGACCGACTCGGGTCCCTTCTGCTCCCTGGCTGACTGCGCTGTCATCTTCCGACTCTACGACGCCCGACTGCTCCGCGCGGACGAGTCGTTAGACTCGCGACCGCCAGCCCGGACTCCCGAACTCACCGACCCCGAAGTGGATGCAGCATGCCCCTCGCCGATCTCAGCCGTGACGAACTCACCGCACTGCACGCCACGCAGACCGAGGCGTACGACGCGCTGGTCGCCAAGGGACTGAAGCTGGACATGACCCGCGGCAAACCGTCGTCGGCTCAGCTGGACCTGTCCAACGAACTGCTCACCCTGCCGGGGGCAGGCAACTTCACCGATGCCGCCGGCATCGACTGCCGCAACTACGGAGGCACCACCGGCCTGCCGGAGATCCGGGAGATCTTCGCGCCACTGCTCAACGTGCCGGTCGCCCAACTGGTGGCCGGCGACAACGCCAGCCTGTCGATCATGCACGACACGATCGTCTACTCGCTGCTGAAGGGCACCGTCGACTCCGACGAGCCCTGGGTCAAGGCCCCGATCAAGTTCATCTGCCCGGTGCCCGGCTACGACCGGCACTTCGCGCTCTGCGAGCAGTTCGGCATCGAGATGATCCCGGTGCCGCTGTACGCCGACGGGCCGGACCTGGACGCCGTGCGGAGACTGGTCGCCGAAGACGCTTCCGTCAAGGGCATGTGGATCGTGCCGACGTACGCGAATCCGACCGGCTCGGTCTACACCGCTGAGGTCACCCAGGCCATCGTCGAGATGCCGACCGCGGCGCCGGACTTCCGGCTCTTCTGGGACAACGCGTACGCCGTGCACCACCTGACCGATGTCGAGAACCCGTCGCTGGACATCCTGGGCATGGCCGAGGCGGCCGGCAACCCGAACCGGCCCTTCCTGTTCGCGTCGACGTCCAAGATCACCTTCGCCGGCGCCGGGGTCTCGTTCTTCGCGAGCTCCCCGGCCAACGTCGCCTGGTATCTGCAGCAGCTCAGCAAGCGCACCATCGGCCCGGACAAGATCAATCACCTGCGGCATGCGCGGTACCTGAAGAGCCCCGACGGCGTGCGGGAACTGATGCGCCGGCACCGCGACATCCTGGCGCCGAAGTTCGAGCAGGTGAGCTCCATCCTGGCGACCGGCTGGGCGAGCTCGAGGCGGCGACCTGGACCTCACCGGACGGCGGCTACTTCATCAGCCTTGACGTCGCCGACGGGACCGCGACCCGGGTCGTCGCGCTGGCCAAGGCGGCCGGCATCGCGATGACCGGCGCAGGCGCCGCGTTCCCCTACGGCAAGGATCCGCGGGACCGCAACATCCGGATCGCCCCGAGCTTCCCGTCGCCGGCGGACGTGACCGCGGCCGTCGAGGGCCTCGCCACCTGCGTGCTGCTCGCCGCCACCGAGCAACTGCTCGGGGACTGATCCGGCGCCTGGCGGTGCCGACGGCGGCGCCGGGCTCAGCGGACCAGCACCGCGACGGCGAGGCCGAGCATGATCACGGCCGAGCAGATCGAGATGCCGAGTTGGCCGCGACGGCCCGTCAGCAGTCGGCCGAGCAACGAGCCGCCACCGGCCAGCACCAACTGCCAGATGGCCGAGGCCCCGAAGGCGCCCACGGCGAAGAGCACCACGCTGGCCCAGTCGTAGGAGCCGTTCCCGGCGGTGCGACCGAGCACGACGGCCGCGAAGGTGATCACCGTGGCCGGGTTGACCGCGGTCATGGCGATCAGCGTGCCGTAGGCGCGGAGCGGGGTGAGGCGGCTCGGTCCGGAAATCGCCTCGGCATCGGGCCGACGATGGCGCCGGATGGCGAGCTGCAAGGTCCGGGTCGCCACCAGCACCAAAACGATTGCCGCCGCCACGGTCATCCCGCCGGCGATCCGCTGCAGGACCGTCTGCAGACCGGCCCCGCCGACCGAGGCGACGACCGCGTAGCCGCCGTCGACCGACGCGACGCCCAGGGCCGCCCCGGCTGCGACCGCGAACCGCTCGCGGGCCGCCAGCCCGACCAGGTAGCTGCCGATCGCGCCGATGGGCATGGCCACGGCCAGGCCGGCCAGCACACCCGCGACGAGATCGCTGATCACGAGGCAGGCAGCGTCGGCCCTCGGCACCGGCGACCTGCTGACCGGCCGCCGGAGCGGTCGTCGGGCGGTTCGCCGGGTGGATCGAGGTCATGGGCGTACCCTGCCAACCGTGGCCAGGTACACGCAAGGGAGTTAAATCGGGCCTCCGGCCTCGGTGCGGCGCGGTTCGACTCTGGTCAGAAAGCTCAGTACACTCGACCTCTTGGTGGCTGGTCACCATTGTTTTCGTGCGCCCTGGCAGCGGCGAATTCGCTGGTCTCAGCAGCCGAAGGGCAATAGCTCAATTGGCAGAGCATCGGTCTCCAAAACCGAAGGTTGTGGGTTCAAGTCCCTCTTGCCCTGCAGCGCACATCTGGAATGCATGAGGAGAGGTCAACGTGGCAGACAAGGACGAGGTGGAGCCGACCGACGGGTCGAGCGCCCCCGACCCGTCGACCCCGGATGACCGCGCCGACACACCCGCAGGAATTCGCGTCCGACGGCAGCGCGTCCGAGGTCAGTGCGTCACGAGGCCCGAGGCCGCGGTCGAGGGTGACTTCGCACCGGAGACCGAAGCGGAGCTGGCCGAGGACGACGAGCTGGTCGACTCCGATGAGGTCGACCCGGATGGGATCGATCCGGACCCCATCGATCCGGACGGGGCCGAGTTTGACGAGATCGTCCGCAACAGCGGCGTCGGGGACCCTGATCCCGACACCGAGGGTGACGGCAAGGTCCTCGAGCCGGCTGGTGTAGGAGCGGCGACCGCGAGCAAGTCAGTTCGGGAACGCCGCCCGGCCCGGGCCCCCAAAGGCACCCCGACCGGCAAGCGCGACCAGCCGGAGAAGCGTGAGCGGACCTCGCCTGCGAAGTTCGTGCGCCAGTCCGTCGGCGAGCTGCGCAAGGTCGTCTACCCGTCCGGTCAGCAGCTGATCAGATACTTCGTCGTCGTGCTGGTGTTCGTGCTCTTCGTGATCGCGTACGTGAGCGTGCTCGACCTCCTCTTCGGCGCGGCGATCTTCAAGATCTTCGCTTGATGACGACCAACCCACCCCCGAACCCACAACGCAGTAACGGAGAAATCGACGTGTCTGACACCTTTTCAGCCGAGGAACCGCGACGTGCGGAGCCGCTGGAAGGCGCAGCCGACTCGGCCGCCGCGGCCGGTCCACCCCAGGAGTCCGACGAGGGCCCAGAAGTCGACTTCGATATCGATCTCGGCAGCTACACCGCGTCCAGCGCCGACGACGACGTCTCCATCAACCTCGACTTCGGTGGCGACAGCACCGAGGAAGTCGAGGCCGAGGACGAGTTGAATCTCGACTTCGGCATCGAGGAGGAGCCGGAGCCGGAGGAGCCGGAAGATGAGGACGAGGAGAGCGACGCCGGAACCGCGGCGCTCGAGGCCTTCCGTTCTGAGCTTCGGGGCAAGCTGGGCGACTGGTACGTGGTGCACACCTACTCCGGGATGGAGAACCGCGTTCTGCAGAACCTGGAGAACCGGGTGTCCTCGCTCAACATGGAGGACTACATCTACGAGATCGTCGTGCCGACCGAGGAAGTCACCGAGATCCGCAACGGCCAGCGCAAGCAGGTCCGGCGGACGGTACTTCCCGGCTATGTGCTGGTCCGGATGGACCTCACCGACGAGTCGTGGTCGACCGTCCGGCACACGCCATCGGTGACCGGGTTCGTCGGCCACTCCAACTCCCCGGTCCCGCTCAGCCTCGATGAGGTGGAGAAGATGCTTGCCCCCGCCGTGGTCGCCGCAGCGAACGCCGCCAGCGACACCCCGAGCCGGCGGAAGAAGAAGATCGAGGTCGCCGACTTCGTCGTCGGAGACTCGGTCATGGTGGTCGACGGGCCGTTCGCCGGCGTGCATGCCACGATCACCGAGATCAACGTGAACAACCAGCGCCTCAAGGCTCTGGTGGAGATCCTCGGTCGCGAGACCCCGGTTGACCTCACGTTCCCGCAGATCCAAAAGGTCTGAGACGATCTGATCACTGCTCACCCAGTCGTTTCGCGCCGGCGCAACGATTAGTCACGCTGCGGGCCTCCGCTCGCAGCAGAACCAGAAGGACCCGAAGAAAATGCCTCCCAAGAAGAAGGTCGCGGCGCTCGTCAAGGTTGCCCTGAACGCCGCGTCCGCGACGCCCGCCCCGCCGGTCGGTACCGCCCTCGGTCCGCACGGCGTCAACATCATGGAGTTCGTGAAGCAGTACAACGCGGCCACGGAGTCCATGCGTGGAACCGTCATCCCGGTCGAGATCACGATCTACGAAGACCGCTCGTTCACCTTCATCACCAAGACCCCGCCGGCCGCGGAGCTGATCAAGAAGGCTGCCGGCGTCACCAAGGGCTCGAGCGTGCCGCAGAAGGACAAGGTCGGGAAGATCACCCGCGCCCAGGTCCGTGAGATCGCGACCACCAAGCTTCCCGACCTCAACGCCAACGACGTCGACGCCGCCATGAAGATCGTCGAGGGCACCGCCCGCAGTATGGGAGTAACGGTGTCTGATTAGCTCGCTCCGCTCGCTGCGATCTTCGCTCGAACCCGCCGTTGTCGTCGCAGATCGTGAAACGGAAGAACGTGTTTCACGGTCTGCTCCTCCAATCGGCGGCGCGAAGATCGGAATGTCGCGTGACGAGTACCAAATCAACACCCGTGGGAGGGCCGGCGCGGCTCACACCAGAACTGGCCATAGAAAGGAACCAGAACATGAAGCGCAGCAAGTCTTACAACGCGGTCGCCGAGAAGGTCGACCCGGCGAAGCTCTACACCCCGGACGAGGCCGTCGCGTTCGCCAAGGCGAACACGATCGCCAAGTTCGACGAGACCGTCGACGTCTCCGTACGCCTCGGCGTCGACCCCCGCAAGGCCGACCAGATGGTCCGCGGCACGGTCAACCTGCCCAACGGCACCGGCAAGACGGCCCGGGTCCTGGTCTTCGCCACCGGTGACCGCGCGGCGGCGGCCGAAGCAGCGGGCGCCGACGAGGTCGGCTCCGACGAGCTGATCGAGAAGGTCGCCAAGGGTTACCTGGACTTCGACGCCGTCGTTGCCACCCCTGATCTGATGGGCAAGGTCGGCCGGCTCGGTCGGGTCCTCGGTCCGCGTGGCCTGATGCCCAACCCGAAGACCGGCACGGTGACGGTCGACGTGGCCAAGGCCGTGACCGAGATCAAGGGCGGCAAGATCGAGTTCCGGGTCGACCGGCACGCGAACCTGCACTTCATCATCGGCAAGTCGTCGTTCACCGCGGCTCAGCTGTCGGAGAACTACTTCGCCGCGTTGGAGGAGATCCAGCGGCTCAAGCCGTCCGCGTCCAAGGGTCGTTACATCCGGAAGATCACGCTGTCCACCACCATGGGCCCGGGCATCCCGATCGACACCAACAAGGCCCGTCCGGAAGCCGAGTAGTCCCGCAGTCCCTCCCCGACCATCCACGGTGGGGCTTTGCCGGCCATGGTTGCGCTGAGTTGGGCGGCGGCACTTGTCGCCTGCCTCGGCTACGGGGTCGGCTCGGTCCTGCAGTCGATCGGGGCCCGGCGCACGGCGCACGTGGCCGGCGTGACCGGGGTCGCGCTGATCGTGCTGCAGTTGCCGTACCTGCTCGGCCTGGCCTGTGACGGGCTCGCGTTCGCGGCCAACGTCGTCGCGCTGCAGGAGTTGCCCCTGTTCCTGGTGCAGTCCGTGGTCACGGCGAGTGTGGGCGTCACGGCGATCATCGCCAGCATCCGCGGTGAGCGGCTGAGCCGGCAGAGCTGGATTTCGCTGGCTGTTCTCGGTGGCGGGCTGGTGCTGCTGTCGCTGACCGCGGACGCCGACAGTGCCGTCCGGGTTTCGACCGTCTCGCAGTGGATCATCCTGGCCAGCACGGCGCTGCCGATCGCGGTCGGTCTGGCCGGCCTGCGACTGCCCGATCACTCGTCGGCGCTGGTGCTCGCCACGGCGGCGGGACTGGCCTGGACCGGGGTTGCGGTCGCTTCCCGCGGGATCGGCGCCGACCGATTGGACCTCGCCTTGCTGGGTGAGCCGCTGTTCTGGACCATCGTCGTCCAGGGCGTCATCGGAACGCTGTTCTTCGCCCTGGCCCTGCAGCGCGGCCCGGTCACGTCGGTCACGGCGGTGACCTTCGTGCTGGAAATGGTCATCCCTTCGGCGATCGGACTACTGCTCTTCAACGACTCGGTCGAGCACGGCACCGGCCCGGTCGCGCTGCTCGGTTTCGCCTTGGCCATCGGCGGCACCGTGTCCCTGATGCACTTCGCGGACGAAGGTCTGCTGCAGCCCGGATCCTGACGCCCTCCCGTCAGTGCGCTGGGCCGTCAGTGCGCTGGGGACGTGCTCACTCCGGCCTCTGGAGTGAACCACCGGCCGCGTGCTGGAGGGCGTCCCCGGTCAGCCGGAAGACCGTCCATTCGTCCATCGCAACCGCACCGAGCCGGCGATAGAAATCAATCGACGGCTGATTCCAGTTGAGCACCGACCACTCGACCCTGGCGTAGCCGCGGCTCACCGCGATCTCGGCCAGCGCGACCAGCAGCGCCTTGCCCAGCCCGCTGCCGCGCTGCTCCGGCTTGACGAAGAGGTCCTCGAGATAGATGCCGTGCACTCCCTCCCAGGTCGAGAAGTTGAGGAAGTAGAGCGCATACCCGACCAAGGTGCTGTCGACCTCGGCGACCAGCGCGTACACCGCAGGCTGCGGTCCAAACAGAGCTTCCCGTAGCTGGTCCGGCGAGACCTTGACCTGATCGGCCGATCTCTCATAGGTCGCGAGATCGATGATCAACCGGTGGATCTGCTCGATGTCGGATTCGCGCGCTTCCCGTAGGGCGTGATGCATGGGCCCATCTTCACAAGCAGGACTGACGGCCAACGGCCGAGGATCGCCCAGCCTGCCGTCAGTGATGACGAGCGACGAGTCAGGATCAGTGTGGGCGGCGGGCGCCGGAGTACGGCATGTACTTGATCTTGATGTAGGCGACCGGGCGTCCGGGACGCGAGGCGTGAATGATCTTGCCCTTGCCGGCGTAGATCCCGACGTGGCTGATCCCGGAGTAGAAGAAGACCAGATCGCCCTTGCGCAGGTTGGACTTCTTGACCTTCTTGCCGACCCGGTACTGGGCCCTCGACGTGCGCGGCAACTTGACGCCGACGCTCTTCCAGGCCTTCATGGTCAGCCCGGAGCAGTCCCACTTGTTGGGGCCGGTGGCACCGTAGCGGTAGCCGTCGCCGAGCTGCTTGCGCGCGTAGGCCAGTGCCCGCTTCCCCTTGCTGCGGTGGGCCTTCTTCTCAGCCGGCTTCTTGGCGGCCGGCGCCTTCTTGGCGGCCGGAGCCGTGACCCGCCCGTGCTGCAGTGCCTTCCACAGTCCGGCGTCGACCACGCCCGTCTGCTTCAGGCCACGGCGGTGCTGGGCGGACTTGACGACCGTGAGGGTGGCCTTGCCGAACGTGCCGGTGGTCGGCACCTTGCTGTAGCCGGCCGCCCGCAGTGCGAGCTGTAGCCGGACGACGTCGGCGCCTTTGGCGCCCGACTTGAGCTGAGGGGTCTCACCACGGGAGAGCAGCGCGCTCCAGGCTCGACGACCGCCGACCTTCAGCGGCTTGAGGCCGACGGACTTGCGGAAGTCGGCCAGCGCAGCGGCGTCACCGGCTGAGAACGAGCCGTCGACCGTCGTGCTGAAACCGGCGCTCGCCAGCAGGCACTCCATGGCCTTGGCCTTGCTGCCGCTGGAGCCGGTGCGGATCGAGCTGTACTTGCTGAACGTGGCCTGGCAGTCCGCGGTCGCCGCGGCCGCGGGCAGCTCGGTACTGACGATGCTGGAGGCTGCGACAGCCAGGCCGGCGACCAGCGCGGCCGCCTTGGTGAAGATCTTGCCCATACGTGACTCCCCCTCAGGAGTGGTGGGCCAGCCTCGGTGATGTCGACAACGGTGTCGATGCGACCGGCTGAGGAACGTTATCAAATCGCAACAATTCGCACCACCCCCTCCGATCAGAGGGCTTCCGCTCAACCTGGAGGCGTCAGGGTTCGTGGAGCAGTCGGCGCAGCGAAATGGATTTGGTCTGCTTCCCGGGCGGCCGGTAGAGTTCAGCACGCCGAAGACCGCTGGTTGGTCGAGCCCCAAAGCCCGACCCGAAGACCCCGTACGCGGGGAGCCCGCGCAGGTGAGAACGGAGTTCCCAGGTTGGCCGACGCCAGCCACGGTCGCCCTTTTGTCGCCTGTGCGCCAAGGGGCTTTTTTGTTGCCCGGGCCAGCCCTTCGGAAGCGCTACATCCGTAGCGCGTGACGAAGTGGAGGAGACTATGGCGAGGCCGGACAAGGCAGCCGCGGTCGCTGAGCTGAGTGAGAAGTTCACCAGCTCCGCGGGCATCGTGCTGACCGAGTACCGCGGACTCACCGTGAAGGCGATCAAGGACCTGCGCCGCTCACTGGGTGACGATGCCACCTACGCCGTGTCGAAGAACACGCTGACCACGATCGCTGCCCGTGAGGCAGGAGTCGAGGGGATCGAGGAACACCTCGTCGGCCCGACCGCGATCGCTTTCATCGACGGCGACCCGGTCGTCGTCGCCAAGGGTCTGCGCGACTTCGCACGCACCAATCCGCTTCTGGTGATCAAGGGTGGAGTCCTTGACGGCAAGTTCCTCGACTCCGAAGCGGTCAGAAAGCTGGCTGACCTCGAGTCGCGCGAAGTGCTGCTCGCCAAGGTTGCCGGCGGCCTGCAGGGCGTCCTGCAGCAGGCCGTCTCGCTCCTTGCCGCACCGCTCTCCCAGGCTGCCCGCTTGCTGGCCGCCCTGAGGACGCGGCCAAGGAGAACCCGTCGCTCATCGCCGGTGCTGGTGTACCGGCCGAGAGCAACCAGGAGCCGACGAACGAAGAACTGGCGGCCGACTCGGAAGACACGTCCGAGCCGAGTTCCGCCGATCTGGCTGCGGCTGATGCCGTGGCCGAACCAGCAGCACCCGCTGCAGCAGAAGATGCAGCGCCCGCTGCGGAAGACAACTAGGAAGGAACGCCCATCATGGCGAAGCTCAGCACTGCCGAGCTCCTTGACGCCTTCAAGGAGCTGACCCTGATCGAGCTCAGTGAGTTCGTGAAGGAATTCGAGACCACCTTCGGCGTCACCGCGGCCGCTCCGGTCGCCGTGGCCGCCGCGGCTCCGGCCGCCGGTGGCGGCGACGCCGGTGCCGCCGAGGAGGAGGCCTCCGACGAGGTCGACGTCATCCTCGACGCGGCCGGCGAGAAGAAGATCCAGGTCATCAAGGAGGTGCGTTCGCTCACCAGCCTCGGCCTCAAGGAGGCCAAGGATCTGGTCGAGGCCGCTCCGAAGGCCGTCCTGGAGAAGGTCACCAAGGAGACTGCGGACAAGGCCAGGGCTGCCCTCGAGGCCGCCGGCGCCACCGTGTCCTACAAGTGATCTGCTAGCCGATTACTCATTGGGCCGAAACTCCCGTTCGCGGGAGTTTCGGCCCGATCTGTTTCGGTATCAGCGCTCAGGACGCGGATACCTCGGCAGTCCCGATCAGCCGAGGCAGGTGTCGCCCACATACCGGCTGGCTGAAGCGAGCTCGGCCGGCGCGTAGAGCACCGCCCGTTCCCACGTACACGCAGAACTCAGCCCCAGCGCTGCAATCGGCGGTTTGTTCGTGATGATGCGGGCCCGACTGGGGCGGCTCGCTGGACCACTGGGACTGCTCATACTCCGCATTGTGGAATTGAACTTCCAAAATTGTTGATTGCCGGGAAGTCCTCCGTTACGATCTAGCAATCTGCACGAGTGAGAGTGTTCTCACTCGCGACTGCCATCTCTGCGCGGTGCCGCGGGTCGATCCGACCGGGCGGCAGGATGGCTACGCTTGTCGACGGGAGCGGCTTAGATGGAACCTCAGCTGACAGTCAATGGCCTCGATCGTGCGCTCGGGGATGTGGGCGGCCACGTCACCCTCCTCGACTGGTTGCGTGCCGACGGGCTGACCGGGTGCAAGGAGGGTTGCGCCGAGGGCGAATGCGGCGCCTGCGCCGTACTCGTCAACCGGCCCGAGGCAGATGGTCGCAGTCGCTGGATCGCGATCAACGCCTGCCTGGTGCCGGCCGCCGGTTTCGAGGGTCAGGAGGTGCTGACCGCCGAGGGCTTCGGTACGGTCGACGCGCTGCACCCGGTGCAGCAGGAGATGGCCGACCGCGGCGGCTCGCAGTGCGGCTACTGCACGCCGGGCTTCATCTGCTCGATGGTCGGCGAGTACTACCGGCCCGATCGACAGGCGACCGGCCGGACCGAACGGGCTGCGGAGGCCGAGCCCGACACCGACGGTGCGGCAGCCGATCGCCGTGCGGGCAACGGCCACGTCGATCCGGTTGCGCCCGGTCAGGCACCTGATCACGAACACGGCCCCAACGGCTTCGACCTGCACGCGCTTAGCGGCAACCTCTGCCGCTGCACCGGCTATCGGCCGATCAAGGACGCCGCGTACGCGCTGGGCGACCCTGACCTCGACGACCCGTTCCGGGCCCGCTGCGAGCAACCCGCTCCGGCGGCGGCGCCGACGAGGATCACCAGCAGCGAGGGTGACTACATCCGGCCGCTGGAACTCGCCGAGGCGCTCGACCTGCTGGCCGAGAATCCCGACGCCCGCCTGTTGGCCGGTTCGACCGACTGGGGCGTGGAGTTGAACATCCGGCACGCGCGCGCCCGGTTGACCATCGGCCTCGATCGGCTGGAGGAGCTCCGGGATCCTGGCCATCGGCGACACCTTGATCGACATCGGCGCTGCGCTGACCCTGACCGAGATCGAACGCGGACTGGCCGGCTCGGTGCCGCTGCTCGCGGAGGTGTTCCCGCAGTTCGCGTCCCGGTTGATCCGCAACGGGGCCACGCTCGGCGGCAACCTCGGCACCGCATCGCCGATCGGCGACACGACGCCCGCTCTGCTGGCGCTGGATGCCAGCGTCATCCTGGCCTCGCGGGACGGCGAGCGTGAGGTGAAGCTGTCGGAGTACTTCACCGGCTACCGGCAGACCGTCAAGCAACCGGATGAGTTGATCAAGATCATCCGGATTCCGACCCCGGTGGCACCGTTCAGCGCGTTCCACAAGATCGCCAAGCGGCGCTTCGACGACATCTCCAGCGTGGCCGTCGCCTACGCGCTCGATCTTGACGGCGACTCGGTGAAGTCGATCAAGATCGGCCTCGGCGGTGTGGCGGCGACCCCGCTGCGCGCGACCGCGGTCGAGGAATTCCTTGCCGGTAAGGCCTGGAACCGGGACACGGTGCGCGAGGCGGCGACCATGCTCGGTCAGCAAGGCACGCCGTTGAGTGATCATCGGGCCAGCGCCAATTATCGCGCGGCGATGCTGCGCACGTCGTTGTTGAAGTTCTTCGCCGCCAACCCGGTGGCGCGCACGGAGGTCAGCGCATGAGTCCCACCACCGGAGGTCGATTCTAATGAGCAAGGCACACGGCCCGCTTGCCGATCGGCCGATCAACCCCAAGGTCGGCATGGAGATTCCGCACGAGAGCGCCCCCGCTGCACGTCACCGGCACCGCGCTCTACACCGAAGATCTGGTGAACCGCACCAAGGACGTGCTGCACGCCTGGCCGTTGCAGGCGGCGCACGCGCACGCCAAGGTGACCGATCTGCGGATCGACAAGGCCTACGAGGTGCCCGGAGTCGTGAAGGTGCTGACGGCCGCCGACGTGCCGGGTCTCAACGACGCCGGCGAGAAGCATGACGAGCCGCTGTTCCCCGACGAGGTCATGTTCTACGGCCATGCGGTCTGCTGGGTGCTCGGCGAGACCGCCGACGCGGCCCGGCAAGGCGCTGAAGCGATCGAGGTCGACTATGAGCCGCTGCCTTCTCTGGTCAGCGTCGCGCGACGCGATCAAGGCCGACAGCTATCAGGGTCACCAGCGCACCGTCAGCCGCGGCGACGCGGACGCCGGCCTCAAGGAGTCGAAGCATCGATTCCAGGGCGAATTGGAGTTCGGTGGCCAGGAGCACTTCTACCTGGAGTGCAACGCCGCCCTGGCGCTGGTCGACGAGAACGGCCAGATCTTTGTCCAGTCCAGCACCCAGCACCCGAGCGAGACCCAGGACATCGTCGCCCACGTGCTCGGGGTGAGCGCCCACCGGGTCACCGTGCAATGCCTGCGGATGGGCGGCGGCTTCGGTGGCAAGGAGTTCCAGCCGCACGGTCTGGCCGCGGTGGCCGCGCTCGGCGCGGTGATCACCGGCCGGCCGGTGGTTTGGCCCTCAATCGCACCCAGGACATCACCATGACGGGCAAGCGGCACCCGTTCCTGGCCACCTGGGAGGTCGGCTTCGACGAGGACCTGCGGATCAACGCCTTGCGCGCGACCCTGACCAGCAACGGCGGCTGGAGTCTCGACCTGTCCGAGCCGGTGCTGGCCCGCGCGCTCTGCCACATCGACAACTCGTACTGGATCCCTAACATCCACGTGCACGGTCGGGTGGCCAAGACCAACCGCCAGTCCAACACCGCGTTCCGCGGCTTCGGCGGCCCGCAGGGCATGATCGTGATCGAGGACATCCTGGGCCGTTGTGCGCCGCTGCTGGGGGTCGAGCCGGACGAACTGCGCCGGCGCAACTTCTACGCCCCGGAACAGACCACGCCGTACGGGCAGCCGGTGCGGCATGCCGAGCGGCTGGCCGACATCTGGTCGATCCTCAGCGAACGCAGCGACTTCCAGCAGCGCAAGGCGGAGATCGCGGCGTTCAACGCCGCCCACGAGGACACCAAGCGAGGACTGGCCATGACGCCGGTCAAGTTCGGCATCTCGTTCAACCTGACCTCGTTCAACCAGGCCGGCGCGCTGGTGCACGTCTACAAGGACGGCTCCGTGCTGATCAACCACGGCGGCGCTGAGATGGGCCAGGGGCTGCATACCAAGATGATCCAGGTTGCGGCGACGGCGCTCGGGGTGCCGATGGACTACGTCCGGCTGGCCCCGACCCGGACGGACAAGGTGCCCAACACCTCGGCCACGGCCGCGAGCTCGGGTGCCGACATCAACGGCGGTGCGGTCAAGGACGCCTGCGACCAGATCCGGGCCCGGCTCAATGTGGTGGCCGCGGGAAAGCTCGGTATCCATCCTGACGATGTGCGCTTCGTCGACGGCACGGTGACCGGGATCGGCTTCCATGATCAGCAACTGGAGTGGAAGAAGCTCGTGCACGATGCGTACTTCATGCGCGTCCAGCTCTGGGCCGCCGGCTTCTACCGCACCGCCGGGCTGCACTGGAACGCCGACCGGATGCAGGGCGAGCCGTTCAAGTACTTCGCCTACGGGGCTTCGCTCTCCGAGGTCGAGGTCGACGGATTCAGTGGCGCCTATCGGCTGCGCCGGGTCGACATCGTGCATGACGTGGGCGACAGCCTGTCGCCGTTGATCGACCTCGGTCAGATCGAGGGCGGCTTCGTCCAAGGTGCCGGCTGGCTGACGCTGGAGGAGCTCACCTGGGATGAGAGCGACGGCCCGCACCGCGGCCGGCTGAACACCCAGGCGGCCAGCACCTACAAGATCCCGAGCTTCTCCGAGATGCCCGAGGTCTTCAACGTGCACCTCTACGACAAGGCGACCGAATCGGGAGTGGTGTACGGCTCCAAGGCCGTCGGCGAGCCGCCGCTGATGCACGCGTTCAGCGTGCGGGAGGCGCTGCGCCAGGCGGTCGGCGCGTTCGGGCCGGCGGGCCACAGTGTCGATCTGGGCAGTCCGGCCACCCCCGAGGCCGTCTACTGGGCGATCGACGCGGCCCGGGCGGCCGATGCCGGACAAGAAGCAACCGCTCGCCACCGAATCGTTGGCTGGGGTCTGACTTGGACTGGCTGGAGGCACTGCAACAGCTGCGCGGGAGGGTGCTCCGGGCGTGCTGGTGACCGTGGTCGAAGTGCGCGGCCACGCACCGCGCGATCCCGGGGCGAAGATGCTGGTCGGCACCGACCAGTCCTGGGGGAGTGTGGGCGGCGGCAATCTCGAGGAGACCGCAGTGCAGCGGGCCCGGGAGATGATCAGATCGGGTTCGGCCGGCGTGGAGGTACTCGAGTCGCGGCTGAACGAGCACGCCCGCAATGATCATGGTCGGCAGTGCTGTGGCGGCGAGGTCCGACTGTTGCTGGAACCGTTCCTGGTCCGGCCGACCGTCGCGGTGTTCGGCGTCGGCCATGTGGGCTACGAGCTGGCCCGAATCCTTTCCAGGCTGGAGATCCGGCTGCACCTGGTCGATTCCCGCGCCGAACAACTCGATCAACTCCGGCTGGCCGAGATCACCGGCGGGACCGCCGATGTGGCCGTGCATCGGGCCGTGCTCGGGGAAACGGTGCTGGAACGGCTCCCGGACGGCGCGCACGTGATGATCATGACCCATGATCACGCCGAGGACTTCGCGCTCTGCGATGCGGCGATCCGCGGCGACCGGTTCGGCACCATCGGGCTGATCGGCTCCAGTGCGAAGTGGTCGCGGTTCCGCCACAACCTGGCCGCGGCCGGGCATTCCGAGGCGGCGATCTCCATGATCACCTCACCGATCGGGCTGCCCGAGCTGTCCGGCAAGGAACCGGCGGTGATCGCCGTCGGGGTCGCGGCGAAGTTGATCATGACCATGTTCCCCGCCATCGACCCTGAGCCTGCCGAAGGGCAAGATGGCGGTCCTTCGACAAGCTCAGGACACGAGTACGCCAACCCCGGTTCCGGGCGCAAGCACTGACCTGCCCAGCTCGGCATCCCAACTCACCAGTGAGGCACTTCGATGACGCTTTACCGCGGCACCGTGATGGACACTCCGCGGAATCCGTTCGTCGAGGCCGACGCGCTCAGCGCCGAGTCCGATGTGGCGATCTTGGTCCGCGACGGGGTGATCACCGCGCGCGGCCCGTTCGCCGAGCTGATCACTGGAGTCGATGAAGAAGAGGTCGTCGATCTCCGGGGCGGCGTGCTGCTCCCTGGGATGGTCGACACGCACGTGCACTACCCGCAAATCCGGGCGCTCGCCGGGCTGGGCATGCCGCTGCTCGACTGGCTGCAGAAGTGCGCGCTGCCCGAGGAGGCACGACTCGCCGAGGACGCGTACGCCGAGGTCATCGCCGGGGAGTTCCTCACCGCCCTGGCGAGCGCAGGCACCACGACGGCGCTCGTCTTCGGCGCCCACTTCGCCTCGGCCATGGACGTCCTCTTCGAGGCCGCCGAGCGCAGCGGTCTCCGGCTCACCGCCGGCCAGGTGGTGAGTGACCGGATCCTGCGACCCGATCTGCTCACCCGCCCGGCGCTCGCCTTGTCGGAGGGCCTTGCCCTGATCGAGCGCTGGCACGGCCGGGGCCGGCTCCGGTACGCGGTGACGCCGCGGTTCTCGCTCTCGACCACCGAGCCGATGCTCGAGTCCTGCGCCGCGCTGATCAAGGACGCCGATGGTCTCTGGTTCACCTCGCACCTGAACGAGAACCTCGCCGAGGTGGCCGAGGTGCGCCAGTTGTTCACCGGGGGCCGCGACTACCTCGACAGCTACGACCAGCACGGTCTGGTCACCGAGCGCAGCGTCTTCGCCCACAACGTGCATGCGACCGATACCGAACTCGACCGGCTGGCGCGCACCGGCGCCTGGGCCGCGCACTGCCCGACGAGCAACTCGGCCCTGGGCAGCGGGCTGTTCCCGCTGCGCCGGCACGTCGAGCGTGGCGCCCGGGTGGCGATGGGCTCCGATGTCGGCGCGGGCACCGGCTTCTCGATGCTCAAGGAGGGTCTGCAGGCCTACTTCATGCAGCAACTGCTCGGCGCACACGGCCTCCCGCTGACCCCGGCCCACCTGCTCTACCTCTGCACCCGGTCGGGGGCCCAGGCCCTCGGGCTGGATGACCGGATCGGCGACCTCCGCGTCGGGAAGGAGTTCGACGCCGTGTGGCTGAAGCCGCGTGAGGGCAGCACGCTGGCGACGGTGCTCGACCACGCCTCCGACGCCAACGACGCGCTGGCCAAGATCTTCGCGCTCGGCAACCCGGGCGATGTCGCCAAGGTCTGGGTCGCCGGCGACCGGGTGCGATAGCCAGGCTCACGGCGGGCGCACCGGTCAGGCGGGATGCTCGATGCCTTCGACCCGGGTCAGCGGCACGCAGACCACGGAGGTAGCGACTCCCTGAGGCCATTCCTCGGTGAAGTGAGCCTGCTTGCCGCGTTCGTCGTCAACGACGGCCGTGCCGGTCACCTGGACCTCGTCCATGCCGTCGGGGACCCGACCGTCGACCTCGAGGCGCACCTCCGCACCCGGCGCGTAGTGCACGGCGTCGTTGTAGTCGGGCAGCCGCATCATGATCGCGTCCTCGGTGATCGCGTACGAGACCACCAGCGACCGTGGGCCACGACCTGACTGATATCCGAGCCGCCCTTCGTGGTGGCTGGCCAGCAGCGCCCGGCACTCGCGCGCCGACAGCTTTCGTTGAGGCTCCCGATGGGAGCCGTAATCCATCCTCATGTCAGCTCCTGGTCCTCGATGTTCTCACTCCATGCTGCGCCTTCGACTGCGGCGCGGCGCAAGGGGGGTGGGTAGAGATCCGAAGGGCGAGCGGCCGCATTAGCAGACTGGCTATGAGTCCGACTACTCTGACCACAGCGGCAGTTCGGGCCGCACGCCTCGGGATTGGGCTCGGGTGTTTCGCACGATCCAGGAGCATGCAGGTGCCTTTCGCTCAACGTCGGATTCTCGCCGTCATCGCCGCTCTCGTGCTCGCAGTCGTCGCACCCGCGCTCAGCGCTCCGCCGGTGTCGGCGAACCCGCAGTACCAGTCGCTACATCGTCACGACCTGGAACCCTCAAGGAACCGATCAGGCGATATCGAAGGTCAAGCGGGCCGGTGGCACGTCGACGCACCGATACCACGGCAGGCTGAACGGCTTCGCAGCCCGGCTGTCCAGCACTCAGTTGGCGGCATTGCGCGGCGATCCTCGGGTGCGCGCCGTCGTTCCTGACCAGGTCGTCACCGTCGCCACCATCCAGGACAGTCCTCCGTGGGGGCTCGACCGGGTCGATCAGCGCAGCAACACGGTCAGCGGCGGCTACGGATACCAGACCACCGGTGCCGGGGTCACGGTCTTCAGCATCGACACGGGCGTTCGGCTGGACCACACCCAGTTCGCCGGTCGCGCCCGCAGCGGCCATGACTACGTCGACGCCGACGACGACGCGAACGACTGCAACGGCCACGGCACGCACGTCGCCGGTACCGTCGCCGGTTCAACGTACGGCGTGGCCAAGGGGGCCAAGATCGTCGCCATCCGGGTGCTGGACTGCCATGGTTCGGGCTTCGTCAGCGACGTGATCAGCGGTCTGCAGTATGTGCTGAGCCATCGTCCCGCCGGGCCGGCGGTGGTCAACATGAGCATCGGCGGCCCATCGAGCTTCGAGCTCGATCAGGTCGTCGACGAAGTCGTCGATGCCGGGATCCCCGTGGTGGTGGCCGCCGGGAATGACAACGACGACGCCTGTTTCAGCAGCCCGGGAGAGGCTCCCGCTGCCCTCACCGTCGCTGCCTCCACCAAGTCGGGCAATCGCGCCGAGTTCTCCAACTTCGGCGATTGCGTCGATCTCTTCGCTCCCGGCAAGAGTGTGTTGTCCGCCTCAGCCGATTCCGCCTCGGCGACCGAGGTGATGAGTGGCACGTCGATGGCCGCTCCGCACGTCAGCGGCGCCGTCGCTCGATACCTCCAGGGCCACCCGTCGGCGACCCCGGCTCAGGTCCGCACGGCGCTCGTCGGCGATTCCACCCGTAGCGCGCTGCACGACGTGCAGGGGTCTCCGAACCGGCTGCTCTATCTGCGCCGCAACACCACCGGCGCCCCGATCTCGCTCTCGGCCAGCCGGTCCGGCCGAGAGATCACGCTGCGCTGGAAGGCGCCCTACGGCTTCGGCACCTGGGCGGTCTCGGGGTATCAGGTCACCCGGAGCGGACGGGACGTGGACGGCAAGACCTTCAGCCGGACCTCGCTCGCCTCCTCGGCGCGCTCCTACACCTTCGGGCGGCTGCGACACGGGACCCGCTACACCATGACCGTGCGCGCGGTGAACGCAGCCGGGGCCGGATCGAGCGCCTCGAAGGCCTACACCAGCGCCCGCTGATCCACCGGGCGGGACGATTCGCCACCGTCTCCTGATCCCCGGCCGAAGCGTCGCCAATCCGCCGCGAAAAACGCTGTCAGGCCTTGTCACAGCGTTGAATGTGAGTATGCTTCCTGCCAAGGCAGTCGGCAGATTTGACTGCTTCGACTTCTGCTGCGCTCGGAGCCTTGACCGAAGCGGCGCTTGCATCTATAGTGGGGGTTTGCCCACGCAAACTTGTCGACCCGTTTCAACGAAATTTGACTCGGGCCGTTCAGCATGCGCTGGAAGGACACGTCACCTGCGAGCCCTCGGAAGGACCACTGTTGGCCGCCTCGCGCACCGCCTCGAAGAACAAAGTAGTCTCACCCACCGGCCGAATCTCGTTTGCGAAGATCGCCGAACCCATGGAAGTTCCAGATCTACTGGATCTGCAGCTCGATTCTTTTGACTGGCTCGTCGGCAATGAGGCCTGGCGCACCCGCGTCGACGCCGCACTGGACGAGGGCCGAACCGACATCAACACCAAGTCCGGCCTGGAGGAGATCTTCGAGGAGATCTCTCCGATCGAGGACTTCAGCGGCACCATGTCACTGTCCTTCCGCGATCACCGGTTCGAGCCGCCGAAGAACTCCGTCGACGAGTGCAAGGACCGCGACGTCACGTACGCGGCTCCGCTGTTCGTCACCGCCGAGTTCATGAACAACGAGACCGGCGAGATCAAGAGCCAGACGGTCTTCATGGGCGACTTCCCGCTGATGACCGACAAGGGCACCTTCGTGATCAACGGCACCGAGCGTGTCGTGGTGTCCCAGCTGGTCCGCTCACCGGGTGTCTACTTCGACCAGAGCACCGACAAGACCTCCGACAAGGACATCTTCACCTGCAAGATGATCCCGAGCCGCGGTGCGTGGCTGGAGTTCGAGATCGACAAGCGCGACATGGTCGGCGTCCGGCTGGACCGCAAGCGCAAGCAGAACGTCACCGTGCTGCTCAAGGCGCTCGGCTGGACCGACGCGCAGATCCTCGAGGAATTCGGTCAGTACGAGTCGATGCGACTCACCCTGGAGAAGGACCACACCACCACCCAGGACGAGGCGCTGCTCGACATCTACCGCAAGCTGCGCCCGGGCGAGCCGCCGACGCGCGAGGCGGCGCAGGCGCTGTTGGAGAACTACTACTTCAATCCCAAGCGCTACGACCTGGCCAAGGTCGGCCGGTACAAGATCAACAAGAAGCTGGCCTCGAACTGCCCGTCGACAAGCAGGTGCTGACGATCGAGGACATCGTCGCCGCCATCCGCTTCGTGGTCGCGCTGCATGAGGGTCGGGAGACCCTCGACTCGCCGCGCGGTGAGCTGATCGTCGAAGAGGACGACATCGACCACTTCGGCAACCGCCGGCTGCGGACGGTGGGCGAGCTGATCCAGAACCAGCTGCGCACCGGCCTCGGCCGGATGGAGCGGGTGGTCCGGGACCGGATGACGACCCAGGACGTCGAGGCCATCACGCCGCAGACCCTGATCAACATCCGGCCGGTCGTCGCGGCGCTGAAGGAGTTCTTCGGCACCTCGCAGCTGTCCCAGTTCATGGACCAGACCAACCCGGTCGCCGGGCTGACGCACAAGCGGCGTCTCTCGGCCCTCGGCCCGGGCGGTCTGTCCCGTGACCGGGCCGGCATGGAGGTCCGTGACGTCCACCCGTCGCACTACGGCCGGATGTGTCCGATCGAGACCCCGGAAGGCCCGAACATCGGCCTGATCGGCTCGCTCGCCTCGTTCGCCCGGGTGAACGCGTTCGGCTTCGTCGAGACCCCGTACCGCAAGGTCGTCAAGGGTGTCGTCACCGACCAGATCGACTACCTCACCGCCGACGAGGAAGATCGCTACACGATCGCCCAGGCGAACGCCAAGCTCGACGCCAAGGGCAAGTTCTCCGAGGAGCGCGTGCTGGCCCGCCGCCGGCACGGCGACCCGGACACCGTCCCGGGCGACTCGATCCAGTACATGGACGTCTCGCCGCGCCAGATGGTCTCGGTCGCGACCGCGATGATCCCGTTCCTCGAGCACGACGACGCGTCCCGCGCGTTGATGGGCTCGAACATGCAGCGCCAGGCCGTGCCGCTCATCTTGTCGGAGGCCCCGTTCGTGGGCACCGGCATGGAGTACCGCGGCGCGGTGGACGCCGGCGACGTGACCGTCGCGACCCAGCCCGGCACCGTCACCTCGGTGAGTGCCGATCTGGTCGAGGTCGCGCACGACGACGGCACCTACAAGGTCTTCCGGCTGAGCAAGTTCCGCCGCTCCAACCAGGGCACCTGCATCAACCAGCGGCCGCTGGTCAAGGCCGGGCAGCGGGTCGAGAAGGGCACGCCGCTGGCCGACGGTCCCTGCACCGAGAATGCCGAGATGGCGCTCGGTCGCAACCTGCTGGTCGCGTTCATGCCATGGGAGGGTCACAACTACGAGGACGCGATCATCCTCTCGCAGCGCGTGGTCCAGGACGACGTGCTCACCTCGATCCACATCGAGGAGCACGAGGTCGATGCCCGCGACACCAAGCTCGGCGCCGAGGAGATCACCCGGGACATCCCGAACGTCTCCGAGGAGATGCTGGCCGATCTCGACGAGCGCGGCATCATCCGGATCGGTGCCGAGGTCTCGACCGGCGACATCCTGGTCGGCAAGGTCACCCCGAAGGGCGAGACCGAGCTGACCCCGGAGGAGCGACTGCTCCGGGCGATCTTCGGCGAGAAGGCCCGCGAGGTCCGCGACACCTCACTGAAGGTGCCGCACGGCGAGTCCGGCACGGTCATCGGCGTCCGCGTCTTCGACCGGGACTCCGACGACGAGCTGTCGCCCGGGGTCAACCAGCTGGTCCGGGTCTACGTCGCCCAGAAGCGCAAGATCCAGGACGGCGACAAGCTCGCCGGCCGGCACGGCAACAAGGGCGTCATCTCCAAGATCCTGCCGATCGAGGACATGCCGTTCCTCGAGGACGGCACCCCGGTCGACATCGTGCTCAACCCGCTCGGTGTGCCGAGCCGGATGAACGTCGGCCAGGTGCTGGAGACCCACCTCGGGTGGGTCGCCAAGCAGGGCTGGGACCTCGACGGGGTAGAGGGTGCCTGGGCCGAACGCCTGCGCACCGTCGGCCTCGGTCACGTGGACGGCGACCAGAACCTCGCCACCCCGGTGTTCGACGGCGCGTCCGAAGAGGAGATCACCGGTCTGCTCGGCAACACGCTGAAGTCCCGGGACGACGTCCGCCTGGTCAACTCCGACGGCAAGGCCAACCTGTTCGACGGGCGCTCCGGCGAGCCGTTCCCGCAGCCGGTGGGCGTCGGCTACATCTACATGCTGAAGCTCCACCACCTGGTCGACGACAAGATCCACGCCCGTTCGACCGGTCCGTACTCGATGATCACGCAGCAGCCGCTGGGCGGCAAGGCCCAGTTCGGTGGCCAGCGGTTCGGCGAGATGGAGGTGTGGGCTCTCGAGGCGTACGGCGCCGCCTGGGCGCTGCAGGAGCTGTTGACCATCAAGTCCGACGACGTCCCTGGCCGCGTCAAGGTCTACGAGGCGATCGTCAAGGGCGAGAACATCCCCGAGCCCGGCATCCCCGAGTCGTTCAAGGTGCTGGTCAAGGAGATGAAGTCGCTCTGCCTGAACGTCGAGGTGCTGTCCTCCGACGGCACCGAGGTGGAGTTGCGGGACTCCGAGGACGACTACCGGTCCAGCGAGGACTTCGGTATCGACCTCTCCCGCCGCCCCGGTGACTCCCTCGGCGGAGTCGAAGAAGTCTGATCCGTCTCCCGCCCCCGACTTGTCAGATCCTCAGCTCGTCATAGCGCGCTGAGAGTCTGACAAGTCGGAGGCGAGGCGAGGTTCAGTCGTACAACTTGAGATATCGCGTTACAAGAGAGAAGAGATACAAAACGTGCTCGACGTGAACTTCTTCGATCAGATCCGCATCGGACTGGCCACGGCGGACGAGATCCGGGCGTGGTCGCACGGTGAGGTGAAGAAGCCGGAGACGATCAACTACCGCACGCTCAAGCCGGAGCGTGACGGTCTGTTCTGCGAGAAGATCTTCGGTCCCACCCGGGACTGGGAGTGCTACTGCGGCAAGTACAAGCGGGTCCGCTTCAAGGGCATCATCTGCGAGCGCTGCGGCGTCGAGGTGACCCGTTCCAAGGTTCGGCGCGAGCGGATGGGCCACATCGAGCTCGCCGCCCCGGTGACCCACATCTGGTACTTCAAGGGCGTCCCGTCGCGCCTTGGCTACCTGCTCGACATCGCGCCGAAGGACCTGGAGAAGGTCATCTACTTCGCCGCGTACATGATCACCGCCGTCGACGACGAGGCCCGGCATCGCGACCTGTCCTCGCTCGAGGCCAAGATCGACGTCGAGCGCAAGCAGCTCGAGGGCCGCCGGGACTCCGACATCGAGAACCGGATGAAGAAGCTCGAGGAGGACACCGCGGCCCTGGAGGCCGAGGGTGCCAAGGCCGACGCCAAGCGCAAGGTCCGGGAGGGGCCGAGCGTGAGGTCAAGCAGCTGCGCGACCGCGCCCAGCGCGAGCTGGACCGCCTCGACGCCGTCTGGACCCGGTTCAAGAACCTCAAGGTCCAAGACCTCGAGGGCGACGAGATCCTCTACCGGGAGATGAAGAACCGCTTCGGCAAGTACTTCTCCGGCTCGATGGGTGCCGACGCGATCCAGAAGCGGCTGCAGTCGTTCGACCTGGACGCCGAGGCCACCTCGCTGCGCGAGACCATCCAGACCGGCAAGGGCCAGCGCAAGACCCGCGCCCTGAAGCGGCTCAAGGTCGTCTCGGCGTTCCTCACCACCCAGAACTCGCCGGCCGGCATGGTGCTGGACTGCGTCCCGGTCATCCCGCCGGACCTGCGCCCGATGGTGCAGCTCGACGGTGGCCGGTTTGCGACCTCGGACCTGAACGACCTCTACCGCCGCGTGATCAACCGGAACAACCGCCTCAAGCGGCTGCTCGACCTCGGTGCGCCCGAGATCATCGTCAACAACGAGAAGCGGATGCTGCAGGAGGCCGTCGACTCGCTGTTCGACAACGGCCGTCGTGGTCGTCCGGTCACCGGACCGGGCAACCGGCCGCTGAAGTCGATCTCCGACATGCTCAAGGGCAAGCAGGGCCGGTTCCGGCAGAACCTGCTCGGCAAGCGCGTCGACTACTCCGGCCGTTCGGTCATCGTGGTCGGCCCGCAGCTCAAGCTGCACCAGTGCGGTCTGCCCAAGGCGATGGCCCTGGAGCTGTTCAAGCCGTTCGTGATGAAGCGGCTGGACGACCTCAACCACGCGCAGAACATCAAGTCCGCCAAGCGGATGGTCGAGCGTCAGCGCCCGGTCGTCTGGGACGTGCTCGAAGAGGTCATCTCCGAGCATCCGGTGCTGCTGAACCGCGCTCCGACCCTGCACCGCCTCGGCATCCAGGCCTTCGAGCCGCAGCTGATCGAGGGCAAGGCCATCCAGATCCACCCGCTCGTCTGCACGGCGTTCAACGCCGACTTCGACGGTGACCAGATGGCCGTGCACCTGCCGCTGTCCGCGGAGGCGCAGGCCGAGGCCCGGATCCTGATGCTGTCGACGAACAACATCCTGAAGCCGGCCGACGGTCGTCCCGTCACCATGCCGACCCAGGACATGATCATCGGCCACTACTTCTTGACCATGCAGGTCGACGGGGCAGCCGGCGAGGGCCGCGCCTTCGGCTCGGTGGCCGAGGCGCTGATGGCCTTCGATCATCGCGAGCTCTCGGTCCAGGCCAAGATCAAGTTGCGGCTGCGCGACATCGTGCCGCCGCTCGGCTTCGAGATGTCCGAGCGCGGATCCATCCTGATGGAGACCACGCTGGGCCGCGCGCTGTTCAACGAGGCGCTGCCGGAGGACTACCCGTACGCCGACTACGAGGTGGGCAAGAAGCAACTCGGCCAGATCGTCAATGATCTTGCCGAGCGGTACCCGAAGGTCGAGGTGGCCACCTGCCTCGACCGGCTGAAGGACCTGGGCTTCCACTGGGCCACCCGATCGGGTGTCACGGTCTCCATCGGCGACGTCACGACGCCGGCCGACAAGCCGCAGATCCTGGCCCCGTTCGAGGACCGCGCGAACAAGATCGACAAGCAGTACGAGCGCGGCCTGATCACCGACGACGAGCGCCGCCAGGAGCTCATCGAGATCTGGACCGACGCCACGTCGAAGCTCGGTGCGGCCATGGAGGCCAACTTCTCCAAGACCAACCCGATCTACATGATGGTGCACTCCGGGGCCCGCGGAAACATGGTGCAGATGCGCCAGATCGCCGCCATGCGTGGTCTCGTGGTGAACCCGAAGGGCGAGATCATCGCCCGGCCGATCAAGTCGAACTTCCGTGAGGGCCTGTCGGTCCTGGAGTACTTCATCTCCACCCACGGTGGTCGTAAGGGCCAGGCCGACACCGCGCTGCGCACGGCGGACTCGGGCTACCTGACCCGGCGGCTGGTCGACGTCAGCCAGGACGTGATCATCCGCGAGGAGGACTGCGGCACTGAGCGCGGCCTGACCAAGACCATCGCGTTGCAGCAGAGCGGAAAGCTGGTCGCTCGACGAACATGTCGAGACCGCGGTCTACGCCCGTACGCTCGCCACCGACGTGCTCGGACCGGACGGTGACGTGCTGCTGGCGGCCGGAGTCGATCTTGGCGACGTCAACATCAAGAAGTTGATCGACGCCGGGGTGAGCACGGTACGGGTCCGCAGCGTCCTCACCTGTGAGGCCGCGACCGGCACCTGTGCGATGTGCTACGGCCGTTCGCTGGCCAGCGGCAAGCTGGTCGATGTCGGCGAGGCCGTCGGCATCGTGGCGGCGCAGTCCATCGGCGAGCCCGGCACCCAGCTGACGATGCGTACCTTCCACACCGGTGGTGTGGCCGGTGACGACATCACCCAGGGTCTGCCGCGCGTGGTGGAGCTCTTCGAGGCTCGGCAGCCCAAGGGCAAGTCGCCGATCTCCGAAGCCACCGGACGGGTCAAGATCGAGGACAGCGACCGGCTGAGGAAGATCACCATCACCCCCGACGACGGTTCGGAGGCGGCCGAGTTCTCGGTCAGCCGCCGGGCGCGCCTGTTGGTGGAGGACGGCGACCATGTCGCAGGTGGGTCAGCAGCTGACCGCCGGTACGCCGGACCCGCACGACGTGCTGCGGGTGCTGGGTGTGCGTCGGGTGCAGGAGCACCTGGTGGACGAGGTGCAGTCGGTCTACCGGACCCAGGGTGCGCCGATCCACGACAAGCACATCGAGATCATCATCCGGCAGATGCTGCGCCGGGTGACGGTGATCGAGTCGGGTAACTCCGACCTGCTCGCCGGCGATCTGGTGGATCGGCTGTCGTACGAGGCGGCCAACCGCAAGGTCGTGGCCGAGGGCGGTACGCCGGCCTCGGGTCGTGCGGTGCTGATGGGCATCACCAAGGCATCGCTCGCGACCGAGTCGTGGCTGTCGGCGGCCTCCTTCCAGGAGACCACCAAGGTGCTCACCGACGCGGCGATCCACGGCAAGTCCGACTCGCCTGCGTCGGCCTGAAGGAGAACGTCATCCTGGGCAAGCTGATCCCGGCCGGCACCGGCCTGGAGCGGTATCGCAACATCCGGGTCGAGGCCGACCGCGGAGGCCAAGGCCGCCGCGTACTCGATGGTCGGTTACGACTCGTTCGACTACGACTTCGGTCAAGGTTCGGGCGCGGCCGTGCCGCTGGAAGAGTTCGATCTCGGCGACTACCGGTAAGTTGAGGCACCGCGCGCCCGGAAGATCTGCATCCGGAGGGCCGCCCGCCAACGCCCCGTCTCTGCCCCACCTCAAGGTTGGGCGGGATGGGGCGTTTGCGTTCGACCCTCCAGATACAGATCGGGCGCGCGGTCGGAATCCGTTCGCGCGCTCGCTGGCGCTCGCCAGACGCTCACGGATTGGTAGATTTCCCGCTCGCGGGAGGTTTGCGGTCAGACGGCGGCTTTGGCCAGGTTGGCCAGGATGTCGTCCACCGTCTCGTCGGGAGTCTGGGCGCTCGAGTCCAGCCAGTAGCCGATCTTCGCGGTCTCCCGTCGCAGCACCTCGTCGAGCGCACCGGGGGAGAAGTGCACGTATCCGGCCTTCACCCGTTGCTCCTCGCGCCACTCGATCACCGACACGCTCGGGGACAGCACGACCAGGTAGCGGTCCGGCGAGCCGATCCGCTTGACGAACTCCGCCAGCTCCGACCCGATGATCACGTCCTGGACGATCGCGTCGAAGCCTTCCTCGGCGTAGCGATCGGCGGTCAACGCCGTGAGGTCGTAGCGCAGATGCAGTTGGGCGGTGGCGCTGGGTGTCGGGTTCGGCGTCATGTCGGCCCGGCCGTTGACGATCATGGTCCGGAAGGCGTCCCCGCGGATGTGTACCGATCGGGGCAGTCGCCGCGCAAGCAGTTCCGCCACCGTGGACTTTCCGGCCGCCATGGCGCCGGTGATCACGATGACTCTCCCCCGAGAAGTCGTCACGATTCGATTGTCGTGGTCACAGCCCCCAAGAGCCAGCACCGACGTCGCCGGGGACCGAGAAAGTCGGGTCGCTTACGGTGAAGCGGTGAGTCTCAGTCAGCTCTTCCATCCACTGCTGGGCAACTGGACCGGTGCCGAGGAGCAGGCCGCTTCGCCGTGGGCGCCGGCCAGCAGCGCGCGGGCGATGATCGTCTTCAAGCTCGACGTGCAGGGTCGGGTCGTGGTGCAGGACTATCGGCAGGTCCGCTCCGATGGTGCCGAGTTCTCCGCCCACGGTGTTTTCATGATCATCAGCGACGACTCGCGGATCGGCTGGTGGCTCTTCGATTCCTACGGTCAGCCGCCGGAGCTGGCGACCGGCTCCTGGCTGGATCAGAAGCTGATCATGGAGAAGACCACCCCGCGCGGCGTCGCCCGGCACACCTTCTCGATCGAGGACGAGAAGTTGATCTACCGCATCGAGATCAAGATCGCCGACGAACCCGACTTCCGCCAATTCCTGGTCGGCGCCTACCTTCGGATCAGTCATGCACTGATCCGCGCAACCGAGGTCGGCGTCTGCCCTTCGACGGCTCAGCTGCTCCGACAAGCTCGGGCGCGTGAAGGTGGGGTCAAACCGCGCAGGTGAAATGTCAGGCGTCGTAGCCCTTGGTGGGGTCGCCGGTCATGGTGGGGATCTGCAGGTCGTAGCCGTCGCCGAAGACGTTGTCGCCGGCCAGGGTGACCTTGCTGAGGTTGGCCACGCTCTGCTCGTAGCCGGCGGTCGCGTACGCCACCTTGACGACGTCCTCGGGGAGGGCCATCTGCGAGGTCGCGATCTTGTTGGCGCTGTTGGTGGCCTTCGCCAGGCTCGGGTAGACCTCGAAGTGGATGTGCGGCCAGCGACCGTCGTAGCACGCCGGCAGGATGGTGGTGAACTTCACCTGTCCCTTGTCGTCGGTCTCCTGCACGCCGCGGAGGTAGTTCTCCCCGGTGATCGGTTGGGAGTAGAGCGAGTACTGGCCGTCCCGGTTGCAGTGCCACAGGTAGACCGCGCCACCGGCGAGGGGCGACTTGTTCTCGGAGAAGTCGTTGATCGTCATGGTGACGGTCAGCGGGATGCCTTCGGCCCTGGTGGTGCTCGACCCGAAGCTGGAGGTGATGTCACTGCGCACCACCCCGCTCTCGGTCAGCACGTTCGCGCCGTTCGAGCCGTCGCCGGGATAGGGTCCGGCCGTCTCCTCCGGCAACTCGCCGTTGGCGGTGTCGCTGGTCTCGCCGCTCTCCCGCGCGCCGCCGCCGCCGTTCGGCGGCTGGCCGCCGGGCCCGCCGCCGGATCCACCGCCCGGTGCCGCACTTGCGGTGTCGCTCGAGGTGGCGTCGCCGCACGCGGCCAGGGTGATCAGGCCGGTGCCCGCCAGCCCGGCGCCCGCGACAAGCTTCAGCATTCCGCGGCGGTGCAGCAGCCGCGGCAGGTCGTAGTCGAGGCCACGATCATGGTTCTCCAGATCGGTTTCGCGGTGATTGACGCGCATCATGATCAACTTTCTGATGGAGGGTGGATCGCTTGTCTGCTTGGCTGATGTAACAAGGCTAGGGGCGGCCGATCATGATCATCGACCGAATCGGCGCATTCATACAGCGACCACAGCGGCTCACAGCAGGCGCACAGATTGCGCCAACGCCTATCCTGAGCCGGTGGCATTTGTCGACTCCGTGAACATCGGACGGCCGAAGCCCGACCCGTGGAAGGGGCACAAGTCCACCGGCATCGGGAAGCGCCCCGTCGAGGGTCCGGTCGAGGTCCGCGCCCCGGGACTCGAAGACGCTCGGGCTTGGGCAGCGGGCTGGTCGGCGACTTCATCGGCGACGGCAAGCACCACGGCGGTGACTCCCAGGCCGTGTACGCCTTCCAGCGCGAGGATCTCGACTACTGGCAGGAGCGGCTCGGTCGGGATCTGCCGAACGGCCATTTCGGCGAGAACCTCACCACGATCGGCCTGGAGGTCAACGATGCCCGGCTGGGGGAGCGGTGGCGGGTGGGCGACCAGGTGGTGCTGCAGGTGGCGACCCCACGGATTCCGTGCGTGACCTTCCGCGGCTGGATGGGCATAGTCGGGTGGGCCAAGACCTTCACCGCGGTGGGCCGGGCCGGTGCGTACCTCAGGGTGGTGACGCCGGGATTCATCGCGGCCAAGGATCCGATCGAGGTGATTCACCGACCGGCGCATGACATCACCGTCGCCATGGCGTTTCGCGCCACGACAACCGAACGTGATCTGCTGCCGCGACTCCTGGAGGCCGGCGACGATCTGGACCCCGAGCTACGGCAGTCGGCGCTGACCCGATCCATGATCACGCTGGATCCTGACCCGGGCCGACTCGTGACCGACCGGACGACGTCCGGTTGACCGAACCGGGACATCGCTCTAGAGGCTCGTCACACCCATTGCCTGGTTGAGATCTGCGCCGTCGCGCGCGTACGCGGCGGCGAGTTGATCATGGCCGAGACGATCATGCAACAACGCGAGACTGGCGTCGACGGCGCCGAACAAGCTGATGCCGGTGCCGCCGATCGCCACCCGCCCGGCGTACGGCTCGAGGGCAGCGGCCAGCGATTCGACGGCCGGGGTGTCAGCCACCGCCGACCAGAGCCGGGCGCGGATCGCCTGGCGAGCCAGCCAGAGATAGTCCGGATCCGGTTGATCAGCCATCGAACCGGCGACCATGCTGGCCGCGACGGCCCGATCTCCGCGTTCGGCCACGGCGAGGGCCCAGAGGTCGAAGAGGATGCCGAGCCCGGTCTGCTGAGCCATCCGCCGGTACTGGTCGACCTGGGCGCCCAGCTTCCGGCTGGCCAGGTCGAGCGTCGCCCGAATCAGCATCGGGATGCCGTCGGCCCCCGGGAGCGTCGTACGCCCGTGCAGGCTGATCGCCTGGGTCAGGGCGGCGTCGGCCTCGTCGAACCGCCCGGCCGCCACCAGGGCGCTGACGTCCCACCAGGTGAGTGCGACCAGCACCGGCGCGAGGCTCAGCGAGGTGGCCAGGGATCGGGCCCGCCGGTAGTCGGCCCGGCCGGAGACGTCGCCGGACTCGATCCGGTCCCGGCCGCGGAAGACGAGGGCAATGGCCAGCGATGTCTCGTCTCCGTGGGCGGTGGCTAGTTCGACCAGTCGCTGGGCGACGGACAGTCGCTCCATCAACCAGCGCGGCCGTTCCAGTGCCATGTGCCGTAGCTGCAGGACGCGCGTCAGGTCCTCGGCCGACCCGTCCCGGGTGATCAGCTTCACGGCCTGGTCCGATTCGGCGAACGCCTCGGCGTCCTGGTTGGGGTCGTAGTAGACCTCCAGCGCCCAGGTCGCCCGCAGGAGTGCTTCCAGCCGGATGTGACCGGGCGGCAGCGCCGCGAGGATCCGCCGGATCAGCGCCACCGCCGCGACATCGACCGTCTGGTACTCACGCCAGCTCCAGAGCGGGTCGCTGCCGACGGCGATGATGGCCTCCGCGGCGCCGATGACGTCGCCACCGTGCCAGCCGAGTTCGGCGGCGGCGAGGCTGGCCTGCCAGGCTTCGTGGTCGTGTCCGGTGCGCTTCCGCGCGACCGCCAGGCCGACCAGCGCGCTCAGCCGAGTGGTCAGCGGCACGTCGGCGATGCGGCCGCGGTCGACAGCCAGTTCGTAAAGCTGGCCGGCGAGCTCGGCGTTGCCCGTCCGGCTGGCCTGATCTGCTCCGCGCATCGCGTGTTCGATGGCCGCAGCCGCGTACTCTCGACCGGCCGCACCGAGGTGACGGCCGATCGCGGCGTGGTCGGGTGGCCCCGAGCGACCCGCAGGCTCAGCGCGATGGCCGCGTGCAACCGGCGCTGCTCTCCGGGCGCGATCCGCTCGGCGATGGCTTCGCGGACCAGTGCGTGCGCGAAGGCCAGGCGGCCCTGACCCACCGGCAGCAGGAGACCGGCGCGCAGGGCCGAATCGCTTCCGTTGGCGGCGTCAGCGTCACCACTGGCCTGTTCGGCCAGTCCGCGTCGAAGTGCAGTCCGATCAGGGCCGCGGCCTGCAGCACCGCCGACGCCGATTCGGGCAGTTGGGCGAGCCGGCGGCGGACGACGTCGTGCACGCCGTCGGGCACCTGGGCCGTTCGACCGCCGTCGGAGGTGACCAGTGCCAGCAGCTCGGACAGGAAGAAGGGGTTGCCGTCGGACCGCTGATGCAGTGCGCGCAGGACCTCCGGCGCCACGTCGAGCCGTCGCAGCCGGGCGAGACCGCGGGCGGCGTCGAGATCGAGTCCGGACAACCGGAACCGCAGCGGATCGTTCCGGGCGGCATCGGCCAGCACCGCGGCAACTCGGTCGGGGATGTCGGCCGGGGTCGAGCGGACGGTCAGGATGAGGACGACGGGCAGCCGACCCAGCGGCGGGAGAAGCGCACGGATCAGTGCACCGGTCGGTTCATCCGCCCACTGGACGTCCTCGACGGTGACCACACTGGGACCGATCTCGCCGAAGAGGGCCGTGCAGGCCCGCGTCAACCGGAACGTTGCCGTGTCGGCGTCGACCACCACCTCGGTGGTGTCCGGTCCGGGCAGCAACCCGGCGAGCAATCCGGCATGCCGCTGCCGAAGTTCGGCAGCCGGTCGCTCAGGCAGGCTGCTGATCAGATCGTCGACCGCCAACCCGATGGGCAGGAGGCCCGCCAGGTCGCCGCTCTCCGAGCAGCGACCCCATCCGGTCCGGAGCCCCTGCCGCTGGGCCGAGGCGCCGATGGCGGCCGCGAGGGCGGTCTTGCCGATCCCCGGTTCCCCGTTGATCACGATCACCCGGCCATGGCCACGACGAGCCGCGTCGAGGACTTCCTGAGCCTGCCGCAGCTCCGCATCCCGGCCGACGATCAGCTTCGATCCGGTGCACCGCGGTGGCTTCGGCCGGGCGCCCGGTGCGGCCAGCCTCGGTTCCTGGCGGAGCAGGTCGACCTCGAGCCGGCTGAGCTCGGGGCCGGGATCGATGCCGAGCTCGTCGTTCAGCACCTGCCGGGCCCGGGCGACGGCGGCGAGCGCGTCGGCCTGCCGATCGGAGCGGTAGAGCGCCAGGGCGAGCAGACCGTACAAGCTCTCCCGCAGCGGATTGGCCGCGACGAGGCTCTCCAGCTCGGCGATCTGGCGGCGGTGCTCGCCGAGGGCGAGTGCGCAGCGGATCCGGGTCTCGACGGTCAGCAGCCGGAGCTCGGCGAGTCGGACGGCCTCCGCGGCGAGGCTCGGAACCAGTTCGGCGACATCCGCGTACGCGCTGCCCCGCCAGAGCGCTTCCGCGCTGGTCAGCAACTCGTACGCAGCCCCGGGTCGTGCTCGGCGCGATCGATGCCCTCGTCGCTCAGCCGGTGGAACTCGATGGCGTCGACGCCCGGCGCACCGGCAGATCGGAGGTCGACGAGGTACCCGGGCGGTCGGCTGAGCAGGATCTCCGCGGTCCGCGCCAGTGCGGTCGGGCTCGATGATCCGCCGCAGGTTGGCCACGTACGACTGGATCGACGCTGTCACCTTCTCGGGTGGATCGCCGGCCCACAACTCCTCGATCAACTGGCCGGTGCTCACCGACCGGCCGCGGCGGCCACCAGCACGGCCAGCAGCGCTCGCTGCTTCGCGCCGCCGAGCGGCAGCGGTGGGGACTGCGCATCGCGCCGGGCCTGGAACGGGCCGAGCACCTCGAAACGCATGCGTCGACCCTATGGCCGCCTCTCCAAGAACTTCTGCAGAACCTTCCAAGCAGCCGGCCGGAGGCTCTCCTCATCAGCCACCACCGGAAAGAGGAAGATCATGACCAGCACCATCCTGAACACCACCTCCGCCGTCAACCTCGACGCCGCGCGGGAGCGCAATCTGCACACCTGGCAGGAATCCAGCCGGCTGCTGTACGCCGGCCGGATCGAGGAGTTCGTGCAGTACTGGACCCCTGACGCCAGCTACGAGGCCGCCCTGCCGGTGCCCGGGCTGCCGGCGGTGATCACCGGACGCGACGCCCTGCGGGCCGCCTTCAGCGCGCTGGTCGCGTCGGCCTCCTCGATTTCCGTCCACGACGTGGTCTTCCACCAGACCGCCGACCCCGACGTCGCATTCGTCGAGGAACGGATGACCGCGCGTGCTCACCGACGGCTGGCGCTACGAGAACCGGCTGGCGATCCGGGTCCGGTTCTCCGGCGAGCAGATCGCGTACATGCTGGAGTACTACGGCCAGTTCGCCCACGCCGAACTCCTCAGCCACCTCGGCTTCTGAGCGGCGGGGGTCGTTTACGCGCACAACGGACCAGACGGCCCTCGATCTGCCCGGTTGAGGGGCCGTCTTCGCGCACAACGGACCAGACGGCCCCCGATCCGCCCGGTTGAAGGGCCGTCTCCGCGCACAACGGACCAAATGCCCCTCGCGCGGGGTCGAGGGTCGGGACGCTCGACACCGGTCAGCCGGGAAGCCTTTTGACCGTAGGTGTGGGACGAGATAACCTAGGCGCTTGTGTTCGGGCTTGCCCGACTCCTTGTGCGTGCCGCAAATGTCTTCGTGCTGGTGGTGTTCGCACGGTGGTCTCTCCGGACGTATCCGGAGCCCCACAACCATTCAACACAGACAGAAAGAAGAACTACGCGGTGCCCACAATTCAGCAGTTGGTCCGCAAGGGCCGCGAGGACAAGGTGAGCAAGACCAAGACGCCTGCGCTCAAGGGATCTCCCCAGCGCCGGGGCGTGTGCACCCGGGTGTACACGACGACCCCGAAGAAGCCGAACTCGGCGTTGCGCAAGGTCGCTCGTGTCCGGCTGTCCTCGGGCGTGGAGGTCACCGCCTATATCCCCGGCGTCGGCCACAACCTGCAGGAGCACTCGATGGTGCTCGTCCGCGGCGGCCGCGTGAAGGACCTGCCGGGTGTGCGTTACAAGATCATCCGCGGCTCGCTCGACACCCAGGGCGTGAAGAACCGCAAGCAGGCTCGCAGCCGCTACGGCGCGAAGAAGGAGAAGTAATGCCTCGCAAGGGCCCCGCGCCGAAGCGCCCGCTGCCGGCCGATCCGGTCTACGGGTCGCCGCTGGTCAGCCAGTTGGTCAGCAAGATCCTGCTCGACGGGAAGAAAACGATCGCTCAGGGCATTGTCTATACGGCGATGGAAGGCACTCGGACCAAGACCGGCATCGACCCGGTGCAGACGCTGAAGCGTGCGTTGGACAACGTCCGGCCGTCGCTGGAGGTCAAGAGCCGCCGCGTCGGTGGTGCCACCTACCAGGTGCCCGTCGAAGTCAAGCCGGCTCGCGCCACCACGCTTGCGATGCGCTGGCTGGTCAGCTTCGCCCGGCAGCGCCGCGAGAAGACGATGTCCGAGCGACTGATGAACGAGCTGCTCGACGCCTCGAACGGTCTCGGTGCCGCCGTCAAGCGCCGCGAGGACACGCACAAGATGGCCGAGGCCAACAAGGCCTTCGCCCACTACCGCTGGTAGACCACACCTTTACTTTTTCTCAGCAACACAGATGAGAGGTTGAAGCCAACACATGGCTGTCGACATCGAGACCGACCTGTCCAAGGTCCGCAACATCGGGATCATGGCCCATATCGACGCGGGCAAGACCACGACGACCGAACGCATCCTCTTCTACACCGGTATCAACTACAAGATCGGTGAGGTGCACGACGGCGCGGCGACCATGGACTGGATGGAGCAGGAGCAGGAGCGCGGCATCACCATCACGTCCGCCGCGACGACCTGTCACTGGAAAGACCACCAGATCAACATCATCGACACGCCCGGTCACGTGGACTTCACCGTCGAGGTGGAGCGCTCGCTCCGCGTCCTCGACGGTGCCGTCGCGGTGTTCGACGGCGTAGCCGGCGTCGAACCGCAGAGCCAGACGGTGTGGCGCCAGGCCGACCGCTACAAGGTGCCGCGGATCTGCTTCATCAACAAGCTGGACCGTACGGGTGCGAGCTTCGACTTCTGCGTCCAGACGATCAAGCAGCGGCTGAACGCCATTCCGGCCATCCTGCAGCTGCCGATCGGTTCCGAGGGCGGGTTCATCGGAGTCGTCGACCTGGTCCGGATGCGCGCCCTCACCTGGCACGGCGAGACGACGATCGGCGATGACTACACCGTCGAGGAGATCCCGGCCGACATGGTCGAGAAGGCTCATACGGCTCATCACGCGCTGATCGAACTGGTCGCCGACTACGACGACGGGCTGATGGAGGCCTACCTCACCGACGAGGAGTCGATCGACGCCGACCTGCTGCAGGGCGCCATCCGGCGCGCCGTGCTGTCCTCGCAGATCACTGCGGTGCTCTGTGGCAGCGCGTTCAAGAACAAGGGCGTGCAGCCGCTGCTCGACGCGGTCATCGCGTACCTGCCGGCTCCGACCGACGTGCCCGCCATCGACGGCTTCAAGCCGGGCGACGAGAGTGTGAAGATCGAGCGGCACCCGGACGCCACCGACCCGTTCTCGGCGCTCGCGTTCAAGATCGCGGCCGACCCGCACCTGGGCCGGCTCACCTACATCCGGCTCTACTCGGGCAGGCTCGAGTCGGGCTCGACGGTGCTGAACGCGACCAAGGGCCGCAAGGAACGGATCGGCAAGATCTACCAGATGCACGCGAACAAGCGTGAGGAGATCGCGTCGGTCGGCGCCGGCCAGATCGTCGCGGTGATGGGTCTGAAGGACACCACCACCGGTGAGACGCTCGCCGACCCGGCTCAGCCCGTCGTCCTGGAGTCGATGGACTTCCCGGCGCCGGTGATCGAGCAGGCGATCGAGCCGAAGACCAAGTCCGACCAGGAGAAGCTCGGCGTCGCCATCCAGCGCCTCGCCGAGGAGGATCCGACGTTCCGGGTGCACACCGACGACGAGACCGGTCAGACGATCATCGCCGGCATGGGCGAGCTGCACCTCGAGGTGCTGATCGACCGGATGAAGCGCGAGTTCAGGGTCGAGGCCAACATCGGCAAGCCCCAGGTCGCCTACCGGGAGACGTTGCGGCGCAAGGTCGAGAAGATCGACTACGTGCACAAGAAGCAGTCCGGTGGTTCGGGTCAGTACGCGAAGGTGATCATCGACCTCGAGCCGCTGGAGCCGGGCTCGGGTTACGAGTTCGTCAACGGCGTCACCGGTGGTCGGATCCCCAAGGAGTACATCCCGGCGGTCGACCACGGCATCCAGGACGCGATGCAGTTCGGCGTGCTGGCCGGCTATCCGGTGGAGGACGTCAAGGTCACGCTGCAGGACGGCGCGTACCACGATGTCGACTCCTCCGAGCTCGCCTTCAAGATCGCCGGCTCGATGGTCTTCAAGGAGGCCGCCCGCCGGGCCGATCCGGCTCTGCTGGAGCCGGTGATGGCGGTCGAGGTGACCACCCCCGAGGACTACCTGGGCATCGTGATCGGTGACCTGAACGCCCGTCGCGGACAGATCCAGGCGATGAACGACCATGCACGGCAACAAGCTCATCGAGGCCCTGGTGCCGCTGTCTGAGATGTTCGGCTACGTCGGCGACCTGCGGTCCAAGACCTCTGGCCAGGCCAGCTACTCGATGGAGTTCCACTCCTACGCCGAGACCCCGAAGTCGATCTCCGACGAGATCATCCAGAAGGCCAGAGGCGAATGATCTCTGCCCGTACGGCTCGGGTTTGACCTGAGCCGTACGGGAAGGAAAACTTAGGCCGGGCCAAACCCGGTCACTCAACCTGTATCAACCAAGAAACGCCCCGCGACCGCGTGGCGAACATCCTAGAAGGAGCCTCAGTGGCAAAGGCCAAGTTCCAGCGGACCAAGCCGCACGTCAACATCGGCACCATCGGGCACATCGACCACGGCAAGACCACGCTGACCGCGGCGATCACCAAGGTGCTGCACGACAAGTACCCCACCCTGAACGAGGCCTCGGCCTTCGATCAGATCGACAAGGCTCCCGAGGAGCGTCAGCGCGGCATCACGATCTCGATCGCGCACGTCGAGTACCAGACCGAGGCGCGGCACTACGCGCACGTCGACTGCCCGGGTCACGCTGACTACATCAAGAACATGATCACCGGTGCGGCCCAGATGGACGGTGCGATCCTCGTGGTCGCGGCGACCGACGGCCCGATGCCGCAGACCCGCGAGCACGTGCTGCTGGCCCGCCAGGTCGGCGTGCCGGCGATCGTCGTCGCGCTCAACAAGTGCGACATGGTCGACGACGAGGAGATCCTGGAGCTCGTCGAGCTCGAGGTTCGTGAGCTGCTCAGCGAGTACGAGTACGACGGCGACGAGATCCCCGTGGTCAAGGTCGCGGCCTTCCCGGCCCTGAACGGCGACGCCAAGTGGGGCGAGTCGATCATGGAGCTGATGGCCGCGGTCGACGAGCACATCCCGCAGCCGACGCGTGAGATCGACAAGCCGTTCCTGATGCCGGTCGAGGATGTCTTCACCATCACCGGCCGCGGCACCGTGATCACCGGACGCATCGAGCGCGGTGTCGTCAAGGTCAACGAGACCGTCGACATCATCGGCATCCGTCCGACCAAGCAGACGACCACGGTCACCGGTGTGGAGATGTTCCGCAAGCTGCTCGATGAGGGCCAGGCGGGCGAGAACGTCGGTCTGCTGCTCCGTGGCACCAAGCGCGAGGACGTCGAGCGCGGCATGGTCGTGATCAAGCCGGGCACCACGACGCCGCACACCGATTTCGAGGCGCGGGTCTACATCCTCTCCAAGGAGGAGGGCGGCCGGCACACGCCGTTCTTCAACAACTACCGGCCGCAGTTCTACTTCCGCACCACGGACGTGACCGGTGTGGTGAATCTGCCGGAGGGCACCGACATGGTCATGCCCGGTGACAACACCGACATGTCCGTGCAGCTCATCCAGCCGATCGCGATGGAGCAAGAGCTCAAGTTCGCCATCCGTGAGGGCGGCCGCACCGTCGGCGCCGGTCGGGTGACCAAGATCATCAAGTGATCGACCTGATCGACTGATCCACCAGCTTGGCCCCGGACCTCGGTCCGGGGCCGAACTGCTTTCCGGGCTGCTGGAGGATTGCCGGTTTCCCGTCGCGGGCGGGGAAACCGGGGTGGGGACGCCAGGCGGGCCCTCCGTTTCCCGTCGCGGGCGGGGAAACCGGGGTCGGGACGCAGGCGGGCCCTCCGTTTCCCGTCGCGGGCGGGGAAACGGTGGGGGCCCGATGCGCACCAATCAGTCGCGCAGCAGCAGGGCAACCGGCAGGTCGCGGAGCAGGTCCGCCACCCGCACCTCATCGGCGTACGCGCGTCCGGTGATCACGTCCGTCGCGGCGTCCGGGAGCCGGACGGTGGTCGAGTCCCAGCCGCCCCGGCGATCGAGGCCGAGGGGAAGGCGGGTCGCCAGCGTCACCGCGCCGCCCCGGTCGAACGCGATCAGATGAGCGGCGGCCGGCCCGTCGGCCTCGAGTGCGGTGTAGCCGCTGAACAGCTCGGGATGGTCCCGCCGGGCGTGCAGCGCGTGCCGGGTCAGCCACAGCTTGGCCGCGCCCGACGCATCGGGCGCCGGCAGCCCCGCCGACGGCTGGGTCAGCATCCGGGCGCGTACGCCGAAGTCGACCGGCCGGCGGTTGTCCGGGTCGACCAGTGAGTCCTCCCACAGCTCGGTCCCCTGGTAGACGTCCGGGATGCCCGGCATGGTCAGCTGGACCAGCTTCTGCCCAGGGCGTTCGACCAGCCGGGGGCGGTGATCAGGTCATCGAGTTGATCCCAGGCGGCCCGCAGCCGCGGATCGTCGTACGCGCGGTCGACCGCCTCGTGCACGGCCGCCTCGAAGGCCGCCACCGGCGCGGTCCAGGTCGTGCCGTCGCTGGCCTCCCGCATGGCCTTCTCCGCGTAGGCGTGCATCCGGTCCCGCTCGATCGGTCCGGCCCCGGCCAGGGTCTGGGCCAGGAAGTAGCCGAAGGCCCGGTTCGGTACCTCGGTGGCGGAACCGAACAGCTCGGCGAAGCCGGCCCAACGGTCGGGGATCTCCGCGAGCACTGCGAGCCGGGCCCGGACGTCCTCGCCGCGCTTGGTGTCGTGGGTGGACAAGCCGGTCATCGACTCCGGCTGGTGAGCCTGGCGCTCGACCTGCAGCCGATGGAACTCCTCGACGGGGATGCCGAACTGCGCCGGGTTGCCGCCCACCTCGTTCAGGGCGATGAACCGGGCGTAGCGGTAGTAGGCCGTGTCCTCGACCCCCTTGGCCATCGTCGCGCCGCTGAGCTGCTGCAGCCGCCGGGCCAGTTCGTCGCGATGATCATGAAGTCGCGGGCTGAGCCGATCCAGGGTTTCGGCCAGCTCCGGACGCCGGCGGGCAGCGGTGGCCAGCGCGTGATCAAGATCACCTACACCGGCGGGCAGATAGGACCGGTAGACCTCGAAGGCGACCGCGATCTCGGCGAGCGCGGCCTCCGCGCCGTCGACCTCGGGGGCCAGACGGGCCATCCGGTGCAGCTCGGCGGGCAACAGCTCGGTCACCACGAGCCGCTTGCCGAGCTCGATGTGCTCGGCGATCGACTTCTGATCACCGGTCAGCCGCTGATACAGCGCGGTGAAGTCAGCTTCGTGATCATGATCGACGAAGACGCCGTTGACCTCGCGCATGGCGTCATAGCCGGTGGTGCCCTCGACCGGCCAATCCGGCAGCAGGGTCTCGCCGGGTTCCAAGATCTTCTCCACGGTGATCCACTGGTCCGGTGCCAGTTTCGCGCAGCCGGCGCAGGTACTCGCCCGGCTCGACGAGCCCGTCGGGATGGTCGATGCGCAGGCCGGTGACGCCGGCGCCGACCCAGTCACGCACCCGGACGTGCGTCGCGTCCAGCACGCCGGCGTCCTCGACCCGTACGCCGGCCAGCGTCGTCACGGCGAAGAAGCGGCGGTAGTTCAGCTCCTCGTTGCCCCGCGACCAGTGCACGAGCTCGTAGTGCTGCCGCGCGTGGGTGGTGGCCGCGGTCGTCGCCCTCGCGCCAGCTGCCCGGAGCCAGCGGGAACCGGTGGTCGAAATACCGCAATTCGCCGTCGGAGACGGTCAGCGTCTGATCATCACCGAGCACCGGGACCACGATCCGGCCCCGGCTCCACTCGATGTCGAACCAGTCGGCGTACGCGGACTCCCGGCCCAGGCGCAACACGTCCCACCACGCCGGATTCTCCACCGGTGCGGAGATCCCCAGATGGTTGGGCACGATGTCGACCACCACACCGAGCCCGGCCGCGCGGGCGCGGGCCAGCAGGTGGTCGAAGCCCGCCTCCCCGCCGCGGTCGCGGTCGATCCGCGTCGGGTCGGTGGTGTCGTAACCGTGATCGGAGCCGATGGTCGACTGCAGCACCGGCGACAGGTAGACCGCTCCGACACCGAGTTCGGTCAGGTAATCGGTCAGCTCGGCCGCATCATCCAGGGTGAAGTCGCGGGTGATCTGCAGCCGGTAGGTCGAGGCTGGGGTCGTCACCGGTCGACTCTATCGAGATCGGCGCGCCGACCGGTCAGCCCGATCAGTCCGCCATCACCACGTATCCGCTGCGGCGCGGGTCGGCGCCGCCGCCGAGCGCGCCGATGGCCGAGACGCCACCGAAGTACGGATCCAGTCCGGGGGCCACCGCCACCCGGTCGCCGGCAGCCTCGATGGCGGCGAGGACCTCGGGCGCAAAGCCCGGTTCGAGGCGGACCAGGCCGGGTAGCGCGTTGAGCCGGGCGGCGTCGATGGCGTCCTGGGGTGCCGCGCCGCGGAGGATCCGCAGCACGCACTGGACCAGAGCGGGCCGGATCCGGCTGCCGCCGGCCGCTCCGGCCAGGGCCGCGAGCGCGCCATGATCATCGAGGGCGACCATGGGCGACATCATCGAGCCCATCCGCTGCGCCGGATGCGCCTGCCCGCGGATCAGTTCGCCCTCGCCGATCATCGAGTTCAGGTGCACCCCGTATCCGGGCACCCACACGCCCGACCCGAGGCCGAGACTGGTGGTGATCACGCAGCCGTCGCCCTGATCGTCGACGGCCACGACGTTGGTGGTCTCAGCACGTCGGTCGGGCGCCCGCAGGGCGTCGATCAGTGCCGAGGGCCGCCGCGGGATCGGTCAACGGATCGCCAGCCACGGCGGCCGCCGCCGCCTGCAGGGTCCCCAGTGCGTCGTCGAGATCGTTGCCCCGGGCGTGCACGGTGAAGCCGTCGACCGGCACGGTGCGCGGCACCGACTCGATCACCCGGTAGGCGTCCAGGTCCTCCTGGCTGAGCGCGCCGCCGTCGGCCACCGACTCGACCAGGGCGTCGGCGTACGCGCCGTGGTAGAACGCACCCGGGTCGGAGATCAGCAGTTCGTAGGCCCGATGGTGATCATGGTGGAGCAGGGGATCGCCGGCCTGGAGCAGCGAACCGTCCGCGCGCTGGTAGACCTGGACACCGTCACCCACGACCATCGCCGCGGCGACCGCCGGCAGCAGCGACGCGTGGGCCTCGGAGAACGGAGTGCCGTACGACGCCTGCAGGCCCGGACCCACCACGTCAGCCCAGGGCAGCCGTCCCCAGTGCTGCCACAGGTGTTGCGCCCCGGCCGGCACGCCCGGCACCGCGACCGTGGCCGGCCCGATCTCGTAGGGCATTCGCTGACCGACGAAGATCACCTCGATATCGGTGCCGGGCTCGGGGCGCTTGCCACTCAGACCCGGCACGCTGACGAAGAAGTCGACGCAGCGCACCTGCCGCCTGGTGGCGTCGTACAGCGTCGCGAAGCCGCCGCCGGCCAGCCCGGTGAAGATCGTCTCCGCGGCGCAACTGACCAGCATCATGGCGACCGCGGCGTCGACCGCGTTGCCGCCGCGGGCGAGCACCTCGGCACCGGCGTGCGCGGTCGATCGGTGACCGGCCGCCACCCCCGGACGCATCTTCATTGACCCCTGCCTTTCACCCGCTCGACCTTATCCGTGCCCACCGGTGACAGTTGTCACGCCTGCATCGTGACAGCAACTATCAGGGATCGCTCCCCTTGGCGGTGCACGCTGAAGACATGACGACGACCAACCTGCACGACGCGGTCGACACGACCTCCGGCGCACCCGCGAGCGACGGGCCACCGGCCATCGAACTGGTCGCGCTGACCAAGTCATATCGAGACGTGCACGCGGTACGCGGGGTGGACCTGACCCTGGCACCGGGTGAGATCGTGGCCATGCTCGGCCCCAACGGCGCCGGGAAGTCCACCACCAACGAGTTGATCCTCGGCATGATCAGTCCGGACGCCGGGCGGGTGCGGGTGTTCGGACGCGATCCGGTGCAGGCCGTTCGCGAGGGTCGGGTCGGTGCCATGCTGCAGGCCGGCGCGCTGCTGCACGACGCGACCGTACGCGACCTGCTCCGGCTGATGCACGGACTGCACGCCCACCCGCTGAGCCTGCCGGAGATCGTCGAGCGCGCGGACCTCGGCAGTTCCTGAAGACCAAGACCGACAAGCTCTCCGGCGGTCAGGCCCAGCGGTTGCGCTACGCCCTGGCGATCATGCCCGACCCGGAACTGCTGATCCTGGACGAGCCGACCGTCGGGATGGACGTGGAGATCCGGCGGACGTTCTGGCAGTCGATGGAGGACTTCACCGCGGACGGCCGGACGGTGCTGTTCGCCACCCACTACCTCGACGAGGCCGATGCCGTCGCCGATCGCATCGTGGTGCTCGCCGAGGGCCGGATCGTGGCCGACGGCACCGGCGCCGAGATCAAGTCGCGGGTGGCCGGCCGCACCATCGGCGTGGCGGCCGACAGCGTGTCGGCCGCCCAACTCGAACAACTGCCGGGGCTGTCCAAGATCACCGAGGTCGGCGCCCGGCTGCTGATCCACGCCAGCGATTCCGACGCGGCGCTGCGGGTGTTGTTGGAGCGATGCCCGAGCGCCCGGGACATCGAGGTGACCTCGGCCAAGCTCGAGGACGCCTTCCTCGCGCTCACCCAGACCCCGTCGGTTCCCGCCGACACTGCGAAGGAGTGATCATGACCACGACGACGATGATCCGACCGGTGGCGGGCCCGCGGCTGTCGCCGGCGTTGCACTACACGCTGCGCACGGCGCTGCTCACGGCCAAGAACTTCGGCTTCGTGCTGTTCTCGCTGGCGATGCCGGTGATCTTGTACGTGGTGTTCTCCCGGCTGTACGGGACCGCCGGACGACGACAGCGGCGTCAACTGGTCGGCGATGATCATGGTCTCGATGGCCGCCTACGGCTCGCTGGGTGCGGCGATGAGCGGGGGAGCGCAGCTGGCGGTGGAACGGCGATCCGGCTGGTTCCGCCAGCTCAGCATCACCGCGCTGCCGCCGCGCTCGTTCCTCTGGGCGAAGGCGGCGGTGATCATGCTGATCGTGCTGCCGGCGTTGATCTTGGTCTTCGGGGCCGGCTACCTGATCGGCGGCGTCCGGGCGCCGCTGGTCGACTGGCTCGCCTCGCTCGGCCTGATGTGGTTGGCCCTGGTCCCGCTGGCGGTGCTCGGCATCGTGATCGGGCTGTGGGTCAAGGCCGAAGTGGTCCAGGGCCTGACGACTCTGGCGCTGCTGCTGCTGTCGATGCTCGGCGGACTGTGGTTCCCGGTGCGAGATCATGCCGAGCGCTCATGCAGTCGGTGGCGCACGCCCTGCCCTCGTTCTGGGTCGCCGAGCTGGGTCGCTACCCGTTCCTGCCCGGCGGCGACTTCCCGTGGACCGGCATCTGGGTGCTGGTCGGCCTGGAGCGCATGTGCTGACCGTGATCGGCGCGCTGGGTTATCGTCGGGCTGCAGCCAACAGCAAGCGCTGAGGAAGGAGCCGAGGTGGTCGGCAGGCGCGGAAGGCTACGGAGACCGAGGCTCTGGCCGGCGGACGCGTTCGTGGACTGCGACGACCCGTACGCCGCCCCGGGGGCACGCGGTGGCCGACGGGCTCTGCCGCCCTGGACGCTGCGCCGCGGTCTGCAGAATCTGTTCTGGATCTACGCCACCGGCCTGGTCTTCATGATCTTCTCGGTCGCGGACCTGCTGAGCGGTGAGTTCGACACCGGTGCACACGGCCATCGGGAGCGTGCAGATCGCGCTGATCGCCTTCGGCTATCTGTTCGCCGCCTGGGTCTCGGACGCATCCATCCGGGTGCGCTGGGCGTACGTGATCGGGTTCGCCGCCCTGCTCGGCTCGACCGCGATCGTCTGGGGCTGGGGTTTCGCCAACAACGGCGTCTACCTGGCCATCCTGCTGGCGACGCTGATCCCCTGGCGGCAGTCCCGGGTGGCGATTCCGGTCCTGGGTGCGATCTTGAGCATCATCTCGGCCATCAGCGGCGAGCTCACTCCGGTGTACATCGCGGTGATCGGCGTCGGCGTCGGCCTGGCGACCGCGGCCGGCATCGAGTCCGGCCGGGTGTCGTACCGGCTGGCCGAGGCCGAACAGCGGGTTTCGGTGCTGGCCCTGGCCGCCGAGCGCGAGCGGATCGGGCGCGACCTGCACGACATCCTCGGCCATTCCCTGACGGCGATCTCGATCAAGTCCGGGCTGGCCGCCAAGCTTGTCGATCATGATCCGGCCGCGGCCAAGGAGCAGCTCACCGAGATCGCCGACGTGGCCCGCCAAGCGCTCGCCGACGTCCGCTCGACCGCGTCGGGGTTCCGGCAGATCCGGGTGACCTCGGAGATCGCGAGTGCGCGTTCGGTACTGCTCGCGGCGGACATCGACGCTCAGTTGCCGACAGCGGTCGAGCCGATGCCGGACGAGGTGAGTGAGCTGTTCGGCTACGTGGTCCGCGAGGCGGTCACCAATGTCGTCCGGCACAGTGAGGCGGCCAGTTGCACGATCACCGTCGACGCCCACCAGGTCACGGTCACCGACGACGGCCGCGGATTCGCGGCCAGCCGACTGCGGACGGGGTTGCGCGGGCTCGAGGAGCGGGTGGCCGCCGCCGGTGGTGCGCTGAACGTCAGCTCGGCGCCCGGCCGGGGCACGACCATCACCGCGGTCGTCGCCGCGCCCGCGGGCGAAGCCGAACGGGCCGATGGAGATCGCGCGCTCATGATCAGGTGCAGTCATGATCAAGGTCGGTTCATGATCAGAGTTCGGCCATGATCAAGGTGCTGCTCGCCGATGATCAAGCGATGATCCGGGAGGCCTTCGCCGCCCTGCTCCGGCTCGAAGCCGACCTCGAGGTGGTCGGCCAGGCGGCCACCTGCGCGGCGGCGGTCGACGTGGCTCGGGACACCGATCCTGATGTCGTGCTGATGGACGTGCAGATGCCCTCGGGCCCGGGACCGCTGAGCGACGGCATCGCCGCCACCGCCCAGATCGTCGCCGAACGGCCCAGGGCCCGGGTGATCATCTTGACCACCTTCGGCCGGCCCGGCTATCTGCGCCGGGCGATGGAGGCCGGCGCCGTCGGTTTCATGGTGAAGGACGCGCCGGCCGATCAGCTGATCGAGGGCATCCGCCGCGTGCACCGCGGGCTCCGGGTGGTGGACCCGGCGCTGGCGGCCGACAGCCTCAGCCTGGGCGCCTCGCCGCTGACCGAACGGGAGACCGAGGTGCTGGCCGCCGCGGCCGGGGGCGGCTCGACCGGCGCGCATTGCCGCGAAGGTCTTTCTGTCGGAGGGCACGGTGCGCAACCACCTGTCGGCCGCGATGGGCAAACTCGGCGCGGCCACCCGGGCCGAGGCGGTTCGGATGGCCACCGAGAACGGCTGGCTCAGCTGAGCGATCCGGCTTCGCGGATCAGCCCTCCCGGGGCAATCGCGGCTGGACCAGTTCGAAGATCAACTCGATAGATCCGGCGCAGTTCGGCGGTCGTCACCTCGGCGGAACTCATGCTGGCCCCGACCATGATCAAGTACGGCACCAGCGCGTAGGTCCGGGCCTGATCATGATCATCGAGCAGCCGGTGCCAGATCGCTTCCAGTGCGGCGAGCCGGGCTGCGTCGACTCTGGTCTGCACGGTGAGCGCCGCCGGGTCGGAGTAGGACCAGGCCCGGACGGCGATCTCGAGTTCGGGCTGCAGCGGTGAGTCCTCGGTGCCCACCGACGCGGCCAGCTCCTGGCTGGAGACGTTCTCGGTGCCGGACCCGTCGATCGCACCGATCGGCTGCTCCGTGACGCAGCTGCAGTTGCCGCTCCACGATGGCGAGGCCCGCGCCGACACGATCGCCCGGCTCGAGGACTTGGCCGATCGGTGCCTGCCGGGTTGGCGAGGTCGCCTTGAGTATCGCCGCGACTCCGTGGCCCGAGGACGCTCGGGTGCGGTCGACTACCCGGGCACCAGTTGGCGCGATCGCCCGGCCGTCGACCGCGGATCGGGCGTCTACCTGGTCGGCGATCAGGTCGCGGCGCCCGGATTGTTGAGCGAGGTGAGTGTCTCCAGCGCTCTGCAGGCCGGCGATCGGCGGCGGCGGCAGGATCCGCCGCGCGCCATCTTGCCCGATCTGTCGCCGCCCCGGCCGAAGAGGGCTAACGTGAAGCGTGGACCTCGGGGATCGACAAGCGGGTTCGTAGGAGTTGAGCGTCGTCCGGCTCCTGCGACGCGCAGTCTAGGAGCGACGGCATGAAGGCCCTGAAGATTCTCGCGATCGTCTTCGGCATCTTGCTGCTGCTGACCGGCGGCGGACTGCTGGTCGGCTCGGCAGTGGCCGGCAAGGGTCAGACCGCGATCGACAATGAGTTGGCGAAGCAGGGGTACGCCGGGCCCGCACAGGGCACGGTGACCGGAGTCGACCCCACCACGAATTACGTCACCGTGGCCTACACCGACAAGCAGGGCCAGGAGCAGACCGGCGAGGGCCCGTCCACCAACCAGTCCGATCCTCCCGCGGTGGGCGAGAAGGTCAGCGTCTACTACCTCGCCTCGAGTCCGGAGCAGATCGTCGTCCTGGACATTCCGGGTGGGGGCAACCTCGCGGGAGTCGGCGGTGCGCTCAGAACCGGGGGCATCGCAACGCTGATCGTCGGCGCGGCCCTCCTGCTGGCCGGCATCCTCGGTCTCGTGCTCGGCAAGAAGAAGCCCGCCATCGCGGCGGCGTACCCGTCGGGGCCGCCCGGTCAGGCACCGCCGGGCTATCCAGGGCAGCAGTACCCGCCGCAGGACCAGCCCGGCCCGGGATACCCGCCGCAGCCGTACGGGCAGGGCTATCCGCCCCAGCAGCCGGGCGGCTATCCGCCGCAAGGACCCGGGCCGGGCTATCCGCAGCAGCCCGGGCCGTACCCGCCCGGACCGGGTCAGCAGTACCCGCCTCAGCCCGGGCCACCTCCGCAGTACCCACCCGTCCCGGGTGGGGAATACCCTCCGCAAGGGCCGCCTCCGACCTCGTAGGCCCGCGCCGACGGGTTGTTCGGCTCCTACTCGCGGCAAAATGGGTGCTGCGGGAAACTCCAGCAGGCCCGGACTTGATCCGCTTGGGCGTCTCTGACAGAATCGTCAGGTTGCTCCGACGGGGTCGCCGGGATTTGCTGCGTTACTGCGTGGCTGATCGCACCGTGAGACTCCACCGCTCGGCTCGTCTGGACACCCGTGTTCATGACGGCTGGGCCACCTCCTACAACACTCGGTTGGTGGTGTGCCGTGCCGAAAGGCCCCGACACGCCCGACCCCGGGGGTCGGAGCAACGCGCAGGACCAGCGAGAACCCGAGAAGTATCCAGAACGGCAGAAGAGGACGAACTGTGGCGGGACAAAAGATCCGCATCAGGCTCAAGGCCTACGACCACGAGGTCATCGACTCGTCGGCGCGCAAGATCGTCGACACGGTGACGCGTACGGGCGCGAAGGTTGCCGGCCCGGTGCCGCTGCCCACGGAGAAGAACGTGTTCTGCGTGATCCGCTCCCCGCACAAGTACAAGGACAGCCGGGAGCACTTCGAGATGCGGACGCACAAGCGGCTGATCGACATCATCGACCCGACCCCCAAGACCGTTGACTCCCTGATGCGCCTCGACCTTCCGGCCGGTGTCGACATCGAGATCAAGCTCTGAGGACGAAAGAACAATGACCGCCACCAAGATTGAACGCAAAGTGAAGGGTCTGCTGGGCACGAAGCTCGGCATGACCCAGCTCTGGGATGCGAACAACCGTGTCGTACCGGTCACCGTCGTCCAGGCCGGTCCCTGCGTCGTGACCCAGGTCAGGACGCCCGACTCCGACGGCTATTCGGCCGTGCAACTGGGCTTCGGCGCGATCAAGGCCAAGCAGGTCACCAAGCCGGACGCGGGCCACTTCGAGAAGGCCGGGGTCACCCCGCGCAAGCACCTCGTCGAGATCCGGACCTCCGATGCCGGCGACTTCACCTGGGCCAGGAACTGACCGCCGACGTCTTCGCGGCCGACGAGATCGTGGACG
>CAVRSH010000052.1:0-37016 GCA_963723815.1 uncultured Actinomycetota bacterium | reverse complement strand
TCGGATCGCTTCTTCTCCGCCGCCTTCGTTCGGTTGCGGTCTGCCCGTCCTCGTCCTGAGCGGTACTCCAGGTCCACGGCACCGTGCCCGCGCCGACCGCCTCGTCGGCTGTTGGCGACCGGCGGCAGGCCGCGCACACCAGGGCCGACGGGCCGTTCACGCCTCGCCCGTTCAAGACTGCTCCGCGTACCCGGGCAGGAACTCCTCCAGCACGCCGCGGAAAGCCGCCCGCCCGTTGAGTTGGGACAGCACCGCCAACCCACCCAGCCATACCCGGTGGATGAGCAGGTAGTTGGCGGGCAGGTTCAGCTTCATGGCTACCCCTCCAGACGCCTGGGGATCGCGGACCCGGATGAACTGCTCGCGCATCCAGTCGCGATTGAACTGGAACTCCGGCACGGACGCCGGCTCGACGAACGGCGCCAGATACTCCATCAGGTCCTCGGCGTCGACATCGGAGACGACGAAGCCTTCGGCGCGGAGGCCTTCGACGACCTGCTGCGCCTCGCCGTTCTGGGCGATGCGCAGGATCCGGCCCATCGCCGCCGGCAGTCCCTCGGGCATCCGCGCGACCAGGCCGAAGTCGACGACGCCGAGCCGGCCGTCGGCGAGGATCTTGAAATTGCCCGGGTGCGGATCGGCGTGCAGCAGGCCCACCGTGCTGGGCCCGGCGAACAGGAACCGCACGTAGCGCAGGGCGACCTCGTTGCGCTCGTCGTCGGGCAGCCCGACCGCTGACGACAGCGGCGCTCCCTCGACCCACTCACTGACCATGACCTTCGTCGTGCTTGCCAGTACGTGCGGGACGAAGAACTCCGGACTGCCGGCGAACCCCTCGGCGGCCTGTTGCTGAGAGGCGCCCTCAAGGGTGTAGTCGAGTTCCTCACTGACCCGCGCGGTCAGTTCCGCGACCAGCGCGCTGACGTCGACGCCGCCGGCCAGCGGCGCGACGACCCGCGATAGCCGGCCGATCTGCTTCAGGTCGGATCGCAGCGCGTCGTCGGCGCCCGGATATTGCACCTTGACCGCGACCGCACGCCCGTCGTGCCAGGTGCCCCGATGGACCTGTCCGATCGAGGCGGCCGCCGCCGGGAAGGCATCGAAGCTCGTGAACGACTTTCGCCAGTCCCCGCCGAGCTCGCGGGTCAGCACGGCATGCACTCGCGACGTCGGCATCGGCGGCGCGGCATCCTGCAGCCGGGAGAGCTGAGCCCGGTAGGGGGCGGCCACCTCCTCCGGCAGCATCGACTCGAACAGGCTGAGGGCCTGGCCGAACTTCATCGCCCCACCCTTGAGCTCGCCGAGCACCCGGAAGAGCTGCTCGGCCGCCCGCTGCTGGAGATCGACGCTGACCTGTTCGGCTGGGGTGCCGCCGAGACGCCGGCCGAGACCGACGGTGGCGCGGCCGGCGAAGCCCAGCGGGAGGGACGCGAGCCGGGCGCCGCGCCGGAAGCTGGTGCGGGGCACGGCGTTCGTATCCCGCCCGCCTGGTCGACCCGCGGTCGACGGCGCCCCGGTCCGCGTCGTCTCGCTGGTCGCTCATGCCCCCCATTCTGTCGGGCTGAGCCAACTGCACCCGCATTCGGGATGGGCGGGCCAGAACCGGAGCCGGGCGATGAAGTCCGGCGCCAGCAGTTCCGCGGTGGCTCCGGCGAGTTCCGGCGCCGATCCGTTCAGGAAAGCCAGGGCCTGCGCGCTGGCGTACCCGGCCGCCCAGGCGGCGACCGCCTCGGGCATCTCCAGCCGGATCCGGCTGAGCTGCTCCAGCACTGCCGGCCACTGCCGATCCGCGTCGCGCCGGGTCAGGTCATGGCAGCGCAGGCACGACGTCCGGCCGGCCAGCACCAGCGGACCGACGCAGGCGCCGTTGCCGAGTGAACGGATGACGAGGTGTGGATGGTCGAGCCGGACGAGGTGGTCGGTGATGGCCCGGTCGATCTCCGGGCCGTCGGCGGCGACGACGGTCAGATCGATCACCGACCCTTCGGGACGGCTCCAGTGGCTGAGGCAGGTCACCGCTCCAGGCCCGCGGGCCGCCAGCGCCGCGCGCAACGATTCACTCCGGGTGCGGATGGCGCCGGCGCTCGGGTACAGGTCGGGTTCGGGCGGATTGTCGTCGTAGATGTGCAGTTCGCCGATGCCGCTGGCGACCAGCAGCCGGGCGACCTGCTGACCGACCGGGCCGGCACCGATCAGCCGTACCCGGCGACCGGAAAGAGTCCCCGGCGCGGCGGCCGAGGGCCGGTCAGCCAGCAGTCCGGCGGCCGTCAGCAGCCGCAGTGCCCGATCGAGTTGGCCGACAGTGAGACCGGCGCGACGCGCTGCGGTTCGGACGCCGGCCACGGTCTGCGAACCGTCCAGTGCGGTCAGCAGTTCGCCGTAACCGGTACCGGCGAAGATCAGCGCCGTGCTGGGATCGAGTCCGACCTGAAACTCCTCGTCGCCGCGCCGGATGACCGGAGCATGGGAGAGCAGCTTCGGATGTCCGATCGATTCGGTGGCGCGGCCGTCGGCGCGACCCGGCCGGGCCTCGGGAGGATGGTGGATGCGAGACATCCCGACATTCTGGGGGCGAGAAAGGGGGTCTCAGCGGTCATCCACAGGGCAGTTTTCAAGACTTCGGGGACGCGCACGGGGGCGGTCCGAAAGGACCGCCCCCGATCGCGCCGTCACGCCGGCCGGGCCCACTGGACCCGCCGGGCGGAGCTCAGGCCTTTCCGAGAATCCGGTTGAGATTCGTGCCGCAGACGGGGCACTTGGCCTTCGCCATCCGGGTGCCCTTCTCGTTGACATGCACGTCGCCCGAAGCCTCGCGCTTCTCCTTGCACTTCACGCAGTAGAACTCGCCGCTGTACGTCTCCGCCATGACTCTCTCCTTGCTGTTGTCCTGCACAGACTGGATCTTCCACAACTGCTCAGCAGCTGCGGGACCTGGCGCCGACGTCAGGTACGGCTGGCGGCCCGGTCGCCGGTAACTCTACGCGAGGGGCCCGTTTCGGCCGCCCGACCACGCCGAGGGAGGACGAAACCTCCAGGGGGTTCAGCAGCGCTTGCCTTCCCCTGCGAGCGTGCCCACCATCTGGAGGTTTCGTGCTCGGAACGCTAGTCGTCGCCGGGTCTCGGAGTCAAACCCCGGCCGGGCCCGCGCTGTCCACTGGTTGTGGACAACAGTGTGGAAAGGATGTGTACCCGCGCGCAACGCTGGGTGCAACGGCGCCGATCCGCGCCCACAGAGCCGCCGACCCGCTGTGGAAACCTGTCGTGGCGGTGGTCTGGTCGAGCAGAAACCAGTGCTCTCCGGAGTACGTTGGGCAGGTGCCGAAGCAGGAGCCGTTGCCGATGAATCCGCACCCCCAGGATGTCTCGCCGAGTCGGCAGCCTCACGTCGAGGTGCGGCGCAGCCCGCGTCGGAAGCGGACCGTGACGGCCTACCGGGACCGCGACACGATCGTGGTGCTGATCCCGCAACGGATGACCAAGGCCGACGAGAAGATCTTCGTCGGTGACATGGTCCGGAAGGTGCTGGACCGCGAAGCGCGGACGGCCGCGCCGCGGGGTGACGAGGAGTTGCTGGACCGCGCCGTCAGGCTGTCGGACCGACATCTGGCCCCGGCGCTCGGCCACCGGCCGAAGCCGTCCGCAGTCAGCTGGGTGACCAACCAGCAGCAACGCTGGGGATCCTGCACCCCCAGCACCGGAGTGATCCGGCTGTCCCACCGGCTGCAGGTCATGCCGGTCTGGGTGGTCGACTACGTCTTGGTCCACGAGCTCGCCCATCTGGTCGAGCCGACCCACTCGAACCGTTTCTGGCGGCTCGTCGATCGCTACCCGGACGCCGACAAGGCCAGGGGATACCTCGAGGGCTACACGGCCGGCATCAAACACGGTGCGGGCGACTCCGTCGCCGAGCTGCCGGACCCCGCCGGTGATGTCGACTGAGTCGGTGCCGCGCCGGGTCGCCCTGGCCCTGGCCCGGTTCAGCGCGGCCGCCGCAGCGCCGCCGGGCATCGACCCCGGCACCTTCGCCACGGCCTGTCTGGCCGACGCCTACGAGGTGCTCGCCGATCTGGTCGAGGTGCACTCGGGGATCGCCGGTCCGCCCGAGGTCGAGGAACTGCTGTGGCCCGGAGCGGCGCGATTCCCGGTGGACATCGGCATCCGCGAACTGGCCGAGCGCCTCACGGGCCAGTACGACGAACTGGTGATCATCCCGGCGGACGCCCCGGACCTGCCCGGCCTGGTGCTGGCCAAGCTGTTCAAGGTCTTGCACCGGGTGGATCTCGCGGTCGCACCCGAGCGGGGCGGCTCGGCCGCGGTCGCGCTCGGGCTGGCCCTGCCGCTGGCGCCGTGGATTCCCGATGAAGGCCTCGACCTCGACCGGCTGCGCTATCCGGCCCTGGCGGCGCTGGCTCCGTCCCGAAGCCGGGTCGCGCTGGCGCCGGACTGGCATCGGCTGCGAACACCGGCCGACGTCGGCCACCTCGATCCCGGGCTGGAGGGATGGGAGGAGACCCGGGCGCTGCTCGCCGGCACCGTCCTGGGGGCATAGCCAATGGTCGCCTGGGATTCCGGGGACACGCTCGCGACGCGCTTCCGCGCCCACGCGGGCGACGCGCGACACCTCTACGGGTACGCGATGCGCGCCATGGCCGACGACTGGGAGGCCGGCGGACCGGTGCGCACGGTGTGCACCGGGTACGAGGACGCCGAGCCCGGCGCGGCGATCCAGTTGCGGCTGCTGGCCGGGGTCTTCCGGCTGGTGCTCACCGGACGGGCCGAGCCGCTACGCCGGTTCTACCCGTGTCTCGGCGGCGCGGATCCACCGTCGGACGTGTGGCCGACGCTGCGACAGGTGATCAGCGAGCACCTCGATGAGCTGCATGAGGCGCTGGAGGTGCCGCCGCAGACCAACGAGGTCGGGCGGTCGTCCGCCCTGCTGGCCGGACTCTTCGATGTCGTCGCGGCGACGGGGGAGCGGCGGATCCGGCTGCTCGAGATCGGCGCGAGCGCGGGCCTCAATCTGCTGGTCGACCGTTTCCGCTTCGAGGGCGCCGGATGGCACTTCGGTCCCGCCGACTCGCCGCTGGTGCTGGCCGACCCGATCGTGGGTCCGGTCGTCCCGCAGCCGTTCACGATCACCGAACGCCGCGGCTGCGACCTGAACCCCGTGGACGCCAGGACCGCTGAGGGTCGGTTGCTGCTCACGTCGTTCGTCTGGCCGTTCGACGTCGACCGGCATCAGCGGCTGGCGGCCGCATTGCGGATCGCCGCCGATCATCAGGTCCACGTCGACCGGGCAACCGCCGGCGACTGGCTGGCGGAGCAACTCGAAGTTGATCATGAGGGACTCACCGTGCTCTGGCAGTCGATCACCCAGTTGTACTGGCCGGTCACCGAGGTGCAGGCCGTGGACTCACTGGTCAGCGGCTACGGACGCCGCGGTCGGTTGGCTCGGGTGTCGATGGAGTTCCCGCCGCAGGCAGGAGTCGGGGTGATGCCCGATCTGCGGACCACGATTTGGTCCGGGCGCTCCGAGCCCACGGTGCGCGCGCTCGGTACGGCTCATTATCACGGCCTCCCGGTGCGACTGCGCGACGGCTGACGGCTCACCAGCCGAGCCGGGCCGCCGCGCGCTGCACCAACGTCGTCACCGAGTCGTCGACCCCCGGAAGTTGATCATGTCGAAACCATTGCACGGCAACCGATTCCGCGCCGACCACGGGAGCTGCGGCCGGCCCGCTGCGGATCAGGAACTGGACGTCGAGATGGAATGTCGGCCGGACGATCCCGCACGGCACCTCGTGTTCGGACAGCAGCAGCGGATCATGATCAAGATCGAGTCCGTCGAGCCCGCTCTCCTCCGACGCCTCTCGGAACGCGGCGTCCATGATCGAGGCGTCGGCCGCTTCCAGGTGTCCGCCGGTTTGCAGCCATCGTCCGATCCTGCGGTGCAAGGTGAGCAGCACCTGACCGTCATCGGCGCAGATCAGCGAACTGGCGGTCAGGTGCGCACCCGGGCAGGAGCGCGACCAGCCGTCGGGATGATCATCAAGATGATCAAGATAGCGTCGTCGCAGTTGATCTTGCTCGGCCGTGGGCGCGGTCCAGGCCGACAACGTCTGCCGGCAGCTGTCGAGCAGCCGGGCCGTCACTCCCGCCCGGGCCCGTCCTGATCCTCGCCGGACTCGGCGTCCAGGAGCTCGGCCAGCGCGGAGTCGAAGTCGACGTCGCCGGTCTCGGACTTGCCCTCGGCCGCGACGAAGCCGAGCGGATCATCCAGGTCGGCCGAGGTCGGGACCAGATCCGGGTGCGACCAGACGGCGTCCCGGCCGTCGGCGCCGCGGCCGTCGCGCAGCGCCGCCCACAGGTTGGCCGCGTCGCGCATCCGCCGCGGACGCAACTCGAGCCCGACCAGCGTCGCGAAGGTCGCCTCGGCCGGTCCGCCGGTCGCCCGGGCCCGGCGTACGGTCTCGGCGAGGGCTCCGGCCGCCGGCATCCATTGCGCCGTTGCCTGCGTCACCACCTCGTCGACCCACCCTTCGACCAGCGCCAGCATCGTCTCGAGCCGCTCCAGCGTGGCCAGCTGCTCAGGAGTCTTCTGCGGTTCGAAGAGGCCGCCTTCGAGGGTGGAGGCGAGCTCGGAGAGGTTGCTCGGATCGATCTGCCCGACCGCCTCCTCCAGCGCGGACGTGTCGATGGTGATCCCGCTCGCGTACTGCTCGACCAGGGTCAGCATCTGGGCCCGCAACCAGCCGGCGGACGCGAACAGCCGCTGCCGAGCACACTCGCGCAGCGCGAGATAGAGCGTCACGTCGGTGCTGGACTGCTCCAGGCCCTCGCCGAACGCCGCCACATTGGTCGGCAGCAGGGCGACGTGGCCGGGTTCGCTCAGTGGCAGCCCGATGTCGGTGGCGCCGACCACCTCGCCGGCCAGCTGGCCGAGGCCCTGGCCGAGCTGCAATCCGAACATGCTCGCGCCGGACGTCCGCAACATCGGCCGGAGCATCTGCTCCATGCCGGCCATCCCGGGCAGGCCGGCGGCGTCGGCGTCGCCGATGCTGAGCGCGCCCTCCATCGCATCGGCGATGTGGGTGGCGACCGGCTCGACCAGCCGGCGCCACACCGGCAGCGTCTTCTCGATCCATTCGGCGCGGCTCCAGGCGGCGACGTGGGTGCTCACCCGGGGAAAGCTCGTCGCCTCGTCCAGCCACACCTCGGCCAGTGAGACCGCGTCGATGATCGCCCGTTGCTGCGCTCGGTCGGGCGTCGGATCGGGGCCGAGGGAGGCGGCGGTCTTCCGCGCCGTGTCCTTGGTGACCTCCCAGTTGACCCCCGAACCCGAGTCGGTCGAGGCACCGCCGAACATCGCCCCGGCACCACCCAACGTGGCGAAAGCGCTCTGCAGCTGGGCCGCGAGGGCGTTCATGTCGCCGCCACTGAGCGAGGACAGCAGCGCCTCGAACGGGTTGACCGGGTTGCTCGGCTGATCCGGGCGCGGCGAACTCGAACCGCCGCCCAGTCGGTACGGAGCCGGCTGGTCCGGCGGAGGGTTCTCGGAGGCCGGCTGATCCGGTGCCGGTTGGTCCTGGGACGGGTCGTCGGGCTGGTCGGCCGGATCCGGCTGCCGATCCTCGGCCATCACTGCTCCTGATGTCTCGCCTGGTGGTCTGTCCATTCAACCGTACGCGCGAAGCTGTGTCTCGCCGCGCAATCGGCCGACTGATCGCTGAGAGCGCAAATCATTCCGGCGGTCCGTCGCTGACCGGCCCGCTCCCACCGAGCGGTTAGGGTCGATGCATGTCATCTGCGGTGCGCGAGGCGAGCACCAGTTCATCGCCGCTGAGCGTCGACCGGTTGCTGAAGCTGGTGTCCGACCCGATGGTGGGCGGCATCGCGCTGTTCATCGGCGTCGTCCGCAATCGTGACGAGGGCGCCGGTGTCGTCTCCCTCGACTACACCGAGCATCCGAGCGCTGCCGAGGTGCTCGCCCGCTGCGCGCGGCAGGCCGCCGAGCGCTACGACATCGTCTCGCTGGCGGTCGAGCACCGGATCGGCCATCTGGTCGTCGGTGACCTCGCCGTCGTGGTCGCGGTGGGCGCGGTACACCGAGCCGAGGCCCTGCAGGCCTGCGCCTACCTGATCGACACGCTCAAGGCCGAGGTGCCGATCTGGAAGGAACAGCTCTTCGAGTCCGGTGCGGCCCACTGGGTGGGTCTGCCCGCCGACGCTGAGGCTGGAGCGACGCCCGCGTGACCCGGCAGACCTGGACGGCCTTCGTCTCGGCATTCGTGTTCGTCGGCCTGGCCATCCTCCTCGTCGTGATCCCGGTGCCGTTCGTCAGCTGGAGCCCGGGCGGCACCCGGGACACGCTCAGCGATGCCGGCAACGAGCCGATCATCAAGGTGCGGGGCATCGAGACCTTCCCGACCTCGGGCCGGCTCGACATGACCATCGTGTCGATCACGCCGGCCGATGCGCGGCTGAGCCTGCCTCAGGCGCTGCTCTCGTACTGGCTGCCGCAGCCGCGACACGCTGCCCCGGGATGCGGTGTACGCACCGGGCAAGTCGGCCGAGCAGGTCGAGAGCGAAGACACCGACCTGATGGAGACGGCCCAGGACGACGCCGTCGTCGCCGCACTTCGGGCCGACGGGCAGCCGGTCACCGAGATGCCCGCCGTCTACTCGGTGACGGTCGGCGGGCCGGCCCACAAGCAACTGCTCCCCGGCGACCTGGTCGTCTCCGTCGACGGCGTCCCGACCGCAGACGAGGACGACGTACGCGAACTCATCCGCAAGCACAAGGTCGGTGAGAAGGTCACCTTCGACGTCATCCGCGCCAAGAAGCCGACGACGGTCAGGGTGCTGACCGCCGAGTCACCGACCCAGAGCGACGTCGCCGTCGTCGGGATCACGCTGGGCAAGGGATTCCGGTACGCAGCCGGAGATCTCTTTCGACTTCGGCCAGCGGATCGGCGGGCCCAGCGCCGGACTGGTCTTCGCGCTCGCGATCTACGACAAGATCACCCCCGGACCGCTGCTGGACGGCAAGCACATCGCCGGCACCGGGACGATCACCCCGACGGGGGAGGTCGGTGCGATCGGCGGCATCCAGGAGAAGATCGCCGGAGCGGAGAAGGCCGGCGCGACAGCGTTCCTCGTCCCGTCAGCCAACTGCAAGGATCTCGCCGGACTCAGCACCGACCTGACCTTGATCAAGGTCTCCACCCTCGAGGACGCGATCGCCGCCATCGGCGCCCTGAACCGCTCGGCCGATCCCGGCCAGCTGCCGCACTGCTGATGGCGGACTCAGGAAGCGAGCACCAGACCGCGCTGGTCGCCGCACTGCTGGAACTGGACCGCCATCTGGGCGGCGCCGGCTGGGACCAGCCCACCCGGCTCTTCGCCCTCGTGCGTACCGACGAACTGGCGGTCGCCGAGCCGGGGCTGGCGGCACAACTCGGTCTGCGGACCTCCGACGCCGGCGGCCTGCCCGACGCGCTCACCGCGATCGAGCAGGAGGACTTCGACCCGAGCGGCGATCTGCTCAGCGACCTCGCCGGCATCGAGTGGCCGCCCGCCGTGTTCGGCTGCGCGATCAGCACCGAACGCACCTTCCTGCCGGCGGCGTACGAGGCGGATCTGCCGGATGACTCCGACGCCGCGGCCCAGATCGTGGCGAGCCACCCGGAGCGTCAGGAGATCCGGGTCGTGGTCGGCGTCGACCGGTCGGGCAACCGGCACGGCGTCGCCCGGCTCGCATCCCGACCCGAGGAACTGCTGGGCGCGGAGGATCTCGTGCCCGGCCTGGCTGCGGCCCTCGCGCATACGCTGACATGACAAAACGACGGGCAACGGGAGCTTTCACGGGACTGGCTTCGTTGGGCGAACAGAGACGATTTCCGCGGGTGCAGTACGCCGCACAAGCAGCAAGACCGATAAGCAAGACCGATAAGGGAGTACACAGTTGAGCACCGTGCGGATCGGCAGACGACGAAGCGCGATCTTGCCCACCCTGGTCATCGTCGCGGCCCTCGTGGTGATCTTCGCGATCTTCACCAGCATCTGGACCGACCGGCTCTGGTACCGATCCTTCGACTACGGCGCCGTCTTCAGCAAGATGCTGCTGACCCGGATCGGCCTGTTCGCGGCCTTCGGACTGATCATGGCCACCTGCGTGGTCGCCAACGCCGCGATCGCCTTCCGGCTCCGGCCGAGGCTGGGTGCGCCCAGCGGCAGCCCGATCCTGGAGCGCTACCGCGACCTGCTCGAGTCGAGATTCGTCGTGATCACCGTGATCGTCGGCGTCCTGGTCGGGCTCTTCGCCGGCGGCTCGGCGAGTTCCCGCGTCTTCGACTACCTCGCCTGGCGCAACGCGTCGCCGTTCAACGTCGACGATCCGAAGTTCGGCATCGACGTGTCCTTCTTCGTCTTCGGCTACCCGTGGTGGCGGTTCACCCTGTCGTTCGCCTTCGCCGTGCTGGGCCTGAGCGTGGTCGCCGCAGCCATCGTGCACTACACGATGGGCGGGCTGCGGCTGTCCGGTCCGCGCCGCGGCGGCACGCCGGCGGCTCAGGCCCACCTGTCGATCCTGATCGGCCTGGCGGTGATCGTGAAGGGTGTCGGCTACTGGTTCGACCAGTACGGCCAAGAGCTCGTCGACCGTCCCGGCATCCTGATGACCGGCATCACCTACACCGCCGACCACGCCACCATCACCGCGAAGATGATCCTGGCCATCATCGCCGGGCTGTGTGCGCTGCTGTTCTTCGCCAACGCGCTGCTGCGGCGCTGGGTGGTGCCGACCATCGGGCTGATCCTCCTGCTGCTGTCCGCGATCGTGCTGGGCCTGGTCTATCCCGGCGCCGTCCAGTACTTCAGCGTCAAGCCGAGCGAGCGGCTCCGGGAGACTCCCTACATCGCCAAGCACATCGCCGCCACCCGAGCGGCCTACGCGGTCGACAAGGTGGAGATCAGCGACTACTCGGCGAAGACGACGGCGTCGGCGGGGCAGTTGAAGGCCGACGCCGAGGCGCTGCCCGGCATCCGGCTGATCGACCCGAATGTCGTCAGTCCGGCCTTCGACCAGTTGCAGCAGGTCCGCGGCTACTACTCGTTCCCCAACACTCTCGACGTCGACCGGTACACCATCAACGGCAAGGAGACCGACGCGGTCGTCGCGGTCCGGGAGATGGACCTCAAGGGCGTCACCGGCGCCAACTGGAACAACCTGAAGACCGTCTATACCCACGGCTTCGGCCTGGTCGCCGCCTACGGGAACCGGCGGCAGTCCGGCGGTGAGCCGGAATGGATCGTCAAGGACATCCCGCCGACCGGCCTGATCGAGGAGCACGAGCCGCGCATCTACTTCGGCGAGAACCTCGGGTCGCTGGCCAACCAGTACTCGGTGGTCGGTGCCCCTCCGGGGGTCGCTCCGGTCGAGCTCGACACCCCGGGCGGCGGGGAGGGCGGCAATCCCAAGACCTACACCTACACCGGCAAGGGCGGGGTGCCGATCGGCAATCTGTGGAACCGGCTGCTCTACGCGGCCAAGTTCGCCGACGTCAACCTTCTCCTCTCCGAGCAGGTCAACAGCGCCTCCAAGATCATCTACGACCGGACGCCGCGCGAGCGGGTGCAGGCCGTGGCCCCCTGGCTGAAGGTCGACGGCGATGCCTACCCGGCCGTGGTCGAGGGCCGGATCGTGTGGATCGTCGACGGCTACACGACGTCGAACTCCTACCCGAACAGCAAGCGGGTCAACCTGCGCGACGTCACCTCCGACGCCCTGACCAACACCCCGGGCGGAGCGGTCGTCGCCCAGCCCCGGGACGACATCAACTACATCCGCAACTCGGTGAAGGCCGTGGTCGACGCGTACGACGGCACGGTCAAGATGTACGCCTGGGACGAGGCCGATCCGGTGCTGCAGACCTGGCAGAAGGCCTTCCCGAACGTGGTGGCGCCCAAAGCCGCGATCCCGCAGGATCTCCTGGATCACCTGCGTTATCCGCAGGATCTCTTCAAGGTGCAGCGCGAGATCATCGCCCGCTACCACATGACCGATCCGGCGAACTGGTATCAGAACTCCAGCCTGTGGGACGTGCCGAACAACCCCGTGGGCACTGCGACCCAGTCGAAGGAGTCGCCGGCCTATCTCTCGGTGAAGTGGCCAACCGACAACGGCGCCATCTTCTCCCTGACCAGTGCCTACGTGCCGCGCGGCCGATCCAATCTCGCCGCCTACATGGCGGTGAACGCCGATGCCAGCAGCCCCGACTACGGACGGATGCGCATCCTGCAGATGTCCGACACCACCCAGATCGACGGCCCGGGTCAGGCGTTCAGTGCGATGACCCAGAACGAGACGGTCTCGAGTCGGCTCCGGCCATTCCTGAACCAGGGATCGGCCAGCGCGACGTTCGGCAACCTGCTGACCCTGCCGCTCGGCAGCGGACTGCTCTACGTGACCCCGGTCTACATTCAGCGCCAGGGCACCACCGGGGCGTATCCGGCGCTGCAGTTCGTCGTCATCCGGTTCGGTCAACAGGTGGGCATCGGCGACACCCTGCAGGACGCACTGGACCAGGTGTTCAAGGGTGACTCCGGCGCGAAGACCGACGAGGGCGGTACGTCCTAACCAACCCACCGGCAAGGCGGACAACCCGGCCGCAGCCAAGGCGCTGGAAGAAGCCGAGGCCGCGTTCGCCGATGCCGACCGGGCCCTAGCCGCGCAGGATCTCGCGGGCTATCAGGCCAAGCTCAAAGAGGCTGAAGGCGCGGTGAGACGAGCCCGGATCGCCCTCGGCCGGTAATCGTGCCCTGAGCTTCGCCTGTCGGCGGGCGGTGGTCAGGTCGGGCTCGTTGGGGTGCGGTTTGGGGCTCTCGACGCGTCAGTTTGTGGTGATGACCTCGAGGTCGGGGAAGCCGGAGGCGCGGAGGGGTTCTGCGATGGTGGCCGCGTCGCCGACGACGACCAGGGTCAGGTTGTCGAGGTCGACCAGCGAGCGGTAGGCGGCGGTGGCTGACTCGGGGGTGACCGAGCGCAGCAGCGCGAGGCTGCGGTCGACGTAGTCGTCGCCTAGGTCGGCGAGGACCTGGGTGGCGGCCTGGTCGGCGACGCCGTCGGCGGTGGCGTAGCGGAGCGGGGAGACGCCGGTGTAGAAGGCCACCGCCTCGTCCACCTCGCGGTCGGTGATCGGGGCGCCGGCGACGTCGATCAGGTCCCGGGTGAGGTTGAGGGCGTCGACCACTACCTCGGTGCGGAACGAGCCCTGGACCGCAAATGAACCGCCCGTGCGCAGCGGCCCGAAGTTCATCCGGACACCGTAGGTGTAGCCCTTGTCCTCGCGCAGCACCGCGTTCAGTCGGGAGAGGAACGCGCCGCCCACCGCATAGCTGGCCACGCTGATGTCGGACCAGCGCGGATCGAGCCGGTCGATGCCGAACGCGCCGTAGCGCACATCGGCCTGCACCGCTCCCGGCCGGTCGATCAGCACGGTACGGCTCGGCCCCGGAGCCGGTGCCTGCCGGCTGGAGCGGGATTGGTCCGGGTTCTGCCAGCTTCCGAAGCAGCGCTCGGCCAGGACCTGGGGGTCCTGCTGGAAGTCGCCGGCCATGATCATCACGGCGCCGGTCGGCCCGAAATGATCATGGTTGAACACGCGTACGGCATCGCCGGTGACCCGGCTGACCGTTTCGGGTTCGCCACCGTTCATCCGGGAGGCCCGGGTCTCCGCGTCGAACACCGCCGAACGGAAGGCGATGCTGGCCGCCTGCGCCGAATTGGCCTGGGCCTGTTCGATCTCTGCCAGTCGCAACTGGACGTGCCGGTCGACATCCCGGTCGGACAGGGCCGGCTCCATGATCGCCTCGGCGAACAGTTCCATCGCCGGCTCGAGATGGGAGGCGGGCACGTCCAGGATCGCCTGCAGTCCGGCCAGGCTAACGTCGATGCCGAAGCCCGCGCCCTCGGTCTCCAGCAGTTCGGCGAACTCTTCGCCCGCATGCCGCCGGGTGCCCTCGTCCAGGACTCTCGCGCCCATCGTGGCCACTCCCTCGAGGGCGCGTTCCTCAACGTGCAAAGGAATGTCCAGTACCAGGTGGGTCGCGATCACGTGCTGGCCGGGCAGTTGGAAGGTGATCAACTCGATGCCGTTGCTGAGCTGCGCGCGGCGCGGGCTGGGGAACGACCAGACCCCCGGCGGGGCGATCGCTGGTTGCGGGAGGAAGTCGCTCATGCTTCGCGCTCCTGACGATAGACCAAGGTGGCCCGCTGCTCGGGCCGGAACCAGCGACCAAGTGCGTCGAGCACGTCGTCATGATCAACAGCGCCGATCTCGGCGATCCGGGAGTTGATCAAGTTCGGGTCGCCGTGCAGCGTCGCGTACTCGCCCAGCGCATCGGCGCGGGAGTCCACCCGGGCCAGCTCGTGCAGCCAGTGCCGCTCGTACTGCGCCTTCGCCCGCCGCAGCTCCTGCTCGGTCGGTCCGTCGTCGACCAGCCGCTGGACCTCGGCCACCAACTCGGTCTTCGAGCTGCTCCGGCGAGATTCCGTCGCGGGCCCGGGCGTACGCGAAGCCGAAGGAGTTGCCACCGATCAGCCCCATGCTCGAGGCCGACGCGCTCTCGGCGTGCTCGGTGCCGCGGACCAGTTGCTTGTGCAGTCGCGACGTCTGCCCGTGGCCGAGCACGCTCGCGGCCAGGTCGAGGGCGTCGAACGCCCGGGTGTCCCGGGCCGGGCAGTCGCCAGGCCAGGTAGATCGCATCGGCCGGCACCTTGGCCGAGGTCTCCCGGCGTTCCGTCCCGGTCAGCGGCGGGAGCGGCTCGGGCGTGACCCGTTCGGGTCTGGCACCGGCGGCCAGGTGGCCGAAGTAGGTGGCCGCGTGGGCGAAGGCATCCTCGGGCTCGACGTCGCCGACAATCGACAGCACCGCGTTGTCCGGCGCGTAGTGGGTCCGGAAGAACCGCTGCACGTCGGCCAGGGTGGCGGCATTGAGGTCGTCCATCGAGCCGATCGTGGTGTGCCCGTATGGGTGGTCGGCCGGGAAGGTCAGCGCGTTCAGCAGCTCCATCGCGTTGCCGTACGGAACGTTGTCGTAGCGCTGGCGCTTCTCCTCCTTCACCACCTCGCGCTGGTTGTCCAGGCTCTCCTGGGTCATCGTGTCCAGCAGGGTGCCGAGCCGGTCGGCCTCCAGCCACAGCGCGAGATCGAGACCGCCGGTGGGCAGTGCCTCGAAGTAGTTGGTGCGATCGAACCAGGTCGTGGCGTTCACCGACGCGCCGGCGGACTGCAGCAGCCCGATGTGCTGGCCCGAGGCGACATTGGCCGAGCCCTGGAACATCAGGTGCTCGAAAAGATGCGCGAAGCCGGTCCGGCCCGTCTCCTCGTCGCCGCGATCCCACGTCGTACCAGAGGTTCACGGCGACCGAGGGCGCGCCATGGTCAGGACTCGCGACCACCCGAAGGCCGTTGGCCAGCGTGTGCTCGACGATGGGATAGGCCAGCCTGGTCGGCGTCCCGGATGTCATGACCCACATCTCAGCACACTTCGTGCACTCTTTCCGCTCGCGCCCGAGCGGGCCCCAAGATCCTGACTTGCTCCCTCGACTCGCAGACGGAAAAGCGTGCCCGCGGCACACGGCGGCAGTTGCGGGAGCCGGCTAGATCACCCCGGCCGCCCGGGCCGGTTCGGCGTAGGCCCGGGCCAGGCTGGCCGCGGTCTCGTGCGCGTTCAGGCCACTCGGGTTGGGCACGACCCAGAGCCGGGTGTCACCCAAGGTCTCGGGCTGCTCGCCCGGTCGCGCCTTCGGTCGGCTGAACGCCGCCCGGTAGGCCGTGACGCCGGCGACCGCGACCACGGCCGGCTGATGCGCGGCGACGAAGTCTGCCAGCCGGATGCGCCCGGCGCGCAACTCGGCGGCGGACAATTCGTCGGCGCGGATCGTCGCCCGGTTGACGAGGTTGGTGATCCCGATGCCCCGGCCGATCAGATAGGCCCGGTCGTCGTCGGTCATCCCGGCCACCCGATCGAAATCACGGTCGACGATTCCGGCGGCTCGCAGCGCCGGATAGAAGCGGTTGCCCGGATGGGCGAAGTGCGTCTGGGTGGCGGCGGTCCAGAGTCCGGGATTGATGCCGACGAAGAGCAGCTTGAGGCCGGGGCCGACGAGATCGGGAACGGCGACGTCGCGATAGGACTCGAGTTCGGCCCGGCTGAATCCCACGACCGGGACCCTAGCCCAGGCGCTGTGATCAGCCGACTGTGTGCGGGGCGTCTTCGTCGGTCAGGCCAGGACTCTTCGAGTTCACTCGGGGGCCCGGCAGTAGCGTGAGGCCATGACATCGACCCCGCTCGACCTTGGTCGCCCCGTTGCCGGTGACGTGGTGGAACTGATCCTCGAGGATCATCGTCGCTTCGAGACATTGCTCCGCCAGTTGCGGGACAGCTCGTCGGACCGCGATGCCGTGCGCCAGGCGTTCTCCGCGCTGCACGTGGCCCATGCCGAGGCCGAGGAGAAGCATGTTTATCCGACCTTGCGAAGGAAGCGCGCGATCAACTCCGACGAAGAGGAGCACAGCGAAGAGGAACATGCCGAGGGGCACGAGGCGCTGCTGGCCGTGCTGGAGCTGAAGGGGACCGACACCGAGGCGTTCGACGATGCCGTCGAAGAGCTGGCCCAGAAGGTCAACCACCACCTCACCGAGGAGGAGCTGACCATCCTGAATCCGGCCCGTGAGGAGGTTCCTGAGCGGGCCAGAGCCGAGCTTGGCCTGGCCTTCGCCACCGAGCGCAACGCGCAACTGGACGCAGACTGCGGCCGGATCGAAAATGTCCGGTCCATCGTTGCGCGGGCCGAGAAGGAGGGCCTGTTGCCCCCCGAGGGGGAAGAGGGCGAGGAGTAGGCGGCCCAATTCCGATTCGACGCGAGATCACGACTTGACGAAGGTGATGGGTGATCTTCTTCCGCACGTCGATCTTGGGGGCGATCTGGTTCGTGCACTTCTTGAGCTGGTAATAGCGGTCCGTGCCGCTGATCTTGGTGATGAGGTCGCCCTTACGCGCGGTCACTTTCAAGGTCCGCTGGTACCGCGTGGGCACCTTCTGACCCGACTTCTTCTGGGTCTTCACCTCGACGCAGTCGACGCGATAGTTCGCGCTGGTATTCAAGCCGCCACTGAGTTTGAACGCCCCGCCGTCGCTGGCCTTGACCGAGCTCTTGCACGTCGAGGCTCCGCAGGTCGTGGTGACGGCCCAGCTGGCGGTCTGCTTGTTCCCGACGCCCACCGATGCGCCGACGGCCTTCGTGACGATTGAGATGTAGCGATAGGTCCCGGAGAAGCCCTGCTGGGGCTTCGGCTTCGGCTTAGGTGTCTGGGTCGGCGTGGGCGTCGGCGTCGGCACCTGACCGCCCGGCGGCAGCGTGGTCGATGCCGCCCCGGGCACCTGGCCGCCCGGCACCGGATCGGCCACCAGATCTTTCGGCCGGTTGACCGCGTACGCGGCCACTCCGGCGACCACCAAGGCCATTCCGCCGGCCACAATGGCGATCAGCTTGCCTTTGGATGCGTGGCGGGCTCCGGCCAGGACTCCGGTGCCGGCACCCGGACTGGACCCGCCGGCCACGGCGCCGCCGCCCTGCAGATTCAGGCTCCCGGACACCGCGCCGGCCCCGCCGTAGCTGGCCGCGCCGGTGCCCGCCACCGCGCCGACCCCGCCGGCCGTGGCCGTCCCGGATGCGGCAAGGGTAGCCGCGGCCGACGACGCGGCGACGGCACCCAGACCTTCGGTCGTCCACCAGGCCGCGCCCATCGACCGCTCGGCGGCGCGGTCCAGGTCGTCGAGCAGGGCCTGCCCGTCCGGGTGTCGCTGCCCGCTGTCGGGCGCCATCGCCCGATCGAGCACCGGCTTGAGGTCGGCGAGTAGCTTGCCGGTGGCCTCCGCGTCAGCCGGATCCGGCTGGCTCAGCACCTGGGCGATCACCGCTCCGGCCGAATAGACGTCTGAGGGTGGCGCGATCGGGTCGCCGGCGAACGCCTCAGGGCTCGCGTACGCGCCGATGCCCGCCGCGTCGGGATGGCCGAGCCAGGCGCCGAACTCCACCAGCTTCGGTGTCCCGTCGCTGTCGACCAGGATCGTCCGCGGTGAGAAGCTGCCGTGCACGACGTCGTGCCGGTGGGCGTACGCCAAACCCACCAGCGCACCGCGGACCACCCCGAGCCGCTGGCGCAGTGAGAGCCGAGTGGCCGCCAGCAACGTCGCGAGGCTCGCACCGGCGACCCATTCCTCGACCAGCCAGATGCCGTTGTCGTCGGTGACCGGGGACTCGGTCGGGACGATGTTCGCGTGCTTCAGCCGACCGGCATGCTGCGCCTCGAGCACGATCCGGTCGCGCTGATCCGGTGTCGCCAAGGCCAGTTGTTTGAGCGCGACGTCGCGGCCGAGGCGTTGGTCTTGGGCCTTCCAGATGGCGCCGTAGCGGCCTCCGGAAAGCTGGTTGAGCAAGGTGTAATTGCCGATCTCCATCTGGACACGCCCCCGAGTGTCGTACGCGACCTGACCGCGTAATGCGGATCGTAACCGCGATAAAGGTCAGCGTTGGGCGATACGGCAAATCACCGACAGAAGGTGATGTGGGCTTCCAGCGAGCGGAGCGAGTCAGCCAAAGCAGTCAGACCTCCGGATTGCGCGCCGCCGTGCTGAGGAGAAGCGAGAAGACACGCTCTTCGTCTTCTCCGCGACGACGAAGTAGGCGGGGTCAGAGCGCAATCCCAGCGAGCGGAGCGAGCAATCAACTCGGCCCGGCGCGCCGCCACCACCGGTTGAGGTCGGCATAGGTCATGGTGCGGTCGGCCGCCGACGCGACGATCCCGTGTCGGTCGGAGGTCCAGGCGATGACCCGGTAGTCCTCGCCGTCGATGTAGCAGCGCAGGGTGCCACTGGTGCCGTCGCGCTGGTAGCGGAGTTCGGCGGGATCGGACGTGCAGTCGCCGGCCGGTAGCGTGCCCGGCGCGTAGTAGGCCCGGTACGCGGTGGTGGCTGCCTCGGGTGTCGCGTAGGCGAAGTAGAAGGAGTAGGCCGGGTTCGCCCCGGAGATGTCGCCTTGCGCCGGCACGCACTGGACGGCCGCCGTCAATCCGGCCCGCAGGATCGTCGAGGTCGGTTCGAGCGTGCGGCAGGTCCGGCTGAGGCTGGGCGGGATATGTGCCCGCAGCGCCTCGACGTCGGTGACCGGCGTGAAGGTCGGGCTGGACGCCGCCGGGTTGCCCGCCGAACTGGCGGCCGGTGCGGCATCGCTGATCGGCCCGGACGCGGCCGGGCGGTCGAAGGGCCGGCCGATGGCGAGCACCGCACCGATCAGCGCCGCGGCCACGATGATGGCGATGCCGATGATCAGCCGGCGTCGTGGCGGTGCCTGACTGGGGATCCGCAGCGGCAGCGACGCCGGGGTCGCCGCATGTGGTTGACCGCTGTCCCATCGGTCGGCGAACTGTTCCGTGGCCTCAGCTTTGACCGGTGCGGGACCAGCGGGCGCGAGCGCTGGAGCGGTAGGTCGCCGGGCCCCGGCATGCTCGATGCCGGCGGTGAGCCTCGCCATGTCAGCCGAGAACGAGCTGTGCCGAAGGGGCAGCGCCTGCCGATTGACCAGGGCCTGGACCGATTCCGGCAGTTCGGCCGCCGTGGGCATCGTCGCGTTCTCGACCAGGACCGGAATGACCCGGACACCACGCTTCAGGGCGACGCTGATTTCCTCAACCACCCAGTCGGTCGGGTCATCGATCCGTCGCCGCCCCTGGTTGTCGGTGAGGCTGACCCAGCGATCCCCGATGAAGGCCAGCAGGACGTCACAGCTGCCGACGGCCCGGCGAACGTAATCGGTGAAGTCCACCCCGGGCGGAATGGTGTCGATGTCCATGAAGAGCTCGAACTGGTCGCCCAGCCGATCGCCCACCCGGCCCGCGACGTGCTGGGTGTCGGCGCGCCGATAGCTCAGGAAGACTTTGACCCGATCGGTCATCAAGGCTCCTCGCCTGGCCCTCGGGCGGCACCCGATCTGTGCGTCATTGTGACAGCGGAGCTGATGACGCGAGGCAAAATCTCCGGAATGCCGGCCGGCGGCGGAGTGCCGAGACGTCGGTCGGCACGGATGGCAACGGCAGCGACGTGTCCGCTACTGGACATGGCCAAGAGCGGACGACTGGCCGGTGTTGACCTGCACAGGCGGGCGTTCCGGCCGTAGCGTGGGGGAACAGATTCGACTGGTGAAGTTGCGTCGATCGCGGATCGAGAGGCCACATCAGCGAAGCCAGACTGGGCCGGCGACCACGGGGGGACCGGTCCAGTCTCGTTGGGCCGAAGTGGGATTCGTTGAGGAGACAACGCCATCGATGTCGGCAACCAGACAGACGCGGGCGGCGAGCAGATGGTCGGGGGGTCATCGGCTCGCCGCCTCGCCATCCATACCCGAGTTGGTGAGCTCTCAAACCGCGAGGATCGAAAGAAGATGGCCCCGCCAGGAACCGGATGATTGACGGGGCCTAGGGCTCATGGTCGGTCGACCGGACCGTTTAGAACACCTGACCAGGAAGTACCCACACCAGAACAGGTGAAACGGCGGAGCCGATATCCGGAGACAAACAAGCGGCGATCAGATGCTCGGGGGTTCATCTGAGAACCTGTGGATGGTCCTCGGCCTGGTGACGTGAAGGGGCGCACCTTCTCGAGGATGATCTGAAGTCCAGTAGCTCTGATCAGGACCGGCGTTGACGCGCTGGTTCGGGAAGGTACGCCCTCATGCTCAAAATAGTTCAAGACGCCGCTGAGCCCAACCCGCTCGGCGCGTCGTTGCTCGATGAGATTGTCCGCGACGGGGCCCGGCAGATGCTGGCGGCGGCGTTGCTGGCCGAGGTCGCCGCCTATCTCGAAGCGCATCGTGGCGTGGTGGACGGCGACGGCCGTCGGTTGGTGGTCCGCAACGGCTTTCATGCGGCGCGGGAGGTGACCACGGCGGCCGGTGCGGTGCCGGTGCGTCAGCCACGGGTCAACGACAAGCGCATCGATGAGGCGACGGGTGAACGTCAGCGGTTCTCCTCGGCGATCCTGCCGGCGTGGTCGCGGAAGTCGCCCGCGGGTGGCGGAGGTGTTGCCGTTGCTGTATCTGCACGGTCTGTCCAGCTCGCGATTTCGGGCCGGCGTTGGAGCAGTTCCTCGGTTCCGACGCCGGCCTGTCGGCGGCGACGATCACTCGGCTGACGACGCAGTGGCAAGACGAGGCGCGGGCGTTCAACACCCGGTCGTTGGCTGGCTCGGACTATGTCTATTGCTGGGTCGACGGCATCCACCTGAAGGTCAGGTTGGAGGCTGGACAAGGTGTGCCTGCTGGTGATCATCGGGGTCCGCGCCGATGGTCGTAAGGAGCTGGTCGCGCTCGCTGACGGGTTCCGCGAGTCCGCCGAATCGTGGGCGGATCTGCTGCGGGACTGCAAACGCCGCGGCATGACCGCCCCGGTGCTCGCCGTGGGTGACGGCGCGCTCGGCTTCTGGAAGGCGGTCCGGGACGTGTTCCCGACGACCAAGGAGCAGCGCTGTTGGTGGCACAAGTCGGGCAACACCCTCGCCGCATTGCCGAAGTCGGCCCAGCCATCCGCGAGGGCCGCGCTGGCGGAGATCTACAACGCCGAGGACAAGACCCACGCCCGAGCCGCCGCGAAGGCGTTTGCCGCCGAGTTCGGCGTCAAGTGGCCCAAGGCAGCGGCGAAGATCACCGACGACCTTGACGTCCTGCTCGCCTTCTTCGACTACCCGGCCGAGCACTGGATCCACCTGCGGACCACGAACCCGATCGAGTCGACCTTCGCCACGGTACGGCTCAGAACCAGGGTCACCAAGGGCCCCGGCTCCCGCGCCGCCGGCGTGGCCATGGCGTTCAAGCTGATCGAAGTCAGCCCAGACCCGCTGGCGAATGGTCAACGCACCCCACCTCGTCGCCCTGGTCCGGGCCGGCGCCCTCTTCGTCAACGGCAAGCTCGTCGAACGACCCAACGACCAAGATTCGCCGCTAGGACAACTATGCACCCATTGTCCGGTTTGTGCGGCCGAGAGCGTGTCCAGTAGTGGACACGTCATATACCGGACACGTTCACCGAGAAGCGACGAACGGGCACCGGCGGTAGAGTCAGCAGTGGAGCTTCGCCTTGCCCCCCAAGGAAAAGAGGCTCCGCTGGGCGGGTTCCTGACGAGCCGCCCAGGGGTGTTCGGGGCGCCCCTCACTAGCCCGCAGAGAGCGAACACCACAGCGCCCCCGGCTTATGGCCGGGGGTGTCTTTTCGTTCTATCGGAATTGCCGGACACCTGGCCTATCGCCCTATCGGGGTAATCGCGGAAGCAGTGCGCGCTGATTCACTGTCGGCGGACCCGATAGCGGAGGCCGAGTGCCGCCAGTCCGAGCAGGAGTGGCACTCCCAGCACCACCGGCAGGGCACCTGCGGCGGTCATCGTCGATCGCGCGGCCACCTCGAGGCTGACCATGGGCGTGACCACCGGCTCCGCCGTCCCGACGTCCCGACCACCGGCCGGCAGGACGACGACGTACGCGGCGAAGCGCCCCGAGTTCACCGCCTGCAATTCCCAGCTGAGCGTTCGGCTCTCGCCGGGCTGCAGCGACAACTCCTGGCTGCGCTCCGACGACCAGTCTTCGGGGTCGACGTAGACGCTCGTCTCCAGGCTGGCCACGTTCAGATGCGCCAAGAGCGGGCCGCTGGGTGCGCCGGCGGTGTTGTGGACCTCGGTTTTCAGGGTGAACCGGTCGCCGAGCACGGTGTCGACCCGGACCGGGTCGATCACGATGTCGACGGTCACCGGATCGGCGAAGGCGGGAAGCGACGTCCCGGTCAGCAGGCAGGCCAGGACGGCGGCGAGGACAAGGACCCTCCTCATCCGGACTTCCTCCCGGCGGTGAGTCGGACGAGCCGCGGACCGGCGAGCACGAGTACGCCGCCCGCGATCAGCATCGTCAGCAGCGGTGAAACGAGGTAGGCCAGGTCCTGGGTCCACCGATGCCCCTCCACCAGTTGCGCCGAGATGTAGGCCAGCCCCGACGTGACCGGGTTGAGTAGCAGCAGCGCGTCGAAGAACCAGACCTGGGGCAGCTCGGTGGGCAGCTGGGTCGGGGCGAACAGGATCAGCAGGAGGAAAACGCTGCCGGCCAGGCTCGCCTTGTTCGAGTTCGACAGGCCGCTGATCAGCAGTCCGATCGAAGCCAGACCGACCGCGATGAGCGTCCCGACGATCATGGCCAGGGCCAGCGCCTGGGCGATGATTCCGAGACCGCGACCGAGCACCCAGACATACGGAATGCTGACCAGGAAGGCACCGAGCCACAACGACAGTCCGGCGGCCAGTTTGCCGCCGAGAATCGCTCGGCGTGAGACCGGAGCGACCAGGATGCTCTCGAGGGTCTCGCGCTCGCGCTCTCCGCTCAACCCGTCGGCACAGACGACCATCGTGACCAGGACGCCGACGCCCACCGCGAACTGCACAAGCAGATTCACCGCCTCACGCTGTTCGAGGAAGTTCATGGCCCGGTTGCTGGCCGCCAGGTAGGTCACGGCGCTGAGCAGAGCACTGAACAGCAGGAGCAACATCGGACCACGACCACTGCACCCACAGATCACGGACTCTCCTGCCCAGCGATCACCCGCCACCCGGCCGTACCCTCAGTGGCTTTCGGTCGACGAAGCGAGGGGGTCTCCGCGGCTCGACCCGGGTCGTCAAAACACCCCGCCCGTCATCTTGAGGAACGCGTCGGACAACCGTGCGCCTTCGACCTCGAAGGCGAGCACCGGCACCCCGGCGTCCGCGACCGCCACCAATGCGGTGTTCATGACCGTCGGGCTCCGCCCGCTCAGCACTTGCGTGACCCACGGAGAGCAATCCTGAGCACGTCCGGCCGCCCATCCGACTGAGACGACGGAGAAGCCGGGTGAAGCTCGGCGAGCGCGCTTCGGGCCCGCTCGACCAGCTCGCCCGGCACACGTAGCCGCGCGGATCGGCTCGACCATCGCCGTTCGAATGACCTCGGCGACACTGCCCGAGGCCCGCACCTTGCCGCGGTTGAGGATCACCACCTTCGAGCAGATCTCCTCGACCTCCGCCAGCATGTGCGTACTGAGAATGACGGTCGCGCCGCGACGCTCGGCGAGCTTGCGGACGATGTCGAGGACCTGGAACCTTCCGGCCGGGTCGAGTCCCAGCGTCGGCTCGTCGAGAAACATCACGGCCGGGTCGTTGACCAGTGCCCGAGCAATGCCCAGTCGCCGCCGCATGCCGCGGCTGTAGGTCGAGATGGACGACCCGGCGCGCTCGTCGAGCCCGACGTCGGTGATCAGGCGGTCGGCGACACCTGGCGCGCCTTCTCACTGCTGAGTCCGTAGAGGCGGCCGAAGTAGCGGAGGTATTCCCGGCCGGATCGGTTGCCCGGGGTAACCTCCGCTTTCCGGGAGCACCCCGATGCGCTTACGGATCTCGGTCGGCGCGGTGGATGGCTGACCGGCGACGCGAAACGTCCCGCTCGTTGGGGCGAGCACGGTCGTGAGCAACCGGATTGTGGTCGTCTTGCCCGCACCGTTCGGGCCGAGCAGTCCGAGCGACGTCGCCCTCATCGGCGGTGAAGCTGACATCGTCGAGGGCGGGGCGCATACCGTAGCTCTTGGCGAGCCGCTCCGCCTCCAACGTGACGCTGGCCATGGACCTCCCCTACAGGTCACGGAAGTCTACCGATGGCGAGCCTATGACGCATTCGCTTTCGGCAACCGAAAACCGTTTCCCGTCAGGCGGCAGGAGATCTTATATCTCGATTGTGCAACGACCGCTGAAATATGTCCTCGTGATAGTCCCGCGCGTCTCTAATGTGCAGTAGGGCTTTCCGAATCGGGCTGCTGCCACGCCCTTGACCTGGTCGGGCGAGATCTCAGCAAGGGAGAACCACAATGCCGCATTACACCGCGCTCCGAATCGTGGGATTATGCCTGGCCATTGCTGCCAGCGGCTCGGCCTGCGGCGCGCCGGAGAAAGCGCCGTTGACCGGGGTCACCACACCAGCTAATTCCTCCACTCCGACCGACAGTTCGTCGTCCGCCGATTCGAACAGGCCGCCGAGTGACAAGGACTTCGATCCGAAGAACTTCACCCATTCCACCGAGATCACCAACCCGTACTTTCCCATGACCCCCGGCACCCAATTTCTCTGGAAGGGTCACGCGTATGACGATGGCGAAAAGGTGTCGCGCGCTATCGAGTTCACGGTGACCGACCTGACCAAGACGATCGACGGTGTCCGGACGGTGGTGGCTCGGGACCGGGACTTCACCGGAGGGGAGGCCGAGGAGGTCGAGCTGACCTTCTACGCTCAGGACGACTTCGGGCACGGTCTGGTACTTCGGCGAGTACTCCGAGGAATACGACGACAAGCGGATCGTGAAGTCTCCACCTGGCTGGCCGGGCTGCAGAGGCCACACCCGGCATCATGATGCCGGCCCAACCGCGGACGCAGACCCCGGACTACGCAGAGGGCTGGGGAGGCAGATCGTACACTGGAACGATCGCGCTAAGGTCCATCGGGTCGGGGTAAAGGACTGCGGATCCCACCGGCTGCTACGAGGACATCATTGTGATCGACGAGTTCAATCCCGACGAACCAGGCCAGCACCAACTCAAGTATTATGCGCCCAACGTAGGTGGAGTCCGGACCGACTATGGCGGCGAGAACGAGACCGAACGCGAGCAATTGGCGCTCGGTGTCTCGGAAGCACCTCGACGAACGCACGTTTGCCGACCTCCGCGAAAACGTGCATGAAGAGGAAAACCGGGCCTACCAGAGGAGCGCGGACAAATATGGCAAAACTGCGCGAATGGAAAAACGCTGAGTGGTGTCGAGCTCCCGATGTGTGCCCTTTCGAGGCGGCACGTCCACATCTTGGTTCGGATCAGACTTTGACGTGCCTCACGACACCGGCAGACCCGCGTGGTGACAATCGGCTGAGATGATATTGGAACACCTGCTCGCAGCGGTCATTGTCGAGGACCTGGTCAGATTGAGTTTGCCCACGTCCACCATGACGTCGTCGTCCTACAAGCACTATGACCGACGGCGTCGATGAAAGCGTCCGATGAACCATTCGTGCGCCTGGAAGGTGTCTCGAAGTCGTACGGGTCAGGGTCGGGTGTGCTCCACCTGCTGGACGCTGTCGACCTTGACCTCGCGGCGGGGGAGACCACGAGCTTGTTGGGCCGATCGGGCAGCGGCAAGTCCACCCTGCTGTCCCTGATCGCCGGGCTCATGCGGCCCGACGCCGGGCGGATCAGTATCGGAGGCGAGCAGACCGACCGACTGGACGAAGCCGGGCGGGCCCGTCTGCGGGCCGAGCGGATCGGCATCGTCCTCCAGTCCGACAACCTCATCCCGTTCCTGACCGCGGAGGAGAACGTCGAGCTGGCCATGGGCTTCGTGCCGCGCCGACGTTCCTCGTCGCGGGCCCGGGAGTTGCTGTCCGAGCTCGGGCTGCAGAACCGGATGAGCAACCTGCCCCGGCAGCTGTCCGGGGGAGAGGCTCAACGGGTCGCGGTCGGGGTCGCGCTGGCCAACGATCCGGACCTGCTGCTCGCCGACGAGGTCGTCGGGCAGCTGGACAGCGCGACGGCGGCGGAGGTGATGGAGTTCATCTTCACCGCCTCCCGTAATCGCGGCCTGACCGTGCTTTACGTGACCCACGACGAGCAGCTTGCTCGCGCCGCCCGGCATGCGCTCCGCTTGCAGGACCGCCGGATCGTGGCCGCATGAGCGCGGAGAATGCCCTCGCCGTCGAATCCGTGGTCGTCGAGTACTCGTCGCCGGCCGGCCCGGTCCGGGCCCTCGACACCCTCTCGTTCAGCCTGGGCGGCGGCTCGAGCGTGGCGATCACCGGGTCGAGCGGCGGCGGAAAGTCGACGCTGCTCGGACTGATCGGAGGTCTCGCCCGGCCGACGGCCGGCGCGGTGCGGATCGGCACACACGAGATCTCCTCACTGTCCGACGGCGACCGGTCCGACTTCCGGCGGCGCCACATCGGCTACGTCTACCAGGCCGACAACCTGCTCCCGTTCCTCACCCTGCTCGAAAATGTCCAGCTTCCGCTGACCCTCGTCGGTGACTACGCCGACGTCGAGCAGTCGATGAACGTGCTTCACCGGCTGGGACTGGCCGGCCTGGCCCACCGGTTGCCGGATCAGCTCTCCGGCGGGCAGCGGCAGCGGGCCGCCGTGGCGCGGGCCGTCGTGCATCGCCCGAGGGTGATCCTGGCCGACGAACCGACCGGCGCCCTCGACAGCCGGAACGCGGCCGGGGTCGATCGAGCTGCTGCTCGACCTGCAGACGCGACATCGGTGCGACGCTGGTGATGGTCACCCACGACCGGGCCGCCGCCGGCCGGATTGGACGCGCAGCTGGAACTGGCGGACGGACGGCTGAGCATGATCAGCCGCTACGTCTGGCGGGACCTGGTCCGCAACCCCAGACGCAGCTCAGCGCGCTGGCCGGGATCGTGCTCGGCGTGGGCCTGTTCTCCGCCGTGCTGTTCTTCATCGACGGCTCCTCGGCGTCGATGACGGCGCGCGCGGTCGCCCCGCTGCCCCTCGACATGCAGCGGGTGCTCTCCGACCCGCTCGGCAACCAGGTGCGGCTGACCGAGCGGATCATGCCCGGTCGGCTGGAGGCCGGCGAGACCGGTCACGTCCAGCTCGAGCTGTCCAATCGCAGTGCCCGTCCGGCCAACGAGGTGGTGATCCGGGACGAGCCACCCGAGCCGCTGCAATACGTCCACGAATCGACCACCGTCGACGGCACGCGGCTGCCCGATCCCGGCGGGGACAGCCCCCTGGCGCAGGGCGAGGCCGAACTCGGCCTGAACCTGGGCACCGTGCCGGCCAGGACGACGGTCCGGGTCGAGTACGACGTCCGGGCGAACGAGGCGGTGGAATCCGTAGCGGCTCTGGGTCTGGGCGCGACCTTCTCCAGCCGTGAGATCCCCACCCCGGCCCCCGCCAACGCGTCCGAGCCGCTGAGCCTGACGACCCTGACCGAGCGGATCGGGCGAGTGCCCGGGGTCGCCCACGCCGACCAGCTCTCCTTGGTCGATCTGGCCCCGGGTGCGCTGCCGGTCCGGCGCCCGGCAGTCTCCGGATCCCGTGCGGGTGTTCGGCTTCGACGAGGCCTACCGCGAGCGCGATCCGTCCATCCGGATCGTCGACGGGTCCTACGAACCGGGTCATGGCCTGCTGAGCGCGGAGGCGGCGCGGGCCCTCGGCGTCGGCGTCGGGGACGTCGTACAGCTCCGGGTGCCCGGCCGCGCCGCGCCGCTCGCCGTCCCGATCAGCGGCATCACCGACCTCACCCAGGCCAAGTCGCTGTTCTACAGCCGCCAGGGCCAGCAACTGGAGCAGTTCGTCTACCTGCGGAACAGCCTGGTCGTCGGACCGGAGGTCTTCGCCGCCTCGATCGTGCCCGCCTTCCAGAACGCGACCACCACCGGCGGCCGGACGATCCGCAGCCAGCCCATCCTCGAAGTCGACGTCGCCGTCGAACGCGAGCCCCTCGACGCCGACCCCGGCACCGCGCTGGCCCAGACCACGGCGATCGGGCGAGCCGTCACCGACATCGCGCCCGGGCAGGACACGCTGATCGACAACATCTCCAATGCGTTGATGGTGGCCCGCGACGACGCCCGCGTCGCCAAGCGGATGTTCGTCTTCCTCGGCCTGCCGGGCGCGCTGTTGGCCGCGATTCTCACCTCGTACGCGGGTGGCGTCCTCGCCGGCGCCCTGCGCCGGGAGCAGGCCATCCTGCGGATCCGCGGCGCCAACCGGCGCGACCTGCTGCGGATGCACGCCCTCCGCTCGCTGATCCTGGCCGCGTCGGGATCGCTGCTCGGGGTCGGCCCTCGGGCTGGTCTCGGCCGCGGCGGTGCTGTCCGCGGACGATCTGGCCCGGGCCTCGACGGCGAGCCTGCTCGGCTCGGCCGCGCTGAGTGCCGGATGCGGATTCGTGGCCACCGGCGTGGCGCTGTACGCCGCCGGCCTCGGCGCGATCCGCCGGCAGATCAGCGAGGAGCGGGCCCAACTGGCCTCCCGCCGGCCGCTGTGGCGGCGGTTCTGGCTGGACGTGCTGATCCTGGTGCCGCTGGCGGTCTTCGTCCTCCGGGCGCCGGCGCACGGGCGCCTTCGAAGGCGTCGGCGGTTCGGTGTACTACGGCCGGTCGGTGTCCCTTCGGCTCAGTCTGGTGATCATCCCGATCGGCCTCTGGCTGGGCTCGATCCTGCTGTATGCCCGGGTGCTGGGTCTGCTGCTCTCCCACGTGCCGCTGCCCCGGCGGCGACGCTTCGGCCGGCCGTTGCGGGGTCTGCTGACCCGGAGCGTCCGTCGGCGGTCCTGGGCGGCGGTGAGCGCGGTGATCATGGTCGGGCTGATCGTGGCGCTGGGCACGAGCCTCGCCGCCTTCAGCTCGTCGTACGACCGGGCGAAGGCCGCCGACACGCGATTCGTCGTCGGATCGGACATCCGGGTCACGCCGGGTCCGACCAGTGCGGTTGACCACCCGCCAGAGTCTGCGCGCGCCCTGCTCGTTCCGGGTGTTCAGGACGCGACCGCGGTCGTCTTCGGATTGTCGAACGCGCTGGTGGAGAGCGAGGCCAACGAGGACGCGGCGAACCTGGCTGCGGTCGATCCTGCGGCGTTCGGCCGGATCGCTCCGTTGTCCAACGCGAACTTCGTCGGCCGGTCCGCCGCCAATGCGATGAGCGCCCTCCGCCGCCGCCCGAACGGCGTCTTCGTCGAGTCGGAACTGGCCGACACGCTCGAAGTCGAGAAGGGCGACGAGGTGAAGGTCCTGTTCGCCCGGGGGACCAAGCAGCAGAAGCTGACGACCATGAAGGTCCTTGGCCTGTTCGAGCGGCTGCCCGGGTTCCCCGAGGGCGCCAATCTGCTGGTGAACCTTCAGCGACAGACCGAGCTGATCCCGTCGACCAACGCCACCTTCTTCCTGGCCCGGACCACCGACCCGAGCGCCGGCACGCTGCACACCGCCGTCGCGGCGCTGCGGGACGGCCCGGGTTCGGCCGATGCACTGCAGATCGATTCCCGGGAGACGGCGCTGGACAAGGACCAGTCGAGCCTGGCCGCCCTCAACATCCGCGGACTGTTGACGCTCAACTCCGCGTACGCGCTCGCGATGGCGGCCACGGCGATCACGGTGTATGTCTTCGGCCTGCTGCTGCAGCGGCGCCGGGAGTACGTCACGATGCGGGCGCTCGGGGTTCGGGGCGGACTGATCCGGGCCCTGCTGGTCACCGATGCCGGCGGGGTGGCGGTGCTCGGAGCGGCTGCGGGGGTGCTGGTCGGGGTGGCCATGGCGTTCTTCCTGGTCCGGGTGCTGCGCCCGCTGTTCGTGCTCCGGCCTGCCGTGATCATTCCGGTCCGCGACGTCGTCACCTTGACCGCTCTGGTCGTTTGTGTGTCGGTGCTCGCGGCGCTGGCGGCTACGGTTCTGATCAATCGGCTGCCTGCCACCGAATTGTTACGCGATGAGTGAGGACGAAATGTTCGCGAAGACCCCAGGTCCCGGCCCGACGGCTAATGTCGATCGCATGACCGAGTCGTCTCGACCTCGCCGCGGACTCGCGATCTTGACCGCCGCGACCGCCTGCCTGGCCCTCGCCGCGTGCACGGGCGGAAGCCCGACACCGCCGGCGGCCAGCGGCGACTCGACGGCTGCGGCCACGTCTCCCGCGCCGGGTCAGAGCTCGGCGGCGGCCACACCAACGACGCCGTCCGCGTCCTCCGCCAGCCCCTCGCCGTCGAAAACCCCGACCGGACCGGTCAATGCCGACTACAAGCACTTCGACCCGAAGAACTTCGGCTCACCCCTCGGGGCGAAGAACCGCTGGTTCCCGCTGGTGCCGGGCAACCAGTCGCTCCGCGACGGCTCGATCATGCGGGGCAGCCGACGGCTGCACCACCAGAAGCGGCTCACGGTCACCGACGTCGTGAAGGAGATCAACGGCGTCCAGGCGGTGGTGCTGCTGGATCAGGACATCGACGCCGGCCAGAACGGGGAGACCGCGCTCGACTACCTCGCCCAGGACAAGTCGGGCAACGTCTGGTATCTCGGCTCGTACACCGAGATCTACGAAGGCGGCCAGTTCGTCAACGCCAACGACGCCTGGCTGGCCGGGACGCAGGCGGGCCAAGCCGGGGGTGCTGATGATGGCCGACCCCACAGGAGAACATGAAGTACGTGGAGGCCAGCATTCCCGGCCGGGAAACCATCCACGCCAAGGTGGACAAGGTCGGCGAACGCAAGTGCGTGCCGTTCCGCTGCTTTGCGAAGTCGCTGGTCATCCTCGAGGACGGGTCGGAATTCAAGTACTACGCGTCCGGCGTCGGCGACATCGGCACCGAGCCCAACTACTCGGGCGGTGAGCAGGAGAAGGAAGCACTGATCAACGTCATCCAGCTGAGCAAGAAGGGATTGGCGGAGGCCTCCAAGGAGGCGTTGCGGCTCGACCGCCACGCCCGGACCGCCGCCAAGAAGATCTTCGGAAAGTCCGAGCCGGCGAAGCGGGCCTGACTGCCCGGTGAATGCTCCCGCGCCGCGACCCGAAGCGCATCACCACCCGGAGGTCGGTGAATCGCCAGTGCCTGACCTTCAGCTGGCGGCGACGGTTGCGGCGGCGAAGAAGTCAACTGGCAAGGGGTGGTCTAGTCGCCAGGTGATCGCAATGGGTCGTTCGCCGGTGTGTTGGACGTAGTGAGCGGGTCCGGCGAAGAGATAGGGGCTGGTGCCGAACTCGTCCGATCTTGTGCTGACGCACGAACAGCAGTTTCGTGCTGGACCCGCTGAGATACCGCTGCCCGGTGGGCGACGCGACCGAGGTCGTGGACTGCGACTCCCAGTGGAACAGCGTCGGGCTGATCGGGTAGTCGCGGTACATCGTGGTGGGCGAGTAGTCCGCCTCGGACTTCTTGAGGGTGACGAAGAAGGCGTCGATGTTCAGCGTCGGGCAGTAGAGGACGCCTTCGCGGAATGCTGTTGGGCTTGCGCTCAGGCTGGCGTAGCCGAGCGCGGCGAGCATCTCCTCGCGCTGATAGCGCGCGTGCACCTGCAGCGGGACGTCGGCGAGGGCACTCCGAGTTCGAGCGGCACGTGCGTCGGGCAGTCGTCGAAGGCGAGGTCCATGACGCTGTCGCAGTTCGTCGCGCGCGGCCTGCTCCTTGCGCAGCGCGGCGAGCCCCTCGTCGATACGAGTCGAAGCCGCCGCCGTCGGGCCAGAGCGAGAAGAAGAGCATCCGCGCGAAGCGCTGCTCGGCCGGCGATCAGGTCGCCGTACGCGGGGCGTCGTCGTCGAGCAGTCGACGGTAGGCCGCCGCCCGGCGTCGTCGTCGACGTGCGCGAATGCCCGGACGCGCTTGAGCAGCTCAGCCTCATCGCGGACCGCCGACGCGGGTCGGGAGGCCGGCGTCTCGCCGCAGCTCGGTCCAGGAGTGGCCGCGGCGCAGGACGTCGGAGAGCTCGATGCCCGACTCGTGCAGAAAGGTCGCGCAGGTCGCGGTCGCCGTAGCGACCGCAGCTCGGCGACCATCTGCGGCCAGCGGTTCGCGATCTGGGCTCGGATGTTCTCCAGCACGATCGCCTGCGCCTGCTTGTCCATCACGATCTGGCAGCCCGACGGGCAGGAACGGGAAGCCTCGCTCGATCGTCGCGCTCGAGTCCGCGGCGGGTCTGCCCGGTCAGGGCCCGGAGCTGAGTCGAACCGGAACTCCTTGCGGTGGTGCCCGACGAAGTCGAGGACGGTGAGCACCGCCTTGTCGCGGGTGCGGCGCAGTCCGCGGCCGAGCTGCTGCAGGAAGACGGTCGCGCTCTCGGTCGGCCGCAGGAACAGCACGGTGTCGACGTCGGGGATGTCGAGGCCCTCGTTGAACAGGTCGGCGGCGAACAGGACGTTGACCCGCCGGTCGCGCAGGTCGTGCAAGCGCGCGCTCGCGCTCGGTCGGCGAGTGTCGTGCCGCTGACCGCGCGCGCGGGGATGCCCGCCTCGCTGAAGCGTCCGGCCATGTACTCGGCGTGCGCGACGCTGACGCAGAAGCCCAGCGCGCGCATCGCGCCGGGGTCGAGCACCTTGTCGCGCAGCTGCTGGAGGACGATCGCGCGCGCGAGCGTCGTTGCCGGTGTAGACAGTTCGGACAGCTCGGCGCTCGTCGTAGCGGCCGCGGCGTCCAGCTGATGCTGCGCAGGTCGGTGCCGTCGGCGATCGCCGAAGTAGTGGAACGGGCAGAGCAGGTCGGCGCCGAGCGCGTCCCACAGCCGCAGCTCGGCGGCGGTCCGGCCGTCGAAGAAGCGCGCGGACGTCGACGCCGTCGGCGCGCTCGGGCGTCGCGGTCAGGCCGAGCAGCTCGCGCGGTGCGAGGTGGTCGAGGAGCCGCCGGTAGGTCGCGGCCTCGGCGTGGTGGAACTCGTCGATGACGACGACGTCGAACGCGTCGGCAGGCAGATGTTCTCGACGCCGTACGACGGTCAGCGACTGGACGCTGGCGAAGACGTGGTCGCCAGCGCTCGGGTCGGGCGCCGCCGACGTACAGCTCGCCGAAGTTCGCGTCGCCCAGCACCTCGCGGTAGGTGCGCAGCGACTGCTCGAGGATCTCCTGGCGGTGCGCGACGAACAGCAGCGATGGGCGGTCGGCCGGTCGGCTCCGCACAGTCGCCGGTAGTCCAGGGCGGCGATGACCGTCTTGCCCGGTGCCGGTCGCGGCGACGACGAGGTTGCGGTGGCGGTCGTGGACGTCGCGCTCGACCGTCGAGCGCGTCCAGCATCTCCTGCTGGTAAGGGAAGGGGCGGACCTCCAGCCCGGACAGCGAGAGCGTGACTCGGTCGTGGGTGCGTCGGCCCGAGGCCTCGGCCAGCGCGTCGTCGAGCCGGTCCCGATCGCGATCCGGGTCGTAGGACTCGAAGCTGGGGTCGTTCCAGTAGGTGTCGAAGGTCGCGCCGAACTTCTCCAGCAGCGCGGGCGTGGCGACTCGCGACAGCCGGACGTTCCACTCGACGCCGTCGAGCAGCGCGGCCCGGGACAGGTTGGAGGAGCCGACGTAGGCGGTGTCGAAGCCGGTCTCGCGGCGGAACATCCAGGCCTTGGCGTGCAACCGGGTGCGCTGGGCGTCGTACTGGATCTTGACCTCGGCGCCGAACTCGCGGACCAGCCGGTCGAGCGCGCTCGCTCGGTGGCGCCCATGTACGTCGTGGTGATCACGCGGAATGGCGACCCCGCGTGCCTTCAGCCGACGCAGTTCCGGCTCCAGCAGCCGCAGTCCGTACCACTTCACGAACGCGCACAGCAGATCCACTTCATCGGCAGGTGTCGAGCTCGGCCCGCAGCTCGGAGCCGAGGCTGGGCTCGCCGACAGTGTTGGTCAGCAGCGCAGCATCGGCCAACGGCGTGGCCGGCCGGACGTCTTGAAAGTTGATGACGCCCGGACCAGCGGGACGACGCACCGAGAGCAACTCATGTGCCGGGGCGATCACCGAGTTGCCAGCTTCTTCGAGGCTGACCAGGAGAGCGTTAACGATGGCCAGCCGGCGCTCCGGGTCTCGGGTCGCGGCCAGCACGCGTTGCACAGCAGCCTCGACGTGCCGGGCCAGAACATGGGGCTGGTCAGCCACATCAACCGGTTTGGTGCGCCATTCATCGACGAGCGCCGTCACTTGGCGGTCGAGGTCCTGGGTAACCAACTGCTCGTACAACCCGCGTTCCATCAGACCTCCCGGCTCGGTTGCGCGGCCAGCATGTCACGAATAGCCGGTCTATTGAGGGACGCTGGCGGGATGGTTGATTGAGCTCAGACCGCATATGACTTGTCGAGGCATCCTCGGGCGACTGCGTGGATATGCCGACTCTCGAGCGGCGAGAGCCTGACAAAGAGGAGGCGGCAGTGTCTCAAGGATCGGAGTCCCTATTCTCCCTGGCTGGACGACGCAGAGGGTTCTGCCTGGCTCGAGGGTCATCCCCCGGTCGGTGGTTCTGCGCGTTTTCGCGCATCTTATCCATGAGACCTGCATCAGATCGATATTGAGGACGTCGGCAAGCCGTATGAGATAGAGAAGTACGTCTGCTATCTCCGCGCTTGCGCGGTCGCGGACCGGATTGGTCTCGCTGCGCGGTGGCCCCGTCTGCGGGGAGCCACTGGAAGACCTCGCTGAGTTCTCCCACCTCCCCCATGAGCGCGAGGATCAGCGACTTGGGGTCATGGTACTTCTCCCAATTCCGTTCAGCGGTGAAAGCGCGCATGGCATCCCTGAGGAAGAGGAAGTCGGACATCCGTTTTTAGCCGGCTGGGAGGCCCTGGGTTTGGACCAGGGACTCCAGCAGGGACTGGGTCTCCGGATCGGTGGAGTAGACCGTCGCACCCCTCATGCCACGGGTAAGGAGCACCTTGTACGTGTTGCGGACCGCTTGATCAAACTGCAAGGGGGATCCCCGCTTGACCTGGCTATCGTGGCTGCGCTCAGGCTGGGGAACCCAGTGGTCGGTGCGCCAGACCAGGTCGGGGCCGATGATCACTCCGGCGTAGTCGTATTCGAATCCTTGGGCGGTGTATACGCATCCGACCTGCTCGAAGCCTGCATCGTCGCTTGCCCAGAATGGTGTGCCGGGGGCACCCGCGTGGGGGGTGTCCTTCTTGTTGTTCCAGGGCTTATGCCAATCGCCAATCACGACGTCGGGCTTCAGTCCGCCACCCGGGACGGGATCACTCCAAGGCCAGCAGTAACCGGCGGCCATGCGAGCCCCGTAGCCCTCGTCGAGCAGTTCCCGAAGGCGCTGTTCCATCAGGCTGGGACCTGGAGTCGTAGAATGAGTGAAGGCGCCGTCGCCCTCCCACGGGATAGGTCCTCCAGGCTGAGGCCAAGCAAGCGTAGGACCAGTGCTCGTACGCTCGGCTACCGCCGCACCGGAATTGGGCATCGAGCTCGATGACACGGTATCGAGACCGACGGCATCGGCGGCAGCTCGGATGTCATTGATGGTTCCGATTTCCCCGGGTCGCACGACCTGGTGCTCGTCTAGCAAGAACACGGGAACGCGTGCAGCGTCGATGAGCTCTGCGACCTGAGGACGACCGGACCGGAAGGACGCCGGTGTGTAGCGGTGCGCTGACGTCTCCCTGCTGCGCGTGCGCTTCATCGCAAATTAGGACGTCCAGGCTGTTCTGCTCAGCATCCACGAACTGATTGAAGTACTTGTACATGTTCTTGACCCTCGGTGCGCGCGCCCCGGCGATGCGTCGCAACGTCTGCGTGAACGCACTTGACCCAGTGGCGTGAAGCACCGTACGACCGCGCCGCGAGAGTTCACCCATGAGCGAGAGCGCGATGACACTTTTGCCCGAGCCGGGTCCGCCGCTAACGACGATGACCTCTTTGGTTTCGCCCGGTAGGACTCATCGACGGCGCGCATGACGAGCGAATACGCGACCTGCTGCTCATCCAGCAACACGAACTGCTCCCGACGCTTAACCTCCTCGGCGGCCAAGGTGAGCAGTTGCTTGCTGGGACGGATCGCCGAGCCAATCAACCGATCCGCAGCGTATGCACCGGGAATAGAAGCGAGGTTCTGCTCGGAGGTAGGCCAGGAACTCAGCGCGACGCTGTCCGGTAAACATTCGACCCTGTTGATCTTGCTGATAGCTCCACAGGTCTGACAGATCCAAGTCTGTCGCGTTATGCAGATAGGCCACACCAGCGATGCCGGAGGTGTCAGCGTCACCGATCGCGGCCGCGAAGTCACGAAGATGAGTGCAGTACCGGCGCACTTGCTCGACCGGATGCAGCCGCGTACCCATGCCATCTAGCCTCCCTCTTTCGTTAGGCCGGATATCTGGTCGGTGTTGAGTGATCATCTTCTCGTGTGACCGGGTGTTGTTCCTGGGCAGGCTGGTGTG
>CAVRSH010000051.1:0-64400 GCA_963723815.1 uncultured Actinomycetota bacterium | reverse complement strand
ATCCGGACAATCGTCGGGCTGGTCACTGACAGCGACGGCGACGCCGACCCATTCTCCGGCCGCAGCGCCGTACCGCAGGCCGGGCAATGGGTCGGCATCACGAACGGCCGCTCGCTGCCGTCCCGCAGGTCGACGACCGGCCCGACGATCTCCGGGATCACGTCGCCGGCCTTCCGGAGCACCACGGTGTCGCCGATCAGCACGCCCTTGCGGACCACTTCGCTCGCGTTGTGCAACGTCGCCATGCCGACGGTCGAGCCCGAGACCTGGACCGGCTCCATCACCCCGAACGGCGTCACCCGCCCGGTGCGCCCGACGTTCACCTGGATGTCGAGAAGCTTGGTCGTGACCTCCTCCGGCGGGTACTTGAACGCGATCGCCCAGCGCGGTGCCCGCGAGGTCGAACCCAGCTGGTCCTGGACGGCCCGTTCGTCCAGCTTGACGACCACGCCGTCGATCTCGTGCTCGACCGAGTGCCGGTGCTCGCCGAAATACTGGATGTAGGCCCAGACCTCGTCCAGGCTCCGCGCCAGCTTTCGGTGCGGACTGACCGGGACTCCCCAGGTCTGGAGCGCGTCGTACGCGTCGGAGAGTCGATCGGCCGAAAATCCGTCGAGCACCCCGATCCCATGGCTGACGAACCCGAGCCTTCGTGAGGCCGTCACCCGCGGATCCTTCTGCCGCAGCGAACCGGCGGCGGCGTTCCGCGGATTGGCGAAGGGTGCCTTGCCGTCCAGCACCAACGACTCGTTGAGCGCGGTGAACTCGGCCACGGCGAAGAACACCTCCCCCCGTACTTCGAGGACGGCGGGCACCTCGGCCCCGGCGAGCCGCTGTGGGATGACCTTGATCGTCCGCACATTGGCGGTGACGTCTTCACCGACCCGGCCGTCACCGCGGGTCGCCGCCCGGACCAGCACGCCGTTCTCATAGACCAGGTCGAGCGCCAGCCCGTCCACCTTGAGCTCGCAGAGGTAGCCGGACTGCTCCAGCCGCTTCTCCCCCAGCTCGCGGACCGCCCGCGCGAACCAACGGTCCAGCTCTTCGCGGCTGAACGCATTGTCCAGACTCAACAGGCGCTGCAGATGGGTCACCGCCGAGAAGGTCGTCGACGGCGGACCGCCGACCTGCTGGGTCGGCGAGTCCGGCGTCCGCAACTCGGGGAACGAACCCTCGATCTCGTTCAGCTCCCGCATCATCGCGTCGAACTCGCCGTCGGAGATGGTCGGTGCGTCGAGCACGTGATAGCGCCAACGCGCATCGTTGAGCTGCTCGGTCAGGTCGGCGTGCCGTTGGCTGGCCCGCGCCTCCGGGCCTGACCGCTCCAGCTCGGCGTCAGCGATCTGCTTCTTCTCCACCACGCCTCGCACAGTAGCGCCAGCCTCAGACAGTGTCAGTCGGCTCAGGGGTCAGTCGGCTCAAGGGTCAGTCGGCTCAAGGGTCAGTCGGCTCAGCGGTCTGTCTCCTCGGTGGCCGGCCACTGCCCGGCCAGTGGGTCCAGCGCGGCGAGCGCGGACAGCACCGTACGCAGCAGGGCTCGCAGTTTGCGGCGATTCATGATCGGACTCCTCGATCGTCTTGGTGTTCGTCAACGATCGCGAAGGAAGCGTCCGAGTCCTTGAAGATTGCCTGGCGATTCGATGCAGACGCGTCCTTGTCGGCGTCCGGTGTTAGCGTCGGCCCGCGTCCACTCGTTCCTCCTGAAGCCGGGGTCGCCATGTCCAACGTCTCGTCGACCGGCCTGCGGTGGTCGCGGCAGGTCCGCCTGGTCGCGGTGGTGATGAGCGGGGCGCTCGGCTTCGCCCTGGCGGCCGGATCCACCGACGCGGCCGCCGGAGCGCCGGTCCAGCCGATCCGCGCCGGCGGCGGCGTCGCCCGGAGCCCACGCCATCGGCGACTCGTTGTTCCCGGAGATCGGCAACGGCGGCTACAACGTGAAGCACTATTCGATCAAGCTGAACTACGCCCGGGGTTCGATCTCCGCTGCGACCACGGTGACCGCCGCGGCCAAGAAGCGGCTGTCGTCGTTCTCCCTCGATCTCGAAGGCCTCGACGTCAGCCGGGTCAGGGTCGACGGCCACGTTGCGGCGTTCGCACGGCACGACGACAAGTTGGTCATCACCCCGCGCCGCCCGGTCAGCGGGACCTTCAAGACCAAGATTGCCTACTCCGGCAAGCCGGTGACCCATCTGGACCCTGACGGTGCTTCCGACGGCTGGATCCCGACCGACGACGGCGCAACGGTGCTCTCCGAACCGGTGGGCGCCATGACGTGGTTCCCCAACAACAACACCCCCCGGGACAAGGCGACCTTCGACATCTCGGTCAAGGTCCCGGCGGCACTGGAGGTGGCCGGCAGCGGCGACCTGAAGAGCCGCAAGCGCCACGGGGCGCACCGCACCTGGGTCTGGAAACAGCGCAAGCCGATGGCGACCTATCTCGCGATGATTTCGATCGGCAACTACGACGTGTACCACTCGACGATGACCACCCGCGCGGGCCGCAAGCTGCCGATCTGGAGCTTCATCGAGCCGAAGCTGGGCTCGCTGGCTGACGAACGCGCCTTGATCCCCCGGGTGATCCGGTTCGAGGAGCAGCGTTTCGGTTCCTACCCCTTCGGCAGTGCCGGCATCGTGGTGAAGGACCTCAAGGTCGGCTACGCACTGGAGACCCAGAACCGGCCGGTGTTCGACGGCAAACCCGACACGGCCACGATCGTGCACGAGTTCGCCCACCAGTGGTACGGCGACTCGGTCACGCCCCGCGACTGGGGCGACATCTGGCTGAACGAGGGCTTCGCCGACTACTCCGAACGATGGTGGGATGCGGCCCACGGCGGCCGGAGCCGGTCGGACTACTTCACCGAGGTCTACAACGAGAACCCGGAGCTGGCGGACCTGTGGTCACCAGCACCGGCCGCCCTCGGCGAGGCCAAGAACCTCTTCACTGAGCCGGTCTACACCCGCGGCGGACTGACGCTGGAGGCCCTGCGCGAGACCGTCGGTGATCGGGACTTCAACGCGATCATGAAGCGCTGGGCCAGCCTCAAGCGGGGCAAGACCGTATCCACGCCACAGTTCGTCGCACTGGCCGAGCAGGTGACCGGTCAAAACCTCGGAACGTTCTTCCACTCCTGGCTGTACGAGGCCAAGCGACCTGATCGTCCGCTGAACCACTAGCTCTCGCGACCCGAAAAGCTAGGTCTTCACTGACTGGTCGACCGGCTTGAGCCGCCAGCAGTACGAGCAGAACGTCGTCACCACGCAGAGGTAGAGCACGCCCCAGAAGACGTGACCGCCCAGGACCTTGCCGGAGACCCCCAGGGCGATCTGGATCCCGGCCATCGCCACCATCGCCAGCGGCAGGAAGAACGCCCAGGACGGTCCGCCGGCCCGGCGAAAGTAGAAACCGAGCACCGCGGACAGGATGGTCAGCACCAAGACGGCGAAGGCGTTCGTGAGATGGGCGATCAGTAGTGGCTCGACGCCGTCCAGGAAACCCGATCCCAAGCCGGCTTGGGCTATCGCAAAGGCCAGCAGCACGGTCGACAGGATGCGGAGCTGCTTGATCATGGCCCACATTCTGCCCTGGACCCTCAGCGCACAGTCAATCCGCCAGTTGCTCGGTCACGATGCCCGCCGCCGTGCGGAGCGACCGTAGGGCCCGGATGGCGGCGTCGCGGGTGAACGCAGCCAGCCCGCAGGCCGGGGTGATGATCAACTGTTCGGCGGCGGTCTGCGGATCGACTGCGATGTCGCGCAACGGGCGCAAGACCGTCCGGGCCACCTCGTCGGGAGCTGACGCTGCGATCGGTCGGCAGCGCACCCGCGCCGAGCCGCAGCCCGGCCTCCATCGCCGGCCCGATGGCATCCCAGTCCCGGCTGGTCAGCTGGCCGAGATCGACCAGAACGGTCGACGCACCGGCCTTCCACAGCAACTCGATCGGGAGCGGCGGCGGCACAGCAGTGCACGGCGGTCGGTGTCGCGGAGGTCTCCCGCAGCCGATCGACGAGCTCGCTGATCATCGCGCTCACCTCGGGGATGTCGACGAACCGATGTCGGGAGAACCCGCTGGCCGTGGGGATGTCGCCGGCCAGCACCCGGGGCAACAGGGGCTCGTCGAGTTGCACCAGCGGCTCGATGTCGGGCAGCCGGCGGCGGATCTCCATGATCAACTGCGCCACACCCTCGGCGAGTGACTGACCAAGATCACGGCGCGCGCCGGAATCGGCCAGCACCTTGTCCCCGCGCGGCCGCTCCATCATCGCGGCCAGCGTCCAGGGACCGGCCACGGCGAACTTCACCGGACCGGCATAGCCCTGGACCTGCTCCTCCAGTTGATCAAGGTCGGCGCGCAGCGTGCTGATCGCCAGTCGATGATCACGACCGGATCCGTCGGTTAGTCGCCAGCCGGCCGGCTGCAGGTCGACCGCCAGGCCGGCCAGGAATGCCGTGCTCCGGCCGACCAGCTGCGCGTGGGCGCCGCGACCCGGTAGTTCGGGCAGGTACGGCAGCTCCGGGCACTCCGCGAAAGTGATCTTGATCGCGTCCACCATGTCGGTCCCCGGCCACGAGCCGATGCCGGTGGTCTGGACGGGCGGCAGGTCGACGCTCACGAGGTCACGGAAATCGTCGCGCTGCCGACCACCCGGGTGCCGTCGTAGAGCACGGCGGCCTGACCGGGAGCGACTCCGGCGGCGGCAGCGTCCATGATCACCAACAGCTCGTCGGCACCGACTACGCACGTCGCCGGCAGCGGCTGCCCGTGCGCGCGTAGCTGGACGTGCCCGCGCCACGGCGTGGCGGGCCGGTCGCCGGTCCAGGTGGGACGGATCGCGGTGAGCTGGCGGACCTCGAGCGCGTCGTAGGGACCGACCGTCACGGTGTTGGTCACCGGGGTGATGTCCAGTACGTACCGCGGCCGGCCATCGGGGGCCGGGGCGCCCAGCCGGAGACCGCGGCGCTGCCCGATGGTGAACTGGTGCGAGCCCGAGTGCTCCCCGACCTTGGTGCCGTCGACGTCGACGATGTCACCGGCCGCACGGCCCAGCCGGTCGGACAGGAAGCCGGCGGTGTCGCCGTCGGCGATGAAACAGATGTCGTGGCTGTCCGGCTTGTCGGCCACCGCGAGACCGCGGTCGGCCGCCTCGGCGCGTACCTGGGACTTCAGCGATCCGCCCAGCGGGAAGTAGGACCGCCGAAGTTGATCTTGGTTCAGCACGCCGAGCACGTAGGACTGGTCCTTGGCGTCGTCGGCCGCTCGGTGCAACTCGACGCCGTCGTCGTCGCGGACCAGCCGGGCGTAGTGACCGGTGCAGACGGCGTCGAAGCCGAGTGCCACGCCGCGATCGAGCACGGCGGCGAACTTGATCTTCTCGTTGCAGCGCAGGCACGGATTGGGGGTCCGGCCGGCCGCGTACTCGGCAACGAAGTCGTCCACCACATCCGCGGCGAACCGGTCGGAGAGATCCCAGACGTAGAACGGGATGCCGAGCACGTCGGCCGCCCGGCGTGCGTCGTGCGCGTCCTCCTTGGAGCAGCAGCCGCGGGCGCCGGACCGGTAGGACTGCGGATTCTTCGACAGCGCCAGATGAACGCCGGTGACATCGTGCCCCGCGTCGACGGCGCGCGCGGCAGCCACGGCGGAGTCGACCCCGCCGGACATCGCGGCCAGCACCTTCATCGAGGGTTCCCTTCTCTTCTCACAACAGCGGCCCAGTTTTCCACGCCGGAGCCGGATCAGGCGAAGCGAGCAGCCTGGCGGGCCCGATCGACCGCCTCGGGCAGGGCGGCGACCAGGCTGGCGACGTCGGCTCCGGTCGAGGTGTGGCCGAGGGAGAACCGCAGCGAGGAACGCGCGTCGGCTTCGGTGTAGCCCATGGCGATCAGCACGTGGCTCGGCTGGGACACGCCGGCCGAGCAGGCGGAGCCGGTCGAGCAGTCGATGCCGGCCGCGTCGAGCAACATCAGGACGGCATCGGCCGAGCAGCCGGGGAACCCGAGATTGACGACCCCCGGAAGGCTCTCGGACGGGTCGAGGCTGCCCTGGACCCGGGCCCGCGGCACAGCGGCCCGGACCTCGGCCACCAACTGCTCCCGAAGCGCCTGCAGCCGCACCCTCTCGATCTCCTGCCGGTCGCAGGCCACCTCGACGGCGGCGGCGAAACCGGCGACAGCGGCGACGTCGAGGGTGCCGGACCGGACGTCGCGCTCCTGACCCCCGCCGTGCTGGACGGCGGTGAGCACGATCTCCCGGCGGGCGAGCAGCGCGCCGATCCCGTACGGGCCGCCGAGCTTGTGCGCGGTGAAGGTCATCAGGTCGAGGCCGCTGGCCGCGAAGTCCACCGGCAGGTGACCCACGGCCTGCACCGCGTCGCTGTGCGAGATCGCACCGCGGTCGCGGGCCAGGCCGGCGATCACGGTCACCGGTTGCACCGTGCCGACCTCGTTGTTGGCCCACATCACCGACACCACGGCGGTCGCTTCGGTCACGGCTTCGGTCGAGCGCTGCCAGATCGATCCGGCCGAATCGGTCGACCGGAACCAGGTCGACCTCGGCCGCCTCGGCCTGGGCCAGCCAGCCGACCGAGTCCAGCACCGCCGGATGCTCGATGGACGAGGTCACGATGCCGGCCCGGCCCGCGACAGACCGGGACCAGTAACCGCCCTTGACTGCGAGATTGTCGGCCTCGGTGCCGCCGGAGGTGAAGATCACCTCGGCCGGCCGGGCTCCGATCCGAGCCGCGATCGCCTCGCGGGACTCCTCGACGATCCGCCGGGCCGCGCGGCCCGAGCCGTGCAGCGAGGACGCGTTGCCGACCCGGGTCAGCTCGCGGGTCATGGCCTCGACCGCCTCTGGGACCATCGGCGTCGTGGCCGCATGGTCGAGATAGGTGCGGGAGGTCACGGACCCAGTCTGCCGCACGGCGTACCCAGGTCGTTGTCCGCGAGATTCAGCCGCGGCGCTTCTTGATCTCGGCGGTGACGGCGGGCAGCACGGTGTGCAGGTCGCCGACGACGCCCAGGTCGGCGAGGGCGAAGATCGGCGCCTCGGCGTCCTTGTTGACCGCCACGATGGCCTTCGAGGTCTGCATGCCGGCCCGGTGCTGAATGGCTCCGGAGATCCCGGCCGCCAGGTACAGCTGCGGCGACACCGTCTTGCCGGTCTGACCGACCTGGTACGCGTGCGGATACCAGCCGGAGTCCACGGCGGCCCGCGAGGCCCCGACGGCCGCCCCGAGCGCGTCGGCCAGTTGCTCCACCGGGTCGAAGTTGCCGCCGGTCCCGCGGCCGCCGGAGACGACGATGGCCGCCTCGGTCAGCTCGGGTCGGCCGCTGGCCTGTTTGGGTTCGCTGGACACGATCTTCGCGCCCTTCGCGGACTCCGAGACGGTCACCGGGACCCGCTCGACCGCGGCTTCCGCCGGTGCGGGTTCAGGGGTTAGCGCGTTGGGCTTCACCGTGATCACCGGCGTGCCGCGGGTGACCGCCGCGGTCACCGTCCAGTTGCCGGCGAAGACCGACTGGGTCGTGGTGCCGTCGGCGGCGATGTCGGTCGCGTCGGTGATCAGCCCGGACCCCAGCTTGATCGCCAGCCGGCCGGCGATCTCCCGGCCGTCGATGGTCGAGCTGATCAGGATCGCGGCCGGACTCGACGTCTCGGCGAGTTGCGCCAGTGCCTCCGCCTTGGGCGCCACCAGATATTCGCCGATCGCCGGGTCGTCGACCACCAGGACCCGGGTGGCTCCGTACTGGCCGAGCGTTTCGGCCACGTCGTCGGCCCCGTCGGCGAAGAGCACCGCCACCGGCTCGCCCAACCGCCGGGCCAGCGTGAGCAGTTCAAGGGTCGGCTTGCTGACCTTGCCGTCAGCCACCTCGGCGACGACGAGTACCTCAGACATTCGACGTTCCTCTCAGATGTACTTGCCGGCGACCAGGAAGTCGACCAGGGCCGCCGAACCGGCGCCGTCCTCGTCGGCCACGATCTTGCCCGGCCTCCTTGGGCGGCCGCGGGGTCGTCTCGACGACCTTGGTCCAGGCCGCCTCCAGTCCGACCGAACCGGCGTCGACGCCGAGATCGTCGAGCGACCAGGACTCCACCGGCTTCTTCTTCGCCGCCAGGATGCCCTTCATCGACGGATACCGGGCCTCCCCGGACTGGTCGGTGACGCTGACGATCGCCGGCAGGGCGGCCTCGATGGTCTGGCTCGCGACGTCCCCGTCCCGGCGGATCGTCGCGGTGCCGTCGGCCACCTCCAGCGTTGCGCCCAGCGTTGCCGCAGGCCAGCCCAGCCGCTCGGCGATCATCACCGGGAGCACGCCCATGCTGCCGTCGGTCGAGGCCATGCCGCAGATCACCAGATCCGGCTCGGCTTTGCTGATCGCCGCCGCGAGCACGGCGCTGGTCGCGATCGCGTCGGAGCCGTGCAGCGCGTCGTCGTTGATGTGGATGCCGGCCGAGGCCCCCATCTGCAGCGATCGCTTGATCGCCGCGGCGGCGTCATCGGGGCCGACGGTCATGGCGACCACCTCGACATCGTCGCCCTCATCGGCGATCTGCAGAGCCTGCTCCAGCGCGTACTCGTCCAGTTCGGACAGCAGGCCGTCGCTGGCCGCGCGGTCGACCGTGCCGTCCTCGGCGAACGACCGCTCGCCGGTCGCGTCGGGAACGTGCTTCACCAGCACGACGATCTTCATCGGTCTCGCTCTCTCGGGTACGGCGGGTTGGGCAAGGGTGTCGGGGCGATATTACTCATCAGTAACAACGCCGACTCAGCCCGGGTAGCGGCCGAATCGCTCGATCCCGATCAGCCGACGATAGAAATCATCGCCTACGGCCGCACGGAGCGCCTCGGTCTGGCTGGCCTGGGCGGCGAGCGCGCTCAGTTTGCGCCCGATCACCTCCTCGGTGAGCGGCAGGTCGATGCTCACTGGCGCGGTCCACGTCGCCGGTGGTTCGCCCATCAGCACGTTCAGCTCCAGCATCCCGGCGAGGAACTCGTCCATCCATTCCTGGGTGTTGGCCACCACGTGCAGGGTGCCGATTCCGGTCGCCCGGACGGCGTCGGCGGTCCAGTGGTGCACGGCGATGTGGTCGGGATGTCCGGTCTGCCCGTCCGGCGCGAACGTCAGCACCGTGTCCGGCGAGACGTCGCGGAGCAGCTGGGCGATCCGTTCGGCCCCTTCACCGCGATCGACTCCGGCGCAACCGCCGTCGGGGTACCCCAGCCAGCGATGTTCGCGCACGCCGAGTACCCGCAGACACTCGGCCAACTCGGCCTCCCGGATGGCGGGTAGCCGGTCCGGTGGCCAGCGCTCGGCGTCGGTCACGCCGAGTTCGCCGCGGGTCGCGGTGACGCAGACGACCCGGGATCCGGCGGCGGTGGCCATCGCCATGATGCCGCCGCAAAGGTACGCCTCGTCGTCCGGATGGGCCCAGACCGACAAGATCGTGCCCAGCTCACGGATGTCGTCAATCGCCATGCCCGCAGTCTCCCGCGCGACGCGGTCGCTCGCCAGAGGAGCATCATGATGGAGCCGCATCGTCTGACCGAGTGAGAGGAATCCGCATGCCTGCCGGAACCAAGGACGACCCCTGGGTGCTCAAGACCGCTCCCGGCACGTCGGAATACACCATGTGGTCCGATGAGTCGGCCGATCCGCCCACCCTGTTCTGCCAGGTGGGGGCGACCCAGCTGAAGTACCAGCTGCGCTGCCTCGACGACCTGCATCTCTGGCTGGTGGAACAGGGCGACTGGGTCGATCTCGGCGCGGCCGACGAGAAGAAGCCGGCCAAGGAGGGCACGGTCGAGGCCTGGGGACGTTCGGCGGACAACCCGGTCGGTGGCTGGTACGGGCTGCGCAACGGCTACCGCGGACGGTTCGGGATGTACGTGCCGCCGCTGCTCGAGGCGCTCGGCAAGGTCGAACTCACCCACGACGCCCGCAACAACAAGGTGCGCGCCATCAGCTGATCACCGGTGATGTCCACCGACCGTTTCGATTCGGGTTCTTTCGGCACCCATGTTCTGGTGCGGGGCAGATCAGCGCCCGACGAAGCGCGCCCGGCCGGGGCCGTGCTCGACGAACGAGGCCATGCCGATCGCCCGGTCCTCGGTGGCGAACAGGGCGGCGAACTGCACCCGCTCGATCTCCAGGCCGGTATCGAGATCGACCTCGCTGCCCCGATCGATGGCCTCCTTGGCGGCCCTGAGGGCCAGCGCAGGACCGTCGACGAAGCGCGCCGCCCAGGCGATCGCGGTCGGCAGCACGTCGGCCGGTGGGACGACCTGGTCGACCAGTCCGATGGACAGCGCCTCGGCTGCGCCGACGAAGCGGCCGGTGAAGATCAGCTCCTTGGCCCGGCTCGGACCGATCAGTCGGGTCAGCCGCTGTGTACCGCCCGCACCGGGAATGATGCCGAGCTTGATCTCGGGCTGGCCGAAGGTCGCGTCATCGGCCGCGATCCGGACGTCGGCGCACAGCGCCAGTTCGCAGCCACCGCCGAGGGCGTAGCCGTTGACCGCGGCGGCCACCGGCTTCGGGATCCGGGCCACGGCGGCGAAGCAACGCTGCAGCACGTGGGAGTGTTCGACCATCTCGGGGTACGTGAGGCGCTGCATCTCCACGATGTCGGCGCCGGCGGCGAAGACGCGCTCTCCGCCGGTCAGCACGACGGCGGCGACATCGCCGCGGCGGCCGCACTCGTCGGCGAGTTCGGCGATCCGCCGCTGGATGGCGGCGTTCAAGGCATTGAGCTTCGGACGATCGATCCGGATCACACCGATCCCGTCGACGACTTCCAGACCCACCTGTTCGGGCGCCATGGCAGGGACTTTACGCGGGCGACCGATGTCCGATCGTGTTTCGTCTGCGTATCAGGCTGGCGTGTTTAGCCCGGTGGCGTGCCCGGGACTGCGCACTTGTCGGCAATTCCAGGCAGAATGTGTGCCACGCTCCCCTGGGGGAGTAACTCACATCAACTGAACAAACTCGAGACCAGCCAAGCCGGCCGATCAAGCGAAAGCGTCGACATGACATCCAGTACGACCCTGCCGGTCCCGCACGACACGTCACTTCTCGGGGCTCATATCCGTGACGGCGGGACCCTCTTCGGATTGTGGGCACCGCGCGCCACCCGGGTGGAACTGGCCCTCGTCGCCGAGGACCGCGCCCAGACCAACTACGACATGTGGCAGAACCACGACGGGGTGTGGATGGTCCACGTCCGCGGCGTCGGTGCCGAGCAGCGTTACGGCTACCGCGTCCACGGCGAGTGGGATCCCGCGTCGGGTTCCCGGTTCAACCCCGCCAAGTTGCTGCTCGACCCGTACGCCCGCGCGATCACCGGCGGCGTCGACTACTCCGGACCGATCCTGGACCACGCGCCCGGATCCAACTACCTGCTCGACCCGACCGACTCGTTCGCCGCCGTGCCGCTCAGCGTGGTCGTCCCCGACAGCCCGCCCCCCGAGCCGATCGGCCGAGCCGACGCCGCTGTCGGAGAGCGTGATCTACGAGTTGCACGTCAAGGGCTTCACCCGGCTGCACCCGGCGGTGCCCGAGCACCTGCGCGGCACGTACGCGGGCCTGGCCTACCCGGCCGTGGTCCAGCACCTTGTCGATCTCGGGGTCACCGCCGTCGAGCTGCTGCCGGTGCACCAGTACGTCTCCGAGCCGTTCCTGATCGGGCGGGGGCTGTCCAACTACTGGGGGTACAACACTCTCGGATTCTTCGCCCCGCACTCGGCCTACGGGTCGGTCGGCACGCTCGGCCAGCAGGTCCGGGAGTTCAAGGAGATGGTGTCGGCGCTGCACCGGGCCGGCATCGAGGTGATTCTCGACGTCGTCTACAACCACACCGGCGAGGGCGGCCACGAGGGCCCGACGCTGGCTTTCCGCGGGCTCGACCACCTCGGCTACTACCGGCTGACCGACGACCAGCGCAACGACTACGACGTGACCGGATGCGGCAACTCGGTCGACACCTCCGAGCCGGGCGTGCTGCGGATGGTGCTCGACTCGCTGCGCTACTGGGTGACCGAGATGGGCGTCGACGGCTTCCGCTTCGACCTGGTCACGACACTGCTGCGCGACGACCGGCACCACGTCGACCAGGACCACCCGTTCAAGGTGGCGATCCGCGAAGATCCGGTGCTGCGCACGGTGAAGATGATCGCCGAGCCGTGGGACATGGGTCCGTACGGTTACCAGGTCGGTGCCTTCGGTCCCGGGCTGGAGCGAGTGGAACGACCGGTTCCGGAACTACGTCCGTGACTTCTGGCGCGGCAACACCCACGGCGTCTCGGAGCTCGCCCAGCGGGTGACCGCGTCGCCGGACATCTTCAACCGCGACGGCCGGCTGTCCGTCCGCCTCGGTGAACTTCATCACCGCGCACGACGGCTTCACCATGCGCGACCTGGTGACCTACGACGTCAAGCACAACGGCGCGAACGGTGAGTCCAATCGCGACGGATCCGACGACAACCGATCCTGGAACTGCGGCGTCGAGGGCGAGACCGAACACGCCCACGTCAACGCCCTGCGGCACCGGCAGAGCGCACAATCTGATGGCCACCCTGCTGCTCGCCAACGGCATCCCGATGATCACCGCGGGCGACGAGTTCGGCCGCACCCAACAGGGCAACAACAACGCCTACTGTCAGGACTCGCCGATCTCCTGGGTGCACTGGGACACCAGCGAGACGCTGGCGGGACCAGATCGAGCTGACCCAGAAGCTGTTGAAGCTGCGGGCCGAGTACAGCGTGTTCAGTCGCGAGGTCTACCGGCACGGCGAGCCGCTGCTCGACGCCAAGGGACGTCCGACCGGGCGCAAGAACATCGCCTGGTTCGGCGGCCGGAACGCCGAGATGACCACCGACGACTGGCACGACGGCACCCGGCGGACGCTCGGCCTCTATCTCGCCGACGACAATCCGGACCGGGCCTACGACTCGGCGTTCCTGATCTGGTTCCACGGCGGCGCCGACGCGGTCCAGGTCGAGCTGCCCGACGGGCCGTGGGCCCACACCTACTCGGTCGTCGCCCACACCGGTGCTGACGGCGAACTGCCCGCGGAGAAGATCTCCGCGGGCTCGGCGCTCGCGCTGCCCGGTCGTACGGTGGTCGTCCTCCAGGTCGACTGACCGCCGATTCAGACCCCGGATCAGACCCGGATTCAGACCGACGGCGGCGGAGGTACCTCGGCGGGCAGGGTGGCGAGGCCCATCTCGGCCTGGCTGGCCAGCATCGCGTGATGCGGCACGACGCGCACGGTGTAGCCGATCGCGCCGGCCCGCTTGGCCTCGACGGTCCCCTCGTAGCGACGCAGGCCGTCCTCGACGTCCTCCCCCGGTCGGGAACGGGTTCACCCGCGGCTCGTAGAGCCGGTCGTCGCCGCTGACCCGGCCGGTCACCAGCTGCACCTCGATCTCGTCCGGTGAGAGCTCGCCGAGCCGGACCAGAGCGCTGACGTGGATCCGGGCGCCCACCTCGAGCTGATCGCCGTCGAGCGACTCGACGTGGTCCACCGCCACCTCCGGCCAGGCGTCACGCACCTTGCGCTTCCAGCGCGCCAGCCCCTCGGCGCCGCCGGCCGAGGCCTCCAGGGAGTGCATCGAGGCCGCGGCCGGGGCGTACAGGTTGGTGACGTAGTCACGCACCATCCGGGAGGCCAGCACCTTCGGGCCGAGGCCGGCCACGGTGTCGCGGATCATCTGGATCCAGCGCTCGGGCAGCCCGTGCCGGTTCTCGTCGTAGAACCGCGGCACGATCTCGTTCTCGATGATGTCGTAGAGCGCCTTGGCCTCCAGATCGTCACGATGATCGGGATCGTCGATGCCCTCCGCGGACGGGATCTCCCAGCCGAACTCGCGGCTCGAACCACTCGTCCCACCAGCCGTCGCGGATCGACAGGTTGGCGGCGCCGTTCAGCGCCGCCTTCATCCCCGAGGTCCCGCAGGCCTCGTACGGGCGGAGCGGATTGTTCATCCAGACGTCGCAGCCCGGGTAGAGCGGCTTGGCCATGGCGATGTCGTAGTCGGGCAGGAAGACGATCCGGGACCGCAGTCCTCGGATCGTCGGCGAACAGCACCATCTGCTGGATCAGCGCCTTGCCGCCCTCGTCGGCCGGGTGCGACTTGCCGGCGATGACGATCTGGATCGGTCGCTTGGGGTCGGTCAGCAGCCGCTTCAGCCGGGCCGGATCGCGCAGCATCAAGGTCAACCGCTTGTACGAGGGCACCCGGCGGGCGAAGCCGAACGTCACCACGTCGGGGTCGAGCACGTCGGCGACCCACTCCGAGCCGCCATCCCCCGGTTGGCACAGCTCGCCGCGAGCCGGGTCCGGGTCATGGTGATCAGGTCCTCGCGCATCCGCCGCTTCAGCGCCCAGATCTCCTTGCTGTCCACGCCGGCCAGGGCATTCCAGTCGTAGCCGTCGATGGTCGTGTCGGTGGAGCTTCCCGACGGCGCCTCGAGCAGGTCGAGCAGGTCGCGATGCACCCAGGTGAGGTGGTGGACGCCGTTGGTGATCGAGGTGATCGGCACCTCGCTGCTGTCGAAGGCCTTCCAGAGTCCCTGGAACATCTCCCGGGACACCTCGCCGTGCAGCACCGACACGCCGTTGGCCCGCTGGCCGAGCCGGAAGCCCATCACGGCCATGTTGAACTTGCCCGGATCGCCGCCGTCGTAGTCCTCGGCCCCCAGCGCCAGCACGTTCTCCAGCGGCAGCGGCGCGAAGCTGCCGAACTGGGCCACGATGAGCTCGCGGGGGAACCGGTCGATGCCGGCCGGGACCGGGGTGTGGGTGGTGAAGACCGTGCCCGCCCGATTGCGCTCCAGCGCGGTGTCGAAGTTCATCCCCTGCTCCATGAACTCCCGGATCCGCTCCAGGCCGAGGAAGCCGGCATGGCCTTCGTTGGTGTGGAACACCTCGGGCGCCGGCGCGCCGGTGATGGCGCAGTACGCACGGATCGCCCGTACGCCGCCGATGCCGAGCAGCACCTCCTGGGCGAGCCGGTGGTCGCTGCCGCCGCCGTACAGCCGGTCGGTCACCTCCCGCTCGTAGCCGCCGTTCTGCTCCACGTCGGAGTCCAGCATCAGCAGCGGCACCCGGCCGACCTGCGCCACCCAGACCTGGGCGAACATCTGGCGGCCGTCCAGCGGCACGATCGATCCGGACCGGGCCGTCGTCGTCGTGCAGCAGCGTCAGCGGCAGGGCATTGGGGTCGAGCAGCGGGTAGCGCTCCTGCTGCCAGCCGGCCGAGTTCAGCGACTGGCGGAAGTAGCCCTGCCGGTAGAGCAGCCCGACGCCGATGATCGGCACGCCGAGGTCGCTGGCCGCCTTCAGGTGGTCGCCGGCCAGGATGCCCAGGCCGCCGGAGTACTGCGGCAGCACCTCGGTGATGCCGAACTCGGGTGAGAAGTACCCGATGCCCTTCGGCGCGGCCGGGTTCTCGGCCGCGTAGCCCTGGAACCACAGATCGCCCGTCAGGTAGTCGGCGAGGTCGGCCTGGATGACCTTCAGGTTCTTGACGAACTTCTTGTCCCGGGAGAGCATCTGCAGCCGCTCGACCGACACATCGGCCAGCAGCCGGATCGGATCGTGACCCGAGCTCTCCCACAACACCGGGTCTACCGAGCGGAAGAGGTCCTGGGTGTCGGAGTGCCAGGCCCAGCGCAGGTTGCGGGCGAGATCGCCCAAGGGCTTGAGCACCTCGGGCAGCACGGGACGAACATTGAAACGACGGATAGCGCGCACCCGCATAACCTAGCGGCCGATGCGCCTTCAGCCGTGCCACGGCTGAAGGATGGGCGGCACGGTTGGTGCTGCGAGACCCCCTGACGTAGCCCGACCGCTGCCGATAGGTTGGCCACGTGACGGCAACCACAGCGAGCGTTCCTGCCCCCGACCCCGCCAGCCCTTCCCCCGGTACGCCCTTCGACCGGATACCTGTGACCAAGGTGTCACCGGTGATCGAAGGCGGCGCCTATCCCGCGAAGGCCGTGGTCGGCGAGTCGATCCCGATCCGGGCCACCGTCTTCCGCGAGGGCCACGACGCCGTCAACGCGTCCGTGGTGCTCACCGATCCGAGCGGCAACGAGCGCATCGAGCCCATGCATCCCACCACCCCGCTGGGCTTCGACTGGTGGACGACGTCGGTCACCCTGGAGACCGCGGGCGCCTGGACCTTCCGGGTCGAGGGCTGGAGTGACCCCTGGGAGACCTGGGTGCACAACGCCGAGATCAAGATCCCGGCCGGGATCGACGTCTCCCTGGTCTGCATCGAGGGGAAGGCGCTGTTCACCTCCTCGGCCGAGCGCGCCGAGTCGGCCGGCTCCGCCCAGGTCGCCGCGTTGCTGCGGGGCGCCGCCAAGAGCCTGGACTCGGCCCAGCAGGTCGAGGACCGACTGGAGATCGTGCTCGCCGACGACGTCCGCGCCGCGATGCTCAAGTACGGTCCACGCGAGCTCGTCTCCCCCACCCCGGAATACCCCATCTACGTCGACCGGCGGGCCGCGCTCTACTCCTCCTGGTACGAGTTCTTCCCCCGCTCGCAGGGTGCCGAGTACGACGAGGAGACCGACACCTGGAAGTCCGGCACCTTCGACTCCTCGCACGAGCGGCTCGAAGCCGCCGCCTCGATGGGATTCGACGTGGTCTATATCCCCCCGATCCATCCGATCGGCCGCACCTTCCGCAAGGGACCGAACAACACCCTGAACCCCGGCCCGTCCGACCCGGGCTCGCCGTGGGCCATCGGCGCCGCTGAGGGCGGCCACGACGCCATCCATCCCGATCTCGGCGACTTCGACGCCTTCGACCGGTTCGTCGCCAAGGCCAAGTCGCTCGGCCTCGAGGTCGCGATGGACTTCGCTCTGCAGGCGTCCCCGGACCATCCGTGGGTCACCGACCATCCGGAGTGGTTCTCCAAGCGGGCCGACGGATCGATCGCGTACGCGGAGAACCCGCCGAAGAAGTACCAGGACATCTACCCGATCAACTTCGACATCGACCGCGAGGGCATCTACGCCGAGTCGCTGCGGATCGTGAAGCTGTGGATGAGCCACGGCGTACGCATCTTCCGGGTCGACAACCCGCACACCAAGCCGGTGAACTTCTGGGCCTGGCTGATCGGCGAGGTGCGCCGGACCGACCCCGACGTGCTGTTCCTGGCCGAGGCCTTCACCAAGCCGGCGATGATGCACGCGCTGGGCAAGGCGGGCTTCCAGCAGTCCTACACCTACTTCACCTGGCGGAACGAGAAGTGGGAGATCACCGAGTACATGACGGAGCTGACCACCGAGACGGACAGCTTCTTCCGGCCGAGCTTCTGGGTGAACACGCCGGACATCCTGCCGCTCTTCCTGCAGGTGGGCGGCAAGCCCGCGTTCACCATCCGGGCCGTGCTCGCGGCAACGCTCTCCCCCTTGTGGGGTGTCTACTCCGGGTACGAACTGTTCGAGAACGCCGCTCTCGCGCCGGGGCGCGAGGAGTACCTGGACTCGGAGAAGTTCCAGTACCGGCCGCGGGACTGGAAGTCGACCGAGCCCGCGGAGAACCTGAACATGCTGCTCGGCCGGCTGAACCAGATCCGCAAGGAGCACCCGGCCCTGCAGCAACTCCGTGACCTGCACTTCCACCATGCGCCGCACTCCGATGCGGTGGTGTTCTCCAAGCGGGCGGGCGACGACGTGGTGATCGTGGTCTCCAGCCTCGACCCGCACAACATCGTCGAGACCGAGCTCTATCTGGACATGGAGGCGCTCGGCCTGACCGCTCGCGACGTCTACCTGGTGCACGACGAGATCACCGGCCAGACGTGGCGCTGGGGCCAGCACGCCTTCGTCCGGCTCACCTACGACGACCCGGCCCACATCCTGACCCTCATCCGGTACGGCTCCCGCACCACGTCGCCCGGCTCGACGGCCCACGGATAGGCGCCGCGATGACGAGGCCACCTGATCCCCAGGTCGCCGACCAGGTGCTGAAGTACCTCACCGGCGCTCGCTGGTTCGCTGGGAAAGGTCGCCAGGTCGAGCTGGTTTCGCTGACCCCGCTGCCCTGGCTCACCGAGGTGTCGGAGTTCTTCGGTGCGCCCGGCGCGCCGGCGGTTCGGTTCGAGATCGCCGAGGTGCGTTATCCGCCGGACGAGGACCCCGACGACGACACGGCCGAGATCGACCACGAGTTCTACCAACTCGCCGCCGCCTACCGGAAGGCGCCGCAGGCCGACCTGCACCATGCCGAGATCGGCCGGTTCACCGATGCTGATCTCGGTCCGGCGGTCGCCTTTGACGCCGCCCAGGATCCGCAGGCCTGCCGGGTGATTCTGGGCGCCCTGCTCGCCTCGCGCATGCTGCGCGGTCCGGAGGAGACGGTGGGCTTCCATCTCGCCGACGCCCAGGGCCTGTCGGTCGACCTCGAACCGCGGGTGTTCACCGGACAGCAGAGCAACACCTCGGTGATGCTGGGCGAGGTCGCGATGATCAAGCTCTTCCGCCGGCTCGAGCTCGGCCGCAACCTCGACATCGAGGTGCACGCCGCGCTCAACGCGGCCGGGGTCACCGATGTCGCCGGGCTCTTCGGCTGGGTCGAGGGCACCTGGGTCTCGGGCGGCTCGGTGCTGGCGGCCGACCTGGCCATGGTGGTGGAGAAGCTGGCCGACGCCACCGACGGCTGGGGCCTCGCCCTCGACCGTCTCAAGATCAACTCCGGGTTCGTCGACGAGGCCGAAGCCCTGGGTCGGGCCCTGGCCGACACCCACCAGGCGATGCGCGAGGCGTTCCCCACCACCCGGATCATCGGAGCGTCGGTGGCGGCGACCATGGAGGACCGGCTGAAACGCGCCGCCGAGACCGCTCCGGCCCTCCAGCCGTATGTCGCGGGATTGCGCCGCTGCTTCGACGATCTTGCCGTGACGACGCTGGACACGCAGCGGGTGCACGGCGATTTCCACCTCGGCCAGACGCTGCACACGCCGAAGGGCTGGAAGATCATCGACTTCGAGGGCGAGCCCGCGAAGACGATGGCCGAGCGGCTGGCGCCGGACAGCATCTGGCGCGACATCGCCGGCATGCTGCGGTCGTTCGACTACGCCGCCGCCAGCGTCCCCGGCCCGAACAGCGGGGCCTGGGCGGCCGAGTCCCGGGCCGCCTTTCTGCGCGGCTACGCGGGCGGCGCGCTCAGCGGGAACGAATCCCAGCTGCTGCGCGCCTACGAAGCGGACAAGGCGATCTACGAGGTCGTCTACGAGACCCGCAACCGTCCGGACTGGGTCGGCATCCCGCTGGGCGCGGTGGCCACCCTGGCCGGTGCACCGCCACCGACTCCTGACGATCAGCGCCACCCCACCGAGCAGAACAACGCATAGGAGTAATGCACAAGATGTCCTACGATCCGAGCGGCGGCCTGACCGGCTGGGACCTGACCGGTTTCCATGAAGGGCACGACACCGAGTGCTGGAAGCGCCTCGGTGCGCACGAGATGAAGATCACCGACGATGAGCGTGGGGAGATCTTCGGCACCCGGTTCTCGGTCTGGGCGCCGAACGCCCAGGCCGTGCGGCTGGTGGGCGACTTCAACTACTGGAACGGCGAGAACTCCTACATGCATCTGGTCCCCGGTGGCGGGGTCTGGGCGCTGTTCATCGAGGGCGCGAGCACCGGAAACCTGTACAAGTTCGAGGTGCTGGGTTCCGACGGCATCTGGCGGCTCAAGGCCGACCCGATGGCCCGCTTCACCGAGGCCGCCCCGCACACGGCGTCGATCGTCTACGAGACCCAGTACGCCTGGGGCGACGACGAGTGGATGTGGTACCGCGGCGAGAAGAAGCAGTACCAGGAGCCGATGAGCGTCTACGAGGTGCACCTCGGCTCCTGGCGGAAGGGCCTGACCTACCTGGAGCTGGCGAACGAGCTGGTCGAGTACTGCTCGTGGCAGGGCTATACCCACGTCGAGTTCCTGCCCGTCGCCCAGCACCCGTTCGAGGGCTCCTGGGGCTACCACGTCACCGGCTACTTCGCACCGATGTCGAAGTTCGGCTCACCCGACGAGTTCCGGCACCTGGTGGACAAGCTGCACCAGGCCGGCATCGGCGTGATGATCGACTGGGTGCCCGGGCACTTCGCGACCGATCCCTGGGCGCTGCAACGGTTCGACGGCACCGCGCTGTACGAGCACGAGGATCCGCGGCTGGGCTGGCATCCGGACTGGGGCTCCTACATCTTCAACTTCGGCCGCAACGAGGTGAAGAGCTTCCTGGTCTCCAACGCCTACTACTGGCTGCACGAGTTCCACATCGACGGGCTCCGGGTCGATGCGGTCGCGTCCATGCTGTACCTCGACTACTCCCGCGAGGCCGGGCAGTGGGTGCCCAACAAGTACGGCGGCAACGAGAACCTCGACGCCATCGAGATGCTGCAGCGGACGAACGAGCACGCGTACGCCCGCGAGCCGGGGACGATGATCATCGCCGAGGAGTCGACCTCCTTCCCCGGGGTCACCCGTTCGGTCGAACACGGCGGTCTCGGCTTCGGCTTCAAGTGGAACATGGGCTGGATGAACGACTCGCTGCGCTACCTGGGCCGCGAGCCGATCTACCGCCAGTACCACCACCACGAGATGACCTTCGCGATGGCCTACGCGTATTCGGAGAACTTCATCCTGCCGATCAGCCACGACGAGGTGGTGCACGGCAAGGGGTCGATGTTCGAACGGGTGCCCCAGGACGAATGGCGCAAGTTCGGCACCCTGCGGGCGTTCTACGCCTTCATGTGGGCCCACCCGGGCAAAAAGCTGCTGTTCATGGGCACCGAGTTCGGCCAGAAGCGCGAGTTCTCCGAAGCCCGCAGCATCGACTGGTGGCAGAGCGCCGAGTGGGGTCACCGCGGGGTTCAGCGGCTGGTGAAGGATCTGAACCAGATCTACCGCGACCACCCGGCGCTGTGGAAGCGCGACACCGACCCGTCCGGCTTCTCCTGGATCGACGCCGACGACCGCGGCGGCAACGTCTTCTCCTTCCTGCGCTATGACGGCGAGGGGCAGATGATCGCCTGCATCACGAACTTCTCCTCCGAGCCGCGACCCGACTACCGCATCGGCCTGCCCGCCGAGGGCGTCTGGACGGAGATCCTGAACACCGACGCCGATGTCTACGACGGCACCGGTCAGATCGGCAATCTCGGCCAGGTCGTCGCGCATCCGGTGCCCTCGCACGGCTACGTCGCCTCTGCGGCGGTGACCCTGCCGCCGCTGGGTGCCGTCTGGCTCCGGCTGGAGTCGACGCCGGACGAGGAGCAGTCCGAACCGGAGAAGGTGACCAAGGGGGTCAAGGCCGCCGCCAAGCTGGCCTCGCCGAACCGATCAACGGCCGAAGAGCCGGCGGTGTCGACCACGCCGCGCAAGCGGCCGGCCAAGTCGGCCGCGGCGAAATCGGCCGCGGCGACATCGGCCCCGGCGAAGGTCGCTGAACCGGCCGACTCGGGACCGGCGGGCACGGCCGCCTCGTCGAGCTCACCGGACTCGCCGGTGTCGCCCGTCTCACCGGGTTCACCGACGTCTCCGGAGTCGCCGGCATCCCCGGAGTCGCCGGAACCGCCGACGATCCCGAACTCTTGACCGACCGGAAACCATAGCCGCGTGGCCGATTTCGACATCAAGGTCCAGGTGGCGGCGGGTGGCCTGGCCACCCTGGAGTGGAACGGCGCGATTGATCCGGATTCGCTGCAGCGCGCGGTGAGCGCGGTCGCCGACGATGCGTTGCTCGGCCACGGCATGCGCCGGCTGGAGATATCCCTCGTGGCCACCGATCGGGCGGCCAGGCGTGCCGTGATGCGGGCCGGATTCCGGTTGGAGGGGGTACGCCGCGAAGCGCTCGAACTGCCGGACGGCAGCTATGCCGACGTCTCTCTGTTCTCCCGGCTGGCGTCGGACCAGGTGCACGGGCCGAACGGCTTCTCCGGTGTGATGAACTCCGCGCTGCCCCGGAAGCGACTGATCGCCCACGTACTGATCAGGGATGATCATGGTCGGCTGCTGCTGTGTGAGACCCAGTTCAAGCAGGACTGGGAACTGCCGGGCGGCATCGTCGAGCCGTACGAGGCACCGCGACTCGCGGCCGGCCGTGAGGTGACCGAGGAGCTCGGCGTCGTCCGGCCGATCGGCCGGTTGCTGGTCGCCGACTGGATGCCGCCCTACCTGGGTTGGGAGGACGCCATCGAGTTGATCTTCGACGGCGGGCGGATCACCGAGGCGGATCTGGCCGACCTGGTGCTCCAGCCGGCCGAGATCAAGCAGGTGAGACTGTGCACGCTGGCCGAGGCGCAGCGACTGGTCACCCCGCTCTCCCATCGTCGGCTGACCGTCGCCGCCGGCCTCGGACCGAATGAATTCGCCTACCTCGAGGACGGCAGCGTGGCGTGATCACTTCTGCAGATCGAGGGTCAGCCGCTCGGTCTTCAACGTCAGCCCGTCGCCCTTGCACGTCGCCGTCGCCTCGCCGTTGGGCGCGAGGACCTGGGCGACCTGGGCCACTTTGACCGATTCCTGCTTGCCGTTCGGGCTCCGCAGCTTGGCCTTACCGGTGCTCTTGCCCAGCGTGAAGGTCACCTTGTCGGCACCGGCGGCCTGATAGCTGCCGGTGATCTTGCCGTCGAGAACCAGTTGGCCGGTAGCGCCCCCGGCCGTGATCGCTACCGGATCCTTGCCCTTGGACTGCAGGGCGAATGCGCCGTCGTCGAAGCTCAGGGTCAGGTCGCCACCCTTGCCGTTCGCGGTGCTCTGGTCGGTGCCGACCGCCTCGAACGACGTGATCCGGTAGCGCCCGTCGAGACAGTCCGGCGCGGTCGCGGTCGTGGTCGATTCCGCGCTCGGGCTGGGCGCTCGGCGGAGCCGAGGACGCCGGGGCGCTGCTGCCGGCCGGCGCGGGTGGGGCCGGGTCGCCGGAACAGCCGGCCAGGACCGGGCTCGAGGCGGCGAGGGCGGCCATGGCAGCCATGGCGGCCACGCTCGTCTTCTTCATGGTCAGCTCCCGGGTCGGTGGGTCGGTGGGTCGGTGGGTCGGTCGGTCAGTCGGGAACTATATGCGGCCTGCGACACCACCGGCCGGGGTAACCAGAACCGCCGCCTCGATCGAGGCGGCGGTTCCGGCGAGAATCGGCGGTCGTGGTCACTGGGCCTTTCGAGCCACGATCTGGCCGAGGACGCAGTATCCGATGAGCAGGTGGATCACCGCCACGATGCCCGCCACGTGCTGGCCGAAGATGTTCATGGTCGGGATCACACAGACCGCCCAGCTCTCAGCCACCAGCGGCCAGAAGCGGGAGACGCCCCTCCAGCGGCCGGCGATGGCGATGCGGATGGCCAGGCCGAACATGCCGATCATCGAGATCGGCCAGAACGCGTCCAGCAGCAGCCACCCGGGTTGGCTGAGGTCGGAGATCCGTACGGCGTCGGCGACCGTGGAGGCGATGGCCAGGCTGACGAAGACGTTCTCCACCACCAGCACGGTTCTGGCCACCTTGCCGGTGCCCAGCGCGTCGGTTCGCCGCAGCACCCTGAGCAGGAAGAGCAAACCGATCTGGAAGGCCCCGGAGCCGATCCCGAAGGCCATCGCGCCGACAGCCGAATCTGCGGGGTCGGGGCCGTAGACGGCGATGGCGGCGGCCCACATCAGCGCTCCGACGCTGAGCACGGTGCCGTGCAACCGGTACGGGCGGGACGGCTTGGTGGCCGCCGACGGTGCGGCCTGGACAGTGCTGCCGGAGAGGGCCGGGAGGTCGGATCGGGCCGGCGCGTCGACGATGGTCATGGCGACTCCTTGTTTTGTTGTCGTGGGGTTGGCGGTTGGTGGATCCGGACGAGGTGGTGAGCAGGGCGTTGTTCATGTCCACAACACTCGCCGGGCCGCCGACCCGGGCGGCAGGGATCGGTGTCCCGAAGTTGATCACTGGAGATGTCCTGGGTTGGACGGGACATCGGGCTCCTGCGCACAGGACGCGCACCCGGCGATAATGCGGAGGTGGCAGACCAGATGACGCTGGATCGGTCCGAGGGGGCCGGCAATCGCGTGCTGGCCATCGCGCTCGGAGCGCTGTCGTTGCTGATCTTGGTCGGTGCCGCGGTGTTGGACGGCGTCCGCGCCGGTTCCGGCGGTCAGTCGAACGCCGAGTTCGGCTCGGTGACGGCTGCCCTCGGCACCATCGTCGTGGGCTGCGGCTGCCTCATCCTGGCCCGCTACCCCCGCCATCCGGTGGCGGTCGCCCTGCTGGCCTTCGGCTTCCTGTGGAGCGTCGACGGCCTGCTCGAGTCGTGGGCGCGGCTCGGCGCCAGCCTTCCCGATCCGTTGCCGGGCACGGGATTCGCGTTCTGGTTCGTCGACCGGATCGGTGCCTTCCTGCTGGTCGGGCTGCCGGTGCTGCTCGTGCTCTACCCCGATGGCCGGCTGCTCGGCGGGGTGTGGAAGGTGGTCAGCATCGCCGCGATCGTGATGGCCTGCGCGCTGCCGGTGGCGCTGACGCTGATGCCGATCAGCGTGGTCTACCTGGACGGCGGCCTCCCGCCGCCGGTCGCCGAGCCCGGCCTGCCCACCCTCCCGGTCTCCGACCAGGTTGGCTTCGTGATCTTGGTGGTCACCCGGGCGATGACCTTCCTGGCCCTGCTGCCGACGTTGCTGGTGATCTTCATCCGGCACCGGCGGGCGACCGGACGGCAACGGACCCAGCTGCGCTGGCTGCTCTGGGCCGCGATCATCTGCGCGATCCTGGTCGCGGTCAGCCTGTTGGTGCCCAGCTCGCTGATCGCCTACATCGCCCTCTTCGCAGCCGTCATCGCGACGTCGACGTCGATCGCGGCCGGCATCTGCCGACCCGACCTGATCGACATCGACGGCCTGGTGGCCGCCACGGTGGTGTACGCCGGGGTCGCCGCCGGCGTGGTGATCTTGGACTTCGCCGTGCTCGCGGCCACCACTCGGCTGCTCGGCGACCGGCTCGACCAGCGCGAGGTCACACTGGTCGTGCTGCTGCTCGCGATCGCGGTCTACGGACCGCTGCGCAACTGGCTGTCCGGTCTGGTCCGCCGCGTTCTGGTCGGGCGACGCGGCGATCGGTATCAGGTCGTCTCATCCCTGGCCGCCCGCCTCGAAGCGTCGGGACGGGTCGAAGATCAACTCCCGGAGATGACGTCGGCCGTGGCGAACGCGTTCAAGATGAACTATGTCGGGGTCGAGATCTTCGCAGCCGACGGCGGCACCCGCTCGGCCACCTACGGCGACCGGCCGGTCACCGTACAGGAGTTCCCGCTGACCTACTCCGCGGAACTGGTCGGTCGCCTCACCCTGCCGGCCCGGGGCGTCCGCTCGATGCTGTCCCGGCGCGATCAGGCGCTGCTGGTCGACCTCGTCCGCCAGTCGGCCATCGCCATCCGGAGCGCGACCCTGGCGACCGAGCTCCAGGTCAGCCGCGAACAACTGGTCCATGATCGCGAGGACGACCGGCGGCGGATCCGGCGCGACCTGCACGACGGTCTCGGGCCGGCACTGGGCGGGGTCGCGCTGCGGTTGGATGCGGCGGGCAACGCGCTGCCGACCGACCCGGAACGGAGCCGGGTGCTGATCACCCAGGCCCGGACCGAGATCGCCGATGCGCTGGCCGACGTCCGCCGGCTGGTCCACGGTCTCCGGCCGCCGGCCCTGGATGATCTTGGTCTGCCGGCCGCGGTCGAACAACAGGCCGACCGGGTCCGCTCGGCTGATCTTGCCGTCGAAGTGGACATCGAGCCGCTGCCCCGGCTCGGTGCGGCGGTCGAGGTGGCGGCCTTCCGGATCGTCTCCGAAGGGCTCACCAACGTCGTACGCCATGCTCGGGCGACGCATTGCCGGGTCGGGCTGCGGGCCGCCGACGGCCAGTTGATCATCGAGATCGTCGATGACGGCATCGGCATCGCCGGCGACGTGGTGGCCGGCGTCGGCCTGCACTCGCTCCGGGAGCGCTGCGCCGAGCTCGGCGGCCGCTGCGAGGTGACCTGTCCGGCCGCTGGCGGCACGACCGTGCGAGCCTGGATCCCTCAACTGGAAGGAGAAAGCGGTGGCTGAGGCGGCCGAACCAGCAGTGCGGGTGCTGATCGCCGACGATCACCCGATCTTTCGCGACGGCCTCGCCACGCTGCTCGATCCGCTGCCCGGCATCGACGTGGTCGGTCGCGCGCAGGACGGGATCGAGGCGGTGGAACTGGCGCTCGTCCGCCATCCCGACGTGGTGATCATGGACATCCAGATGCCGCGGCTGAACGGCATCGAGGCCACCCGGCAGATCGTCGCCGCCGAACCGTCGATCGGCGTCCTGGTGATCACCATGGGCGAGGACGACAGCACAGTGTTCGCCGCGGTGCGCGCCGGAGCCCGCGGATACCTGCTGAAGGGCGCCGACCAGGCCGAGATCGTCCGGGCGATCACCACCGTGCACGGTGGCGGCGTCGTCTTCGGCGCCTCTCTGGCCAACCGCATCGCAACCGTCTTCAGCCAGACTCCGGCGCCGCAGCAGTCGGCCTTCCCGCAACTCACCGACCGGGAGCGAGAGGTGCTCAACCTGATCGCCGCCGGTCGTTCGAACGGTCAGATCGCCAGCGCCTTGTTCCTGTCTCCCAAGACCGTCCGCAACAACGTCTCGACGATCCTGAGCAAGCTCCAGGCCACCGACCGCGCCACCATGATCATCCGGGCCCGCGACGCCGGCCTCGGCACCTGAACCGACCGACTTACTCCACCGTCCTGTACCAGAAATCCTCAGTGCGTTATAGCGACCTGAGCATCCGACAAGTCGGCGTCAGAAGAGCGCGGTCATCAGGTCGCGACGGGCCTTGAGGACCCGTTCGTCGCTGTTGCCGAGGGTCTCGAAGAGCTCGAGCAGCCGGAGTCGTACCTGGTTGCGCTCGTCGCCGTACACCTTCTTGATCACCGCGATCAGCCGGCCGAACGCCGCCTCGGCATCGCCGGTGATCATCTCGACGTCGGCCGCGGCGAGCTGGGTCCCAAGATCATCTTCCGTCTCGGCCTTGGCCAGCACCGCCGGCCCGTCCAGGGCAGCCGCGCGCGCGAACAGGCCGGCCTGGGCCTTGCCGGCCTGTGCTTCGATGTCGGCCGGATTGGCTTGCAGCAACTTGTCGAACTCATCGCGTGCGGCCTCGAAATCGCCACGCGCGAAGGCCTCGTCGGCGGCGGCGAACCGCGGATCCGCCTCCGGCTCGGCTTCGTCCTCAGCTTCGTCGGCCGGCTGGCCGGCCACCGGGTCCGCCCGGCCGATGATGCCGTTGGCGACGGCGGCCGTGAGCAGTTGGTCGATCGCCGCCTGGACCTGATCCTTGGGCAGCACGCCCTGGAACAGTGGCGCCGCCTGACCGCCGATCAGCGCGATCACGGTCGGCACGGCCTGCAGCCCCAGTGCCTGGACGATGCCCGGCGCCGCGTCGACATTCAGCCGGGCGAGCAGGAACTTGCCGTCGGAGGCGTTGGCGATCTCGATCAGCGCGTCGGACAACTGCTGTCCCGTCGCGACCCGGGGCGAGTAGAGCTCCACGACGACCGGATGCTTCACCGACTTGCGGATCGCCTCGGATTCGAAGGTCTGCTCGGTCACCTGGACCACGTACGAGGCACCGGTCGACCGGCCGCTCGACGGCGCGGAACCCGCGGCGCTCTGCTTGGCTCGCTGGGCCAACTGGGACAGATCGACGGCACCGGGGCGGTTGAAACTGGACGAACTCATGGCTCCATCCTGTCAAAGGTCGTGGCCCCCTCGCGCCGATGCCCACACGTCGGCAGAATGGCCGTCATGGCTCATCCTCGCGCCGGCCAACCGGCCCTTCCAGAAGATCTCATCGACGTCGACGCCGTCATCGGCGCGTACTACGACCTGAAGCCCGACCCGACCAATCCTGACCAGCAGGTGGTGTTCGGGACCTCCGGTCATCGAGGATCGAGCCTGGACACTGCGTTCAACGACCTGCACATCGCCGCGACCACGCAGGCGATCGTGGAGTATCGCGCCTCCCAGGGCATCACCGGTCCGCTCTATCTCGGCAAGGACACCCATGCGCTGTCCATGCCGGCCTGGACGACCGCGATCGAGGTGCTGCGTGGCCAACGGCGTCGCGGTCTGCGCCGAGCACGACGACGACTACACGCCGACCCCGGCGGTGTCGCGGGCGATCGTGTTGCACAACAAGACCGCCGCTCCGGGCAACACCGCCGACGGCATCGTCGTCACCCCGTCGCACAACCCGCCCCGCGACGGCGGCTTCAAGTACAACCCGCCGCACGGCGGTCCGGCCGACTCCGACGCCACCGGGGTGATCGCCGCCCGCGCCAACGAGTTGATGGGTGACCCGACGCCGATCCGGCGCAAGTCGTACGACTCGGTGGCCGGCGACGTCAACCGCTTCGACTATCTCGGCACGTACTGCGAGGACCTGGTCAACGCGCTCAACCTCAAGGCGGTACGCGAGGCGGGCGTGCGCATCGGCGCCGATCCGATGGGTGGCGCCAGCGTCCAGTACTGGGCCTACATCGCCGACAATCTGGGCATCGATCTCACCGTGATCAATCCCGAGGTCGATCCGCGGTTCTCGTTCATGACTCTCGACACCGACGGCAAGATCAGGATGGACTGCTCCTCGCCGAACGCCATGGCGTCCTTGATCACCAACAAGGACGCCTACGACATCTCGACCGGTAACGACGCCGACTCCGACCGGCACGGGATCGTGACTCCGGACTTCGGGCTGATGAACCCGAACGCCTACCTGGCGGTGGCCATCCAGTATCTGTACGCCAACCGTCCCGGCTGGCGGCCGGACGCCGGCATCGGCAAGACGCTCGTGTCCTCCTCGATGATCGACCGGGTCGCGGCCAGCCTCGGCCGGACGCTCATCGAGGTCCCGGTCGGTTTCAAGTGGTTCGTGCCCGGGCTGCGCACCGGTGACATCGGCTTCGGCGGCGAGGAGTCGGCCGGCGCGTCGTTCCTGGCCCTCGACGGCTCGACCTGGACCACGGACAAGGACGGCATCCTGCTCGCGCTGCTGGCCAGTGAGATCAAGGCGGTGACCGGCAAGTCGCCGAGTGAGCTGTACGCGGAACTGACCGCTGAGCACGGGGCTCCGGCGTACGCCCGGGTCGATGCGCCGGCCAACCGCGACCAGAAGGCCAAGCTGGCCAAACTGGATTCCTCGGCGGTCACCGCGACCGAGCTCGCCGGCGAGCCGATCACCCAGATCCTGACCACGGCGCCCGGCAACGACGCCGCCATCGGCGGGCTCAAGGTGGCCACCGAGTCGGCCTGGTTCGCCGCCCGGCCATCCGGCACCGAAGACGTCTACAAGATCTACGCCGAGTCGTTCCAGGGCCCCGAGCATCTCGCCCAGGTCCAGGAAGCCGCTCGCGCCGTGGTCTCGGCCGCTCTCGCCTCCTGAATGCGCGGCGCGGAGCGTCGCAGTGTCACTGTCAGACTCTCAGCGCGCTCTGGCGCGCTGAAAGTCTGACAACTCGGCGTAAATTTCCGCCTTCGACGCGTTTCACTAGTGTCGAACACAGGTGGTGACATGACGTTTGAGGACTGGCTGCGCGAGCACTGCCCCCATGGTGCGGTTCTCGACGCGCTCTGCGGTCGCTCGGTCAGCGAGGAGATCGTCCAGGACGTGGCGGTGAAGATCCATGCGCGATGGTCCAAGATCGAGAAGCTGCATCGCGAGGCCTATATCCGCCGGATGATCATCAACGAGCACCTGTCCTGGCGGCGCAAGTGGGCCCGTGCCGCATGCCGAACTCCATGATCACTCGACTCCTCCGAACCAGCATCGCCGATCAGCACGCCGACGCGCGAGTTGATCACCGAGCTCGACCGGCTGCCCCGCAAGCAACGCGCCGTCGTGGTGCTGCGCTACGTCGAGGGGCTCTCGGATCGGGAGATCGCCGATCTGCTGGGCTGCTCAGAGGTCACGGTCCGCAGTCATGCCTCACGCGCGCTGGCCACGCTCCGGATCGAGTTGCAGCCGATCCGACCACGATCGATCACCGAAACCGAGGAGGGCAGTCATGCGCACTGAAGATCAGCTGCGAACCACCCTCGTCGACCTCGCCGACCGGCCCCACGAGACCGACGATCTCTACGACGCGATCATCCGGCGCACCCGCCGGAAGCCCGTCCAGCGGCGCCGGATGGCACTCGTCCTTGCCGTGGCGGCCGTGCTGATCGCGGTGGCGATCGCGGTACCGACCTTTATGGTGAACCGCACCGGCGTACCGGCTGATCAACGCGTCCGTGGCAACTGGAATCAGATCCATCGGGTCGACCTGCCGGCGGGTTGGCAGGTTCGGGCGCTCACGGTGACCGCTGATTCGGAGTCCTCCAACGTTGGTCCGCCGAGGACGTCGCCCGACGACCTCACCGGCGGCTGCGTCATCACCGTCTACGGCCGAGGGGTCGGCGATCCGGCGGCGGGCGCCGTCGAACGCACCCCGGTCGAGGTGAACGGACGCCCGGGAACCTCTTCCAAGCCCGGATTAGAGACCGACGGCGGCGTCGTCTGGCAGTATGCCGAGAATTCCTGGGCGCAGGTCTCGTGTGCCGACGGCCGGCAGCCGAGTGTGGACATGGCGCAGCGGGTGCGATTCGAGGTCGTGACCACGCGCCTGCCCTTCGAACTCCGGTCGCTTCCGGCCGGGTATCAGGTGCGAGGGGTCTACCCGCCCCACCTCGATCCGCCCGACCCGGTCTTCGGCGCGATGGACGCGACCGCCATCGACAAGCGACGTGATCTGCCCTACTTCGGAGTCGTCGTCTCCGCCGGGACGACGGAGGTCCCCGAACATCTCGCCGGGTGGGAGACCGACACCATCGCCGGGATGCCGGCCGTGCTCAGTGCCCGGGACGCCCGGCTGTGCCTGAATCCTCCCGGCTCCCCGAGTCATACGGTCTGCGTCGAGTCGGAGGAGGGAGCCCCGGCCGATCTGACCAAGTCGCTGTGGCCGGCCGGACGACGGCGAACTGCTGGTCGAGATCGCCGAGAGCCTCAAGCTCGCCAAGGACCTCGACGATCAGCGCACCTGGTTCGACGCCAACGACGCCCTGCCGAACTGAGACCTATCTTCGGCTGGCTGCCTGAGGGCCGTTTGGTCCGTTGTGCGCGGAGGCAGCCCGGAATTCGGCGAAATCGCGGCTTTCTCGTCCGTTGTGCGCGCAAACGGCCCAAGGGAGCGCGGCGGTCCGGACCGGCCGCGATCAGAAGCGGGCCGGCTCCACGTACGCGCCCCACTCGGCCCGCAACGCGTCACAGATCTCGCCGAGCGTCGCCTCGGCCCGAACCGCATCGAGCATCGACGGAATCATGCTGCCGGAGGTTCGGGCCACCTTGATCATCTCGGCCAGGGCCGCATCGACGTCGGCCTGGGAACGATCGGCCCGGCGTTGCGCCAGCACCCGGTTCTGCTCGATCTCGACCTCGTGCCCGACCCGCAGGATCTCCAACGGGCCGCTGACCGTCGTCGTATGACAGTTGACGCCGACGATCCGCTTGGCCCCCCGTTCCAGATCGGTCTGGTAACGGTACGCCGCCTCGGCGATCTGGCCGGTGAACCACCCGTCCTCGATGCCGCGCAGCAGCCCCGAGGTCATCGGGCCGATCGGGTGATCCTGATCGGCGCCACCGCCGAGCCGCTCGATCTGGGCGAAGATCGCTTCGGCTTCCTGCTCGATCTGGTCGGTCAGCGCCTCGACGTACCAGGACCCGCCGAGCGGGTCGGCGACGTTGGCCACGCCGATCTCCTCGGCCAACACCTGCTGGGTGCGGAGGGCGATCTCCGCCGCGCCCTCGGTGGGGAGTGCCAGCGTCTCGTCGAGGGCATTCGTGTGCAGCGAGTTGGTCCCGCCGAGCACCGCCGCCAGCGCCTCGACCGCCGTCCGGACGACGTTGTTGTACGGCTGCTGAGCGGTGAGTGAGACGCCCGCGGTCTGGGTGTGGAAGCGCAACGACTGGGCCCGCGCCGTGGTCGCGCCGTAGCGGTCGCGCAACCAGCGGGCCCAGATCCGCCGCGCGGCCCGGAACTTGGCGATCTCCTCGAAGAAGTCCAGGTGGGCGTCGAAGAAGAAGCTCAGACCGGGCGCGAAGCGGTCGATGTCCAGACCGCGGGAGAGGCCCAGTTCGACATAGCCGAAGCCGTCGGCCAGCGTGAAGGCCAGCTCCTGCGCGGCTGTGGAACCCGCCTCGCGGATGTGGTAGCCCGAGACACTGAGCGGCTTGTACGCGGGGAGTTCGGCGTCGCAGTAGGCGAGCAGGTCACCGATCAGCCGCAGGTGCGGCTCGGGTGCGAACAGCCACTCCTTCTGGGCGATGTACTCCTTGAAGATGTCGGTCTGGCAGGTCCCGTTCAGCCGGTCGATCGGCACGCCCTGCCGCTCGGCTGCGACCACGTACATGCAGAAGATCGGCACCGCCGGACCCGAGATGGTCATCGACGTGGTTACCGTGCCGAGGTCGATCCCGTCGAACAGCACCTCCATGTCAATCGCCGAGTCGATGGCGACACCGCAGTGCCCGACCTCCCCGAGACACCTCGGATCGTCGGAATCCCGGCCCATCAGCGTCGGCATGTCGAAGGCAACGCTCAGCCCGCCGCCACCCGCTTCCAAGATCATCTTGTAGCGCTGGTTGGTCTGCCTCGCATTGCCGAAGCCCGCGAACTGCCGGATCGTCCAGGCCCGCCCGCGATAGCCGCTGGGATAGAGCCCGCGGGTGAACGGGTACTCCCCCGGCCACCCGATCCGCTCCATCCGTTCGTCCGCGCTCTCGTCGAGCGGACCGTAGACCGGGTCGACCTCGACCCCCGACAGGGTGGTGAAATCGGCATCGCGCACCTGCCCGCGAGCCAACGCCTCCGCGTACGCCGCCTCCCAGCGCTGCCTGCCGTCGCTCGTCATGGAACCTCCCGCCTCGATCCTAGGACGTCCTACTATCTAGGACCCTCCCGGACGTCCGACCCGGTCGGCGTCGGATTTGCCCGGTTCGGTGTGAGCTGGTCGCCTACCGTGGAGAATTCGCTGCGGTCAGCGGCGATCTCCCACGTCCGTGCAAACCCGACACGCGGCCGGGCAAACCTCAGAAGTCGCCGGCCGCGGCGCGCGGGCGGGTCAGGAGTTCGGTCAGCTTGTCGCAGTCGGGCTCGCTCATCGAGCCGAGGGCGAAGCGGGCGCCGACGATGGCCTCGGTCGCCTGATCCATCACCAGCCGGCCCTTCTGGGTGATCGAGGCCAGCACCGCCCGACCGTCCTCGGGATGCGGGGTGCGCTGGATCAGCTCGGCCGCCTCGAGCCGCTTGACCAGCGGTGTCACCGAGGTCGCATGGACCTGCAGCCGCTCGCCGATCTTGCCGAGCGGCAGCGCACCCCGCCGGGAGAACGACAACAGCACGAGCACCTCGTAACGGGCGAACGTCAGGCCGAGCGGCCGGAGGAGCTCGTCCAGCTCGGTCAGCACCAGTTGGTGCACCCGCATCAAGGAGGTCACGGCCCGCATCCGCGGCATCTCGCCCCAATGGGTCTGCCACTGACGCGCGGCCTCCTGCACGGGGTCGAAGGGCAGCCGGTGGCGATCGAGGGTGCTCATGTGCCGTCATCATCGTCGACGACGCTGACCTGCGGCACGTCACCCTGCATGGCCATCCTCAGCCGGTCCTCGACATAGTCGATCTTGCCGACGTACCGGATCTCGTTCAGGCCCTGCACCTGGGCGGCCGACTCGAAGACGAAGTGGCCGTAGCCGAGCCAGTGCCCCAACAACGACTTCTTGACCGTGATGTCGAGGATCCGGCTGAGCGGCACGCTGGCCCGCGACGTCGAGAAGGTGCCGTGCACCCGGAAGACCCGTTGATTGGTGATGACGAACCGATCGCGATATTCCTCGACCAGCCGCCACAGAGCCTGAGCGGCGATTCCCAAGGCGAGTGCGAAGAGCACGTACGCGACGGGTCCCTCGTTTGCGACCATCAAGGTGAAGATCACCACCGCGATCAGCACCCGGAAGGCGGGGAAGATCAGCACCACCCAGTGCTTGCGAACTTCCAGCACCTTGCGCTCGCCGGCCTGGTCGAGCACATATCTGTCGACTTTCGGGTCGAGCCAGCCGAGGAGCCCGGCCACGACTATCCGGCCAGGGAGGTGAAGAACGTGATGAGCGAGCGGAACGCCCGGCCCAGCGCCTCGAACACCGTACGCACCGCGCTGGCGGCGCCTTCAGGCTGCTGAACCAGGTAGAACAGGCAGAAGCCGATGGCCAGGATCAGCAGGATCCGTTTCACGAGCTTCATGCTGCCTGCCTCACCTCTTCAGTCATAGACCTGGACACTGGACTTGTCTATCCCATCCGATGCGCTCCGATCGACTGCCACGCCGTCGCCGGACGCGCCACTACCGACCGGCGCGACTATCTGTCCTCGATGATCCGCTCGGCGGCGGCGTACGGGTCGAGTTCGCCCCGGCTGACCGCCCGAGCCAGCTCGTCCAGCCCGGCCCGGCCAGCCAGGGGAAACTCAGCCCGGAGCTTCGCCAGGGCGATGTTCTCGATCTCCCGCCGTGACCGGGCAACCCGCCGGGCCGCGCCGGCTCCGGTGACGGACTGGTGACTGCGGAACCGGTCGACGGCCGCCAGCAGTTCGTCGATCCCCTGCCCCTCGTACGCGACGGTCGACACGATCGGCGGCTTCCAGGTCTCCGCCGTCCGGTCGGCGAGGGCGATCATCGTCCGGAGCTCCCGGATCAGGGCCTGGGTCCCGTCCCGGTCGCTCTTGTTGACCACGAAGACGTCGCCGACCTCCAGGATGCCGGCCTTCGCGGCCTGGATGCCGTCACCCATCCCCGGGGCCAATCAGCACCAGCGTGATGTCGGCGACTCCGGCGATCTCCACCTCGGACTGGCCGACCCCGACCGTCTCCACCAGCACCACGTCGAAGCCGGCCGCATCGAACACCCGCAGCGCCTGCGGTGCCGCGACCGACAACCCGCCGAGGTGACCCCGGGTGGCCATGGATCTGATATAGGTCCCGTCGTCGAGTGCGTGTTCCTGCATCCGGACCCGATCACCGAGCAACGCCCCACCGGAGAACGGTGAACTCGGATCCACGGCGAGTACGCCAACCCGCTGACCCGTCGCTCGCAACGCCCGGACCACCATCGACGTCGTGGTCGACTTGCCGACCCCGGGCGCACCTGTGAGCCCGATCACGTAGCAGTGTCCAGTCGATGGCGCGAGCGCTTTCATGATCACCGGCAACTGGGCCGAGACGTTCTCCACTGCACTGATCAGCCGGCCGATCGCCCGCGGGCGGCCCGAGCGCGCTGCCGCGATCAGCCGATCGACATCTGCCACGAGCGTCAGTCTGGCACCCTAGGTCCATGAGCGACTTCCGTGCAGCCGAGGTGAGTCAGCTGCCGGGACTGCTCGGAATCGATCATGTCGGCATCGCCGTGGCCGACCTCGACGCCGCCATCGCCTTCCATACCGGCACACTCGGTCTCGTGGTTGCCCATCGGGAGGTCAATCCCGATCAAGCAGTCGAGGAGGTGATGCTGGTGCCGGTCGACGGTGACCGCTCGGCGCAGGTGCAACTCGTCGCGGCGCTGGCCGAGGACTCCACGGTCGGCCGTTTCCTCAACCGGCGCGGACCGGGCTTGCACCATCTCGCGTACCGGGTCTCGGACCTGTCTCTCGTAACACGCGTTCTGCACAAATCGGGCATACGGCTGATCTATGATTCAGCAAGAGCCGGTACCCGGGGTTCGCGGATCAATTTTGTCCACCCCAAGGACACTGGTGGGACCTTGGTCGAACTGGTCGAGCCCGCCGCCGAAGATCTCGCGACCCCGCTGAGCGGGGGGCAGTCGCTCCGGCCCTGACAATGCTGCTTTGCACAAGAGGGAAAGGTTTTTGCGGTGAGCTCATCTGATAACACGGGTTTGGGACTTTTCGACGATATGGCCAGCGCGGTCGGCAACTTCCCCAGCGCGTTGCGCGGGTACGACCGGACCGCTGTCGACGACTACGTGCGAACGCTGGAGGCGAGCGTCGTGCAGTCCCGCCGCCATGCCGCCCAACTCGAGCACCAGGTCAGCTCACTCCAAGATCAACTCTCCGCGTTGCAGAATGGCAAGGGCGGCGGCGAAGTCGACTACAGCAATCTCGGCGGCCGAACCAACGACATCCTGCGGCTGGCCCAGGATCAGGCCCGCGAGCTCGTGGCCAATGCCACCCTCGAGGCCGAGAAGCTCAAGGAGTCGGCGCGACGGGAGGCCGACGCGGTACGCAGCAGCGCGGCTCGTGAGGGCAATGCGATCAAGACCGGCGGAACGGCCGAGATCGATCAGCTGCGGCAGAAGCTGCAGAGTGAGGTGCAGGCTCAGGTCGACAAGTCCAAGGCCGAGGCCGAAGCCCTGCTCGCCGCCGCCCGTCGTCAGGCTGATGCGCTGCGCCGGGAAGCCGACCACGAGGCCGGAGCCGCCCGGGAGAGGGCGGCGTTGGACGCTGAGAATCTGCGCCGTGCGGCCGAACGCGAGGTGGCCGAGGAACGGCAGAAGATCGCGGTCGAACGCGAGCAGGCGGTGAACCAGTTGCAGGCCGTGCACGAGGAAGCGCAGCAGAAGACAGCGGCGCTGCTGGCCGAGGCGACCAAGCACAATGGCGAGTCGACCGAACGCCTTGAGGCCGACATCGCCGAAGCCGCCCGGATCAGGAGCGAGGCCATCGCCGAGGCCGAGAAGACCAAGCTCGCGGCGGTCGAGGAGTCGGAGGCCCGGATCAACACCGCGAAGAAGCAGGCCTCCGCGATCAGCGAGCGCACCCAACAGGAGTTCGCCTGGCGCAAGCAGCAACTCAAGCGGGAGACCGACCTGCTGCACCGACGCAGGCAGGCCGTCCTCAGCCAGCTGGCCAGCCTGTCCGCCCTGGCGGAGCAGACCGCGAGCGCGTTCCCCGATCTGGACGACCCGACCGACCCCGACGGGGAGGAGGGCGACCAGACCGTGCTGCGTCCGGAGGGCCTGCCACCGGCCGCGCCGGATGACGTCGAGTCAGAGGCGGCGGGAGAATCAGCCTCCGCGCCCGAGTCCGACCTCGACGTCGACGGTGACGCGACCGTGTTCGTCTCCACGTCGGAGCTGCCGGCCGGGACCGAGCATCTCCCCGCCAAGGAGAAGTAGGCGCCTCAGTCGACACCCGGCGGCTGGCTTTGCCGAGCCGCGGCTGATGCGGTTACCCTGATGAGTACCGGGGTAATCGGCATTCACGATCATGGAGTTGACAGTGAACCCACCCCGCCCAGCCGACGAGTCGAGTTCCGGCCGCTTTCCCGTTGTCCGTAAGGGATATCAGCCGGAGTCCGTCGATCGTTTCGCTCACGCAATGGACGACCGGGTCTCCCTCCTTGAGCAGCGTTGCGAGACCCTGACCAGCGAGAACGCCCAGCTCCGAAGCGCCGTCGCTGATGCCCGGTCCAAGGCGGCGCAGGTCGACTTCTCGGCCCTCGGCGAGCGCGCTCAGGAGATCCTGCGCATCGCCGAGGAGCAGGGCCGTGACGTCACCCGGCACGCGGCGCACGAGGCCGAGCAGCTGATCGTCCAGGCGCAGGCCGAGGTTGACGAGTTGACCGAGAGGTCGGCCGCGGAGCTCGGCGAGGTCCGCCGCGCCCAGCTATCCGAGTTGGAAGGGCTCCGCGCTCAAGGTGAGCGCGACGCCGCCGACCTGGCTCGCCGGGCGCGGGTCGAATGCGAGCAGTTGCTCACCTCCGCCCGCCTGCAGGCCGCCTCGATCTGCGCCGAGGCCGATGCGACGGCACGCGGAACCGGGCAGGCAGCCCTGCTGGAGTCCCAGTCACGGACGGCGGCCGCCGAGAATCAGGCGGCCGGCACCCTCCGCGAAGCGGCCGAGCGGCGTGACCGCATCCTCAACGAGCTCCGTCGGGCTCAGGACGAAGCCAACACGGTCGTCAAGGCGATGCTCGCCGAGGCCACCGCGTTGCAGCGGGCCTCCGGTGAGCACTTGGCGGCCGAGACGGACCAGGCCGCAGCCCTGCGTACGCAGACCTTGGCCGACGCCGAACGGATCAAGGTGGAGGCGGCCGACGAGGCCGGGCAGATCGTCGGCCGGGCGCGGCAGCAAGCGGCGCTCATCGACGAGCGGGCCCGGCAGGAGTTCGCCTGGCGACGCCGCCAGATGCGGCACGAGCAGGAGCTCCTGGACCGCCGGAAGGTGGCCATGCTGAGCCAACTCAGCTCTCTCAGTGCCCTCGCAGTGGCATCGGCCGAGAACTTTCCCGACCTACCCGAATTGTCCTTCGAGGATGTGGGTGAGTTCGCGGAACATACCCCGGACGACGGCGAGCAGCGAGAGCTTGCTGATGCCGTGCACACCTGACCCGCAGCCGCGACCGACGAGTGGTCGCGCCCGCCAGTCTAGACGTGTGACCGGAGGCGCCGCCGCGGCGGATTCCGCAAGATGATGGCACCATCACGCTCCGCCAGCAGGCTGATGAACATCAGCGCTGACCCTAACGCGGTAATAGCCTTTTCGTTTCCCGCCAGGTATTTCTTCTCTCGAGTCCCCTGGTCGTCGGTCGCGGCAATCTGACCACGCGCATTCCGCAGATGATCGATGGCATGGTTCAGTTCGTCGACTACCTCTGACGAAATCGATTCGGCCGCGATCAGTACGACGAACAACTTGTCCCGAACGGAATTTGTCGTGGAACAGATCCGGGGCCGGTTCGGTTGATTGTTCGCGTCGATGAGCGTCGAGCGGACGTCGGCGACGATCGGGTAGAGGGTCATTGCCGCCGTCAACTCCCGGTCCATCCGCGCGAGCCGCCGGTCGGCCCGAACCTGTCTCTTCACCAGCCAAACAGCAGCGACGAAAACGCCGAACAACCCGAGCACGGTCCCGACGAGGCCGTCGAGCAAAACGGGCGCCCAGTTGTTCCACCAATTCACCATGATTTAACTGTACTTGCATTTAACTCCGACGAACCCGCCGTCATCCAACAGAAAAGCTCCGCATCCATTCGGGTGATTCACGGTCGACGACCTGAATAACCGCCTCCCAGCCAATCTTTCCCGCGCTAGTCGCCAGTGGTGGAACCTGATCGCGCGCGACGACGTCAATGAGCTAGCGCAGGCCGGGATTGATGCACTGTTGCGACACAGAATCAAAGTGCCTTAGAACAGCCGGCTGCTCGGATCGTCCATGCCGCGCAACACGTCGTAGTCGAGCACCACGCACCGGATGCCTCGGTCCTCCGCCAGGGTCCGCGCCTGCGGCTTGATCTGCTGCGCGGCGAAGATCCCCCGCACGGTGCCGAGCAGCGAATCGCGGCGCATCAGCTCCAGATAGCGGGTCAATTGCTCGACACCGTCGATCTCGCCGCGGCGCTTCACCTCGACCGCCACGTATCCCCCGGACGCGTCCCGGCAGAGCAGATCGACCGGCCCGATCGGGGTCAGATGCTCACGGCGAACCAGAGCCAGGCCCGTTCCCAGCGCCTCCGGATGCTCGGCCAGCAGCGCCTGGAGGTGGGCTTCGACGCCATCCTTCTGCAGGCCGGGATCGATGCCCAGGTCGTGGGAGGAGTCGTGGAAGACCTCGGCCAGGGAGATCTGCAGGGTGTCGCCGTCCCGGCCCCGGATCTCCCACAGTGCCGAGAGGTCACCCGTCGGCGGCAGCTCGGCCAGTGAACAGGGCGGGCTCATCCAGTTGAGCGGTTTGTAGGCGCGGTCGTCGGCATGAATGGACACCGAGCCATCGGACTTGATCAGGATCAGCCGTTTCGCCATCGGCAGGTGGGCGGTCAGCCGTCCCGCGTAGTCGACCTGGCACTGGGCGATCACCAAACGCACCCAGACAAACTAGCCTGTTCCGGTGACCTCGATCGACACGCTCCGCTGCGCGCCCTGGCCGCGTGAGAGTGAGCGGTGATGGCCCGCCGGCCCAGCAAGCACACCCGACCGGCCCGTCCGCTGAGGCCGGGGCACGCGACGGCGCAGATGAAGAGCGACGGTCGCTGGATCATCAGGAACATCCCGGGCGCGGCGGCCGCCAAGGTCTATCGATGCCCGGGCTGCAACCAGCTGATCCAGCCATCGACGCCACATCTGGTGGCCTGGCCCGAGCAGCCCGGCCTGTTGTCCGCATCCGGTCTCGACGAGCGGCGGCACTGGCACACGAGCTGTTGGCAACGTCGAGCATGAGCGCCACCTCGAGCGAGCTGTTCAGCACCCGGATCGGGAGTGCCGGGCCGCGCGTCGCCTTCTTGCACGGTCTGTTCGGCCAGGGGAAGAACTGGACGACCGTCGCGAAGGCGCTCAGTGACGCCGCCCGGGTCACGCTGGTCGACCTGCCTAATCACGGCCGCTCCCTCTGGACCGACCACTTCTCCTATCCGGAGATGGCCGATCAGGTCGCCGAGCTGTTCGAGAGTCTTGACGACGGCGAGCCCTGTGCCGTGGTCGGCCACTCCATGGGCGGCAAGATCGCGATGGTGCTGGCCCTGCGACATCCGGCGCTCGTCGAGCGCCTGTGCGTCGTCGACGTGGCGCCGGTGGCGACGACTCAGATCAGCAACTTCGAGACGATCGTCCGCGGTCTGCGTTCCATCGACCTCGGGAACCTCGCCGACCGGGAATCAGCCAGTGCCCAGCTCGAGCCCTACGTGCCCGAACCGGGGGTACGCAGCTTCCTGCTGCAGAATCTTCGCCGCGACCACGGCGCCGATACGGGTTGGCGCTGGCAGATGAACCTCGAGCTGCTCGGTGATCACCTGCCCGAGATGGGGTCCTGGCCGGAGCTCGACGTGCCGCCGTACACCCGACCGGTGCTCTGGTTGGCCGGTGCGGACTCCCGCTACATCCGGCCCGAGTACGCGGCGGCCATGCGGGCCCTGTTTCCGCGGGTCCAACTGGTCAGGATCAAGGGGGCCGGTCACTGGGTGCACAGCGACCAGCCGCAGGTGTTCGTCGCGACCATGCGTCAGTTCCTGCATCTGTAGCGCTCGACGATATGGAATCGTTAGCACTTGACCACCTCCGAGGAGATCTGCAGATGCCTGCTGCGTTCATCGTGGCCCTCGATGTCGCGCGCGAGCCCTCCGCCTTCGCGCCGATCTTGATCTTGCTGCTGCTGGGCTTCGTCTGCATCGTCTTGGTGGTCTTCCTGCTCAGATTCCTGCGGAACCGCAGATGATCGAGTTGGTTGCGAGCGTGTGGCTGGTTCCGCTCGACGTGCTGCCGCCGTCGTCGGCGCCGCCGTCCACCGGTGTCTATCCCCAGCAGGGTCACGGTTTCGCGGCGTACATCATCGGCGGATTCATCGGTCTCGGGGTGCTGGTCGTGGCGATGATCTTGCTCAGCCTGAAGCCCAAGCGGTTCGACCCGAACTCGGGATGATCAACAATCCGATCAGCGACGAGAGCCGTATGGACCCCGAACGCGGCCGTCATCGACCAGCCGAATCGGTTCGCCAGGCTGTCGGTGCCCCGGAGGTACCGCACGACCGCGAAGATCACCGACCCTTCGACCAGCGCCCCTCACTTCGGCCATGATCGACTGTTTGGCCGGCTGAAGTCGAGTGCCGGCCACCAGAGCACTACTTCCAGGGCCGGGCTCTCTACGGAGCCCTGGCCACCTATCACGCGTACCTGGAATTCCCGGTCCTGCTGGCCCTGCTGATGTCACCCCGGATGTTCAGTCCGGCCCCATCGATCACCCCGGCGACGCCGAGATGATCTCGGCCGGGGCGATCGGCCGGTCCTTGGCGTCTCGGCCCTGGCTGGCGATGGAGGCCACCACATCTCGGGACGCGGCGTCCATCTCACCGAAGATCGTGAACTCGTGCTTCGCGTCGAGACTGCTCGAATCGTCCCAGAAGAGCAGGAACTGCGAGCCGTTCGCATCGGGACCGGCGTTTGCCATCGCCACCACCCCCCGCCGGTACTTCTCCGTGCCGTCGGTTTCGTTGGCGAACTGATAACCCGGTCCACCGTCACCCGTGCCGGTGGGATCGCCGCACTGCAGCAAGAAGATGCCGGTCTCGACCAGGCCGTGACAGTCGGTCTTGTCGTAGAAGTGTTGATCGGCCAGCGAGACGAACGAGTTGACCGTGCACGGTGCCTTGCTGCGATCCATGGTGATCTTGACGTCGCCACTGGACAACTTCAAGACGTAGCGGACCGTGCCGCTGGTCGGTACGCCGGTCGCCGGCGGCAGGTCGACCGGTCGGGAGGCCTTTCCGGTGGCGACGTACTCACACGTGTCGCCCCGTCGGCCGGTGGGCTGCCGACGAGCGACGATGTCGGCCCGTCCGGTGTGGAGGCGGCATCCTCCGGGGGGATCCGGCCGCAACCAGCCAGAGTGGTCGACCCCGTGATCAGGACCACGACCACGAATCGAAGAGTTGCCTTCACTGGTTCACTGTGGCACAACCGGCCCGCCGATCCGGGGACCGACGAGCGGGTGAGGCCTGACCACTAGGGTGGTGATCATGGTTCGGCTGACGCGCATCTATACGCGCACCGGCGACGGCGGGCAGACCAGATTGACCGACATGTCGCTGACCGCCAAGACCGATCCGCGGGTCGAGGCGTACGGCGACGTGGACGAGGCGAATTCGGCGATCGGCGTCGCGTTGGCCGCCGGCGAGTTGCCGGACGAGGTCCGCGACGCGCTCCGCATCGTCCAGAACGAGTTGTTCGATCTCGGTGCCGACCTGTCCAACCCACTGCGAGTGCCCGGTCCGGACGACCCGCCGGCCCTGCGGATCATCGCCTCGAGCATCGAGCGACTGGAGCAGTGGTGCGATCAGTTCGGCGATCCGCTGCCGGCGCTGAAGTCGTTCATCCTGCCCGGCGGGTCGCTCCCGGCGGCGCAATTGCACGTCGCCCGGACGATCACCCGGCGGGCCGAACGAGCGGCCTGGGTCGCTGCGGCCGCGTACGGCACCGAACCGGTAGCCGATCCCGAAACACCCGGCGGGGTCAATCCCCTGGCCATGACCTATCTCAACCGACTGTCGGACCTGCTGTTCATCCTGACCCGAGCCGTCAATGGCGCGGACGGCGATGTGCTGTGGGTGCCCGGCGGTGACCGCGAACCCGACTCGAGGAGTTGATCATGAAGGAAGCAACCGGAGCCGCACAGGCCAAGCAGGCGCGGCCGGTGACCCTGTTCACCGGGCAGTGGGCAGATCTCCCGTTCACCGAGATCTGCCGGCTGGCGTCGGAGTGGGGGTATGACGGGCTGGAGATCGCCTGCTGGGGTGATCATTTCGACGTGGCGCGAGCGGCCGAGGACGACGGCTACGTGGCTGAGCGCCGCGACATCCTGGCCTCTCACGGTCTTGGCTGCTGGGCCATCTCGAACCACCTCAACGGTCAAGCCGTCTGCGAGGCGATCATCGATGATCGTTACAAGTCCATGGTCAACCCACGGGTCTGGGGTGACGGCGATCCCGAGGGAGTACGGCAACGGGCCGCCGAGGAGATGAAGATCACCGCGCGGGCGGCTGCGGCGTTCGGCGTGGACACCGTGATCGGCTTCACCGGTTCGGCGATCTGGCACTACGTGGCCATGTTCCCACCGGTCCCCGACGACGTCATCAGCGCCGGATACCGCGACTTCGCCGATCGGTGGAATCCGATCATCGACGTCTTCGACGAGGTCGGCGTCCGCTTCGCCCATGAGGTCCATCCGAGCGAGATCGCCTACGACTACTGGTCGACGGTGGCGACCCTGGACGCCATCGGTCACCGACCCGGCTTCGGCCTCAACTTCGACCCCTCGCACATGGTGTGGCAGGACCTCGACTACGTCGGATTCCTCTGGGACTTCAAGGAACTGATCTACCACGTCGACTGCAAGGACACCAAGGTCAGGATGAACAACGGTCGCAACGGCCGGCTCGGCTCACACCTGCCGTGGGCCGACCCGCGCCGGGGCTGGGACTTCATCTCCACCGGTCGCGGCGACACCCGCTGGGAGGACATCTTCCGGATGCTCAATCACATCGGCTATGACGGGGCCATCTCCATCGAATGGGAGGATGCCGGGATGGATCGCCTGCACGGTGCGCCGGAGGGACTGGAGTTCATCCGCGGCATGAACGCGATCGAGCCGTCAACGGCCTCGTTCGATGCCGCTTTCGCGACCAAGGACTGACTGGGGCGCCAGAACTCAGTCGACCTTTCGAACACCCGGTGGCGCCGCCTCGAGCCAGCTCAGCAGGCCGGTCAGCGACTCCGGACTCATCGCGAGTTCCCACTCGCGGTCGTTGTCGCCTTGGAGCGTCTCGACGCGCAGGATCCGGTTGTCGGCGTTCAGCGCCACGGCTTCCACCGGATCAGGATCGCGCGTTGCGAGCACCCTGACCTCACCTCGCTGGAAGACCATCCGCGGCCGCAACGCATAGGAGAAGAACCGGAACCACTCGAGGATGCCCTCGTTGTAGCGCCCGACTCCGAGGGTCCAGCCGGCACCGGGCGTCGTGACATTCAACCGAAGACTGCAGTCGAAGGTCCCGCCGAGCCGGTTCAGCCAGCGCCGGCGGACGGCGAGGAGAACCAGGCTGAGGACGATCAGTAACACCAGCAGCGCGACGCCTTCCAAGACCCCGAGCCATGCGTGCATACCCGTCCTTCAGTCGCTCGATCCCCGATGTGTAGCTGGGACCTTACAACGCGCACTGAGAGCGACGGGTTCCCGGGCACCCTTGTCTCAGGCAAGGGGGCGACCCCCTTGAACCCCCGCGGCGTGCGCAAGGAGACACGGGAGCACGCCCGTCTCAGGCAAGGGGGGCGACCCCTTGAACCCCGGTAGCGCCGACCTACTAAATCTTGTGAGCCGCGCGCAACTGAGCGGTCGCCCGCAGGAAGTGCTTGCGGTCTTCGTCTTCAAAGTCACCGCTGTCGAGCGTCCGCTGCGCCTCGGCCAGCTCCTTCTCGGCCTCGGGGATGCTGATCTCGTTGGCCATCCGGGCGTACTCGCTCAAGATCGACACCCGGCCCTGGGACACCGAGATGAAGCCGCCGTCCACGGCGATGACCTCGCGGTTCCCGTCCTCACTGAAGATCTCCACGCCGCCTGGCTCCAGCACGGCGAGGACTGGCGAGTGTCCGGGCAGGATCCCGATGTCCCCCTCGACGGTCTTGGCGATGATGTTGGACGACTGGCCGGACCAGACCACCCGGTCTGCCGAGACGACCTCGACCTGCATGGGCTCAGCCACGTTTCACCTCGGGGGGGTTCGGGGGGGTCGTCCCCCGCTTTAGTGCCACAGCCATGGTCAGTTGCCCTTCTGCAACTCAGACCACTTGCGCTCCACGTCGTCCAGGTTGCCGACGTTGAAGAAGGCCTGTTCGGCGATGTGGTCGACCTTGCCGGAGACGATCATCTGGAAGGACTCGATGGTTTCCGCGAGTGGCACGGTCGAGCCGGGGATATTGGTGAACTTCTCGGCCATGTAGGTGTTCTGGCTGAGGAACTGCTGCAGCCGGCGGGCCCGGTTGACGACGATCTTGTCCTCTTCGGAGAGTTCGTCGACACCGAGAATGGCGATGATGTCCTGCAATTCCTTGTTGCGCTGCAGGATCTGCTTGACCTGCACGGCGACGTCGTAGTGGCTCTGACCGATGTACTGCGGCGTCCAGGATCCGGCTGGTCGACGTCAGCGGGTCCACGGCCGGGTACAGACCACGGGACGCGATCTCGCGGGACAACTCGGTGGTGGCGTCCAGGTGGGCGAACGTGGTTGCCGGGGCCGGGTCGGTGTAGTCGTCGGCGGGCACGTAGATCGCCTGCATCGATGTGATGGAGTGACCGCGAGTCGAGGTGATGCGCTCCTGCAACTGCCCCATCTCGTCGGCCAGGTTGGGCTGGTAGCCGACCGCGGACGGCATCCGGCCGAGCAGCGTCGACACCTCAGATCCGGCCTGGGTGAACCGGAAGATGTTGTCGATGAAGAGCAGCACGTCCTGGCCCTGCACGTCGCGGAAGTACTCGGCCATGGTCAGTGCGGAGAGTGCGACCCGCAACCGGGTTCCCGGGGGCTCGTCCATCTGCCCGAAGACCAGCGCAGTGTCCTTGAAGACACCGGCCTCCTCCATCTCGTGGATAAGGTCGTTGCCCTCACGGGTCCGCTCCCCCACCCCGGCGAACACCGAGGTGCCACCGAAGTTGTGCGCGATCCGGTAGATCATCTCCTGGATCATCACCGTCTTGCCGACACCGGCGCCACCGAACAGGCCGATCTTGCCGCCGGTCACGTACGGGGTGAGCAGGTCGAGCACCTTGATGCCGGTCTCCAGCATCTCCGTCTTCGACTCGAGCTGGTCGAACTTGGGCGCCTGCCGGTGGATCGGCCAGCGCCCATTGGGCGCACCCTCGATCTCGGTGATCTTGATGGTGGACGGATCGACGTCGAGCACGTCACCGGTGGTGTTCCAGACGTGGCCCTTGGTGATGTCACCGACCGGGACCGAGATCGGCCCGCCGGTGTCGCGAACCTCGGCACCGCGCTGCATACCGTCGGTCGGCTTCAGCGCGATGGCCCGGACGAGGTTGTCACCGATGTGCAGCGCCACCTCCAGGGTCATCGGCCGGGTCTCGCCGCCGACCGTGGTGTCGATCAGCAGGGCGTTGTAGATGTCGGGCATCTGGTCGACCGGGAACTCGATGTCGACCACCGGGCCGATCACCCGGGATACGCGGCCGACGCCGCCCGCGGGGGCCTCGGACTTCTTCTCTTCAGCGGTGGCAGTCATCTCGTCCTCACAGTTCTTATCAACACGGGGCTATTCAGCGGCGGCGTTGGTTTCGGCTAGCGCCGATGCCCCGCCGACGATCTCGGAAATCTCCTGGGTGATCTCGGCCTGGCGGGCTTGGTTGGCCTCGCGGGTCAGCCGCTCGATCAGTTGCTGGGCGTTGTCGGTCGCCGACTTCATGGCCTTCTGCCGGCTGGCCAGTTCCGAGGCGGCCGCCTGAAGCAGGCAGTACTGGATCCGGCTGGCGACGTAGAGCGGCAGCAGTTCGTCCAGCACGGTTTCGGCGTCCGGCTCGAACTCGTACAGCGGCAGCAGGTCGTCCGCGGCCGGCTGGCTCCTCACCCTCGACGACCTCCAGCGGCAGCAGCCGGATGACCTCCGCCTTCTGGGTGAGCATCGACACGAACCGGGTGTAGACGATATGGATCTCGTCGACCCCGCCCTCCTCGGTGGGAGTGAGGAAGGCCGCGATCAGCGCATCGGCGATCTCCCGGGCATGCGCGTACGTCGGGGCTTCGGAGAAGCCGTCCCAGCGGGCCGCAACCTCGCGCTTGCGGAAGTTGTAGAAGGCTCCGGCCTTGCGACCGGTCAGGAACGGCACCGGCTCCCGGCCGCTGTCCCGCAGCAGCCGATTGAGCTGCTCGCCCTCCTTGATCACCGAGGAGGAGTACGCGCCCGCGAGTCCGCGGTCGGAGGTGATCAGCAGGACGGCCGCCCGCGTCGGGTTCTCCGCCTCGGTGGTCAGCGGATGCTCGACGTTGGAGAACGTCGCGACGGCCGACACGGCCTTGGTCAGCTCACGGGCGTACGGCGCCGCGGCCTGGGCCCGGCCCTGGGCCTTGATGATGCGCGACGCCGCGATCAGCTCCATCGCCCGGGTGACCTTCTTGATGGTGGTCACCGAGGAACGGCGCTGACGCAGCTCGCGGAGGCTGGCGGGCATCGGTCAGCTCCGCCGCTGCTTGACGATCTGCTCCTGATTGACGTCGTCAGGATCGGTCGCGACATGCTCCTCGCGGCCGGCGAGCAGCTTGCCTTCGGAGGTCTGGAAGCCCTTCTTGAACTCCGCGATCTGCTCGCGCAGCCCCGCGCCGGTGTCGTCGTCGAAGACCTTGGTCTCGCGGATGTTCTGCAGCGCGTTGCCGTTGTGCCGAAGGTAGTCCAGCAGCTCGCGCTCGAAGCGGAGCACGTCGTCGACGGGCACCTCGTCCATCAGACCCTGCAGGCCGGCCCACACCGACACCACCTGCTCCTCGACGGGATAGGGCGAGTACTGCGGCTGCCGGAGCAGCTCGACCAGCCGGCCACCGCGGTCCAGCTGCCGGCGGGTGGTGGCGTCGAGATCGGAGGCGAACATGGCGAACGCCTGCATGTCGCGGAACTGCGCCAGTTCGAGCTTCAGCGAGCCGGACACGTTCTTCATGGCCTTGATCTGGGCCGCGCCACCCACCCGGGACACCGACACGCCGACGTCGATGGCCGGGCGCTGGTTGGCGTTGAACAGGTCGGACTGCAGGAAGATCTGGCCGTCGGTGATCGAGATGACGTTGGTCGGGATGTAGGCCGACACGTCGTTGGCCTTGGTCTCGATGATCGGCAACCCGGTCATCGACCCGCCGCCCAGCTCGTCCGACAGCTTCGCGCAGCGCTCCAGCAGCCGGGAGTGCAGGTAGAAGACGTCACCGGGGTACGCCTCGCGGCCCGGTGGGCGGCGCAGCAGCAGTGACATCGCCCGGTACGCCTCGGCCTGCTTGGTCAGGTCGTCGAAGACGATGAGCACGTGCTTGCCCTGGTACATCCAGTGCTGGCCGATGGCCGATCCGGTGTAGGGGGCGACGTACTTGTAGCCGGCCGGATCCGACGCGCGGCGCGTGCACGATCGTCGTGTACGCCATCGCGCCCGCTTCCTCGAGCGCGCCCCGGATCGCCGCGATCGTCGATCCCTTCTGGCCGATCGCGACATAGATGCAGCGCACCTGCTGTTCGGCGTCACCGGACTCCCAGGCGGCCCTCTGGTTCATGATCGTGTCGATGGCGATGGCGGTCTTGCCGGTCTTGCGGTCGCCGATGATCAGCTGCCGCTGACCACGACCGATCGGGATCATGGCGTCGATGGCCTTGATGCCGGTCTGCAGCGGCTGGCGGACCTCCTGGCGGTCCATCACGCCCGCAGCCTGGAGCTCCAGCGCCCGCCGCTCGTCGATGTCGGTGATCTCGCCGAGGCCGTCGATCGGATTGCCGAGCGCATCCACCACGCGGCCGAGGTAGCCGTCGCCGACCGGCACGGAGAGGATGTCCCCGGTGCGCTTGACGACCTGGCCCTCCTCGATGCCGCCGGAGTCGCCCATCACGACGACGCCGATCTCCCGGACGTCGAGGTTCAGCGCGATGCCGAGGGTGCCGTTCTCGAACTCGAGCAACTCGTTGGCCATCGCCGAAGGCAGTCCCTCGACGCGGGCGATGCCGTCTCCGGAGGTGACGACCGTGCCCACCTCTTCGCGGCTGGACGTGTCGGGCGTGTAGTTCTGGACGAACCGGTCCAGTGCGTCCCGGATCTCCTCTGGGCGGATCGTGAGTTCTGCCATCGCCTTAGTTTCCTGCTCTCGTATCAGTCGTGAAAATGCTGAGTTCTGGTCTGTCGGGTTATCCGAAGAGCCGTCGGGCTTGCTCGAGCCGGTCGGCCACCGTGCCCTCGATGACCTCGTCACCGAGCTCGACCCGGATTCCGCCGAGCACGGTCGGATCGACGATCTCCTGGATCACGATCGAGCGCCCGACCTGCTTGCTGAGTGCGGCCTGCAGGCGATCCCGCTGATCGGAGCTGAGCGGCCTGGCCACGCGCACCGTCGCCACGACGCGGTTCTTCTGGTCGGCCGCGAGCGTGACGAAGCCTTCGATCGTGTGCGCGAAGGTACGTTCCCGGGCCTGCACCGCGCGCTTGGCCAGTACCACCGTGGCGTCGGTGGCCCGACCGTCGAGCAGGTCGCCGACCAGCGCCTGCCGGTTGGCCAGCGGGACCGAGCGATCGCCGATCGCCTCGCGCAACTCGGGACTTGACTCGACCATCCGGGCGAACCGGAACAGTTCGTCCTCGGTGTTCTCCAGCGTCCCGTCGGCGTCAGCCTGGATCAACGTGGCTCGAACGGCTTGCCGCTCGATCGCCGCGGCGAACGTCCGACCGCCGGCCCACCGCATGGTGGCGCCTTCGGCGACGATGTCCGCGGCCGTCTTGGAAATCCGCTTGCCGAAGAGGTCGCGAACGAGATCCTTCCGGCCCTCCTCCGACGTGCTGGGATCGGTCACCGCCCGTCTCAACGCCACCGAGGACTCGAGCGCGTCCACGACCGCGAACAGGTCACCGGCCAAGCGATCGATGTCGGAGCCACTGGGCGCCCCTTGCACCGCTCCGAGGATCTTTCCGACGATGCCCTCGTCAGCGGTGCTGCGGGCCAGGGCCGCGTCGAGCACCGAGTCCAGGGCTCGGAGTCTGGTTTCGGATCCGGCGCTCATGACCTGCCTGCGGTTGCCGGCTCGTCACTCTCCAGATCGGCGATGAAGCGCTCGACCGTCCGCCGGGCGCGTTCGTCGTCATCCAGGGACTCGCCGACGATCCGGCCGGCCAGCGTGGTGGCCAGTCCGCCGACCTCGCCCCGCAGCTGGACCAGGATCTGAGCCCGCTCCGCCTCGAGCTGGGCTTCGGCCGAGGCTTTGATCCGAGCCGCTTCGGCCTGGGCCTGTTCGCGGAGCTCGACCAGGATCTGGGCGCCCTGGGTCTTGGCGTCCTCGCGGATCCGGGCGGCCTCGGTGCGGGCCTCGGCGAGCTGCTCGTTGTACTGAGCGAGCGCGGCCTCGGCGGCCTCCTGGGCCTTTTCCGCCTTCTCGATGCCGCCCTGGATGGCGGCGGTCCGTTCGGCGTACGTGGCCTCGAACCTTGGCACCACGAACTTCGCGATCACAACGGTCAGCAGCAGCGCGAAGACGATCGACAAGATGATCTCGAGCGGCTCTGGAAGGAGGGGATTCTCTGTTGCCAGGGTGACGGACATGACGGACAAGGTCATGGCTGGCCCACGAAGCCGAACACGAAGGCCAGCGCGATACCGATGATCGCGAGCGCCTCGGTCACGGCGAAGCCGATCCAGGCCGTGCCCATCATGGCGCCGCGGGCTTCAGGCTGTCGGGCGGTCCCTTGAATGACCGACGCGAAAATCAGGCCCACACCGATCCCGGGACCGATGGCGCCGAGGCCGTAGCCGACGATGCCGAGCGACCCGACGAGCTCCATTGGGATAGACATGAATGCTTCCTTTCAGTTTTCCGCTGTGTATCAGGGAACGGGTTTGATCAGTGCTCCTCGGCGGCAGCCGAGGAGATGTACTGGGCGGTCAGCAGGGCGAAGATGAAGGCCTGCAGCGATTGCACGAAGATCTCCAGGGTGAAGATCGCCATCGAGAAGATCCAGGCCACGACCCCGGCGATGTTGTTGACGATCTTGTCGCTCTCCAGCACCAGGAACTCACCGCCCAGAATGAAGACCAGAATCAGCAGGTGTCCGGCGAACATGTTGGCGAAGAGTCGCAAGGAGAGGGTCAGCGGCCGGATGATGATGTTGGACAAGAACTCGAGCGGAATGATCAACGGCCACATGGCCTTGGGCACCCCGGCCGGAAGCGTGGTGTTCTTGAGGTAGCCGAAGACGCCGTACTTGGCGATGCCGACCCCGTTGTAGATCACCCAGACCAGGAGGGCGAGTCCGTAGGCCCAGCCGACATGTGACGGGGTGGGTAGCAGCAGGAGCGGGAAGACGCCCCAGAGGTTGTTGACCAGGACGAAGGAGAACAACGCGATGATCAACGGCAGGTACTTGCGGTAGTCGTGCCCGATCATGTCGCGGGCGATGGTGTTGCGGATGAAGAAGTACGCCGTCTCGCCGAGGTACTGGCCCTTGCTCGGCACCATGGCCTGCTTGCGCGCCATGATCAACCAGAAGGCCAGGATGATGATCACCGCGAGGATGGCCTGGAACACGTACTTGGTGAACCACTCGACGCCGGGAATGATCGGCGGGTAGTCGAAACTATGGACACCGGGTGGCTCGAAACCCTCCAACGGCATCAGGCTCAGCAGGCCGCTCACCGTTCCCCCTCCGTCGTCGTCTGAGACACCATCGGCTTAGTCGGCCGCCCCGCTGCTCGTTGTCGCCGCAGTCCGGCGAGCTTGGTCAGTTCGGCGGGGTCGACCTGACCGAATCGCCTGATGATCGTGTAGACCCCGAAGCCGGCGCCCAGCAGGATTCCCACCGGCACAAGGAAATGCGTGCCCAGGAAGTGATCGCCGAGCCAACCGAGGAAGCCGTAGAACAGAACACCCGAGAGCAGATACGACAGGACGCGCATGCCCTCGTTCATGCCGGCTGATTTCTCGCCCCCTTGCGATCGCGGCTGGGTCCCGTGCATTTCACCGTCGTCCGTCATGGCGAGAGACACGCTAGCAGTGATTGTGTTGTCGGTCACTGATCGGATTCCTCGATGGACGGGGACACGTATTCGGTGTCGTAGGCGCCGATCCGCAGCCGGGAGAAGACGAACATCTCGACCGCCAGCCAGCCGGCGACGACCGCGATGGTGGTCACGAAGATCACCATCGGAGTCAGTGTCGGCCAGGCTTCGTAGTTCTTGCCGTAGAGCAGCAGGACGAACCCGAGGACCACGACCCGGGCCGTGTAACTGATCATCGAGACCATCAGCAGGGTGCGCGCGCCGGCGTCGGCGAACAACACCATCACGTACTGACCGACACCGTAGAAGAAGAGCACCATCGCCGCGGCCAGCGCGGCCGAGATGACGCCGGTGCGCCCGTAAGCGATGCCGAATCCGATCAGGCAGATCACCGCGGCGCCGACCCCGCCGATCGCCCCGCCCGCCAACAGCTTGCGAGCCCGGACGACGTGGATGCTCGGCGCGCCCGCGGGCTTCGCGACACCCTCGTATCTGCTCTGAACACTCATGGAGACTGGGGATTCCTTCGCTGCGTCGGCGGTGGACCGTGATCACCGGAACGGATCGCCCCGAACGGGAGATTGTGAAAACTAGCACAAGCGCGGCCCTCAGTGACGCAAGGGTCGGGTGTGCTCATCCGCGCGATCTGCGGGTGCTCCCCGCTCGCGCACGATCGGCGACCGGCTGGTCGTCACGGCAGCGATTCGCCGCGGCGGGCGGCGCTGTCGTGCAGCGGCCGGCCCAGCGTCACCAGCAGCAGGATCAGCGCGCAGACCGCGACCGTGGCGACGACCGCCCACTGCTGATCGGTGCTGACGAGTCCGAGCACGATCACGCCGAAGGACACCAGGGCCGACCAGATGTACATCAGCAGCACCGCCCGCCGCTGGCTGTGCCCGCGTTCCAGCAGCCGGTGATGGAGATGCTGCTTGTCGGCGACGAACCACCACCGGCCCGCATAGGTGCGCCGGATGAAGGCGAGCATCAGGTCGAGGAAGGGCAGCGCCAGGATCGCCAGCGGCAGCACCAGGGGGAGCACCGTGGGCACCACCCCGCCGATCGGCCAGTTGCGAGCTGTCGATCTGACCGGTCAGGCTGATCGTCGACGTGGCCAGCAGCAGGCCGAGCAACATCGCGCCCGAGTCGCCCATGAACATCCGGGCCGGGAAGAAGTTGTGCGGCAGGAAGCCGAGGCAGGCGCCGGCGATCGCCACCGTGATCAGGCTCGACGTCGTCGCCCGGGTCAGGCCCTCGGTGACCGTCGAGCAGATAGGAGTACGCGAAGAACGCCAGGGCGCCGATGCCGACGACGCCGGTGGCCAGCCCGTCCAGCCCGTCGACGAAGTTGACCGCGTTGGAGCAGAGCACGATGAAGAAGACGGTGATCGCGACCGACGCCGAGGCGTTCAGCGCGACGATCTCCCCGGGCAGCGGGATCCAGAGCATCTTCACGCCGAGCGCGACCGCGATGCCGGCCGCCAGGATCTGACCGGCGAACTTGGCCAGCGGCGGGAGCTCGAAGAGGTCGTCCAGCACGCCGACCAGGCAGATCACCGCGGCCGCGACCAGCACCGCGCGGGAGTCCTGCTGCATGGTGGCCTGGCGGCCGAAGAACGGCAACTGCCAGGCGATCAGGATGGCTGCGGCGACCCCGGCGAGCATGGCGACGCCGCCGAAGTAGGGCATCTCGATGGTGTGCACGTCGCGGTCCCGGACCTTGGCCAGCGCGCCCATCCGCAGCGCGATCCGCCGGCACAGGCCGCTGACCAGGTACGTGACGGCGGCGGCAGATGAGCAGGACCAGCAGATACTCGCGCACTCAGCCGTCCACTTCGGGCTTCGAGCTTGGTTCCTCGTGCCTTGAGACTCGGGCCGCGGATCGTGCCTCGTCGGCTCAGGCCGCGGCGGGCTCGTCGTGGCCGTGCAGCTCAGTCCGAGCTTGGTCGGGATCGTCCGGCCTTCGGCCAGGCTCCGTCGCGGTCGGGCTCCTCGCCTTCGATCAGGCTCAGGCCGCGTGGTCCTCGGGCGCCTCGGTCGCATCCAGCAGATCCGGCAGTGTCTCGCGCAGCACGGCCACGTCGATGGCGCCGCGGCGCAGCACCTCGCCCTCGTCGAGCTGGCTGAAGTCGACGATGGTTGACGGCCGCCCGTCGCCCCCGCCGAGCTCGCCCGCCGTCGAGATAGACCGCGACCGAGTCACCCAGTTGCTCGGTGGCCTCGTCGCAGGTCAGCGCCGCCGGCTGGCCGCTGAGATTGGCACTGCTGACCGCCATCGGGCCGGTCTGCCGGAGGACGGCTCGGCGCGAGGTCATGGTCGGGCACCCGGAGCGCAATGGTGCCCCCGGTCTCGCCGAGATCCATCCGCAGGCTCGGCTGGATCTTGCAGATGACGGTCAGCGCGCCGGGCCAGTGCTTGTTGACCAGTTGCTTCGCCGCCTCGGGGACGTCGGTGGCCAGCGCGCGAATCAGGCTCGACTCGCCGATCAGCACCGGCGGAGGCATGTCGCGGCCGCGGCCCTTGGCGTCGAGCAGCCGTTGCACCGCGTCGGGACTGAACGCGTCCGCGCCGATGCCGTAGACGGTGTCGGTCGGCAGCACGATGCATTCGCCGGCCTCGATGGCCTTCCGGGCGGCGTCGGTCGCCAGGAAGTGATCCGCGGTCGAATCGGTGCAGTCGAAGCGCTGATAGTCGCTGGTCTCTTCGGAGTCCTCATCCTCGACGAGCACGGGGGTCGGCTCGTCGGGATCGGTCTCGCTCACCGGGCCCATCTTGCCAGAGTCAACCGCTGCGGACGGCCGTGACGAACCGTGGCCGGCCGGTCAGATCGCGGTTGTCGCGTACGCCGACGAACGCCCCCGTCGCCCGGACGACGGCCGGCGCCGACTCCCCTTGCACGTCGGCGTGCTCGAAGCACAGCAGGCCGGCCGGGTGGAGCAGCCGGGCCGCGACCCGGACCAGCGCCCGGATCGCGTCCAGGCCGTCGGGTCCGGAGAACAGCGCCAGGCTCGGATCATGATCACGCGCCTCGGGGGCGACCGACTCGTAGGCCTCGAGCGGGATGTAGGGCGGGTTGGCGATGACCAGATCGACGGTGCCGTCCAGCTCGTGCAGCGCGTCGACCATGTCGCCGACGTGCAACCAGACCGGCACGTCGGCGAGATTGCGGGCGGCGTACCCGGCCGCCTCCTCCGACAGCTCGACCGCGTGCACCACCGACCCGGTGAGTTCGGTGGCGATGGCCTTGGCGATGGCGCCCGATCCGGCGCACAGCTCAACGACCAGCGGCATCTTCTTGTTCATGATCATCGGTCGCAGCTGGTCGATCGCCCAGCCGGTCATCACCTCGGTCTCGGGCCGCGGCACGAAGACGCCGGGGCCGACCTCCAGCTGCAGGTAACGGAAGTAGGCGCGGCCGGTCAGGTGCTGCAGCGGGACCCGGCGGGCCCGATCCATGATCAACTTCTGGAACCGGGCGGCTTGATCATCATCGATCTCGTCCAGCAACGGCAGTCGGAGCAGCTCGATCCCGCAGGCGTGCGCCAGCAGCAGCCGGGCATCCTGCTCCGGTGACTCCACACCGGCGGCGCGCAGCGTTGCGGTGGCCTGCGCGAGTACGGGCCGGACCGGGCTGCTCACGAGACGGTTCTCACGGCCGCGCGGTCACGGCTGCTGGTCGCCGACCTGCGCGAGCCGCTCCGCGGTCTCGGCCTCCTGCAGCGCGGTGACCACCGCGCGTGAGATCGCCGTTCAGAACTTGATCAAGGTTGTAGGCCTTGAAGCCGATCCGGTGATCGGAGATCCGGTTCTCCGGGAAGTTGTAGGTGCGGATCCGTTCCGAGCGATCCACGGTGCGGACCTGGACCCGGCGGGCCGCCGACGCCGCGGTCGCCGCTTCCTCCTCCGCCGCGGCGATCAGCCGGGCGCGCAGCATCCGCATGGCCTGCTCGCGGTTCTGCAGCTGGGAGCGCTCGTTCTGGCAGGAGACCACGATGCCGGTCGGCAGGTGGGTGATCCGGACCGCCGAGTCGGTGGTGTTGACGCCCTGCCCGCCCGGGCCCGACGAGCGGTAGACGTCGATCCGAAGATCATTCTCGTCGATCGCCACCTCGGTCTCCTCGACCTCCGGCATCACCAGGACCCCCGCTGCGGAGGTGTGCACCCGGCCCTGGGACTCCGTGACCGGGACCCGCTGCACCCGGTGCACGCCGCCCTCGAACTTCAGCACCCCGTACGGCATCGTGTCCGGCTCGCCGACCGACGGCGCCTTGATCGCGACCGTCACCGACTTGTAGCCGCCGAGATCGGTCTCCTGGGCGTCGAGCACCTCGACCTTCCAGCCGCGGCCCTCGGCGTACCGGGAGTACATCTTGAGCAGGTCGCCGGCGAACAGCGCCGACTCCTCGCCGCCCTCGCCGGACTTGATCTCCATCAAGGCGTCGGCGGAGTCGTTGGGGTCGCGCGGGGCGAGGAGCTTGGTCAGCCGTTCGGTGATCGCGGCCAGCTCGGCCTCGAGCTCGGTCGCCTCGGCCGCGAAGGCCTCATCGACCTCGGCCAATTCGCGGGCCGCAGCAAGATCATCCGCGACCCGCTCGTAGGAGTCCATCCCCCGGACGATCGGCGTCAGTTCGGCGTACCGCCGGCCGACCTTCCGGGCCCGAGCGAGATCGGTGTGCACGGCCGGATCGGAGAGCGCGGCTTCGAGCTCGGCGAACTCATCGCGCAACGGCCTCGCCGACTCGAACACTCGCTTCCCTCCCTCCGACTTGTCAGACTCTCAGCAGGCGTGCGATATACGCCCGCTGAGGCAGACTCTGATCCTGGCTCCCGGCGCTGACGTGCTACTTCTTCTTGGCGGGCTGCTTCGCGGCGTACCGCTTCTCGAAGCGGGCCACGCGGCCGCCGGTGTCGAGGATCTTCTGCTTGCCGGTGTAGAACGGGTGGCAGGCCGAGCACACGTCGGCGCGCAGCACTCCGCTCGGAGCGGTGCTGCGCGTGGTGAAGGTGTTCCCGCAGGTACAGCTGACCTGGGTCTCGACGTACGCCGGATGGATATCTGGCTTCATGGGTTTCTCCTTATATCTGTGCACCGGGTCCCCGCGCATGTCGCGCCTCAATGGGGTGAACCGGCACCAAGGGTTCAGTCTGCCTCAACCGCCGGCGCCTACCGGCAAAATTCCGCCGGATCCGCGCGTGCCCGACTTAAGCCGGTATTGACTTAGTGATCGCCATCAGGAACTCGGCGTTGCTCTGGGTCTTCCGCAACCGGTCGAGCAGCATCTCCAGGCCCTGCTGATTGTCCAGCCCGGACAGCACCCGGCGCAGCTTCCAGACGATGGCCAGTTCCTCCTTACCCATCAGCAGTTCCTCGCGACGGGTGCTGGAGGCGTCGACATCGATGGCCGGGAAGATCCGCTTCTCCGAGAACTCGCGGCGCAACCGCAGTTCCATGTTGCCGGTGCCCTTGAACTCCTCGAAGATCACCTCGTCCATCTTGGAGCCGGTCTCGATCAGCGCGGTGGCCAGAATCGTCAGCGAGCCACCGCCCTCGATGTTGCGGGCGGCACCGAAGAACTTCTTCGGCGGGTAGAGCGCCGCCGAGTCCACACCACCGGACAGGATCCGGCCGCTGGCCGGTGCGGCGATGTTGTACGCGCGCCCGAGCCGGGTGATGCCGTCGAGCAGGATGACGACGTCGTGGCCCATCTCGACGAGCCGCTTGGCCCGCTCGATCGCCAGTTCGGCGACGGTCGTGTGGTCGTCGGCGGGACGGTCGAAGGTGGAGGCGATCACTTCACCCTGGACGGCCCGCTGGAAGTCGGTGACCTCCTCCGGACGCTCGTCGACCAGCACCACCATCAGCTTGACCTCGGGATTGTTGGTGCTGATGGCGTTGGCGATGGCCTGCATGATCATCGTCTTGCCGGCCTTGGAGGGCGAGACGATCAGTCCGCGCTGGCCCTTGCCGACGGGAGCGACCAGATCGATGATCCGGCCGGTGACCTGGCTGGGCGTGGTCTCGAGCTTCAGCCGTTCCTGGGGGTACAGCGGGGTGAGCTTGGCGAACTCGGGCCGGTTCTTCGCCAGTTCCGGATCGCCGCCGTTGATGGTCTCCAGGCGGACCAGCGGATTGAACTTCTCCTTGCGATCGCCGTCCCGGGGGGCGCGGATGACGCCGGTGACGACGTCGCCCTTGCGGAGGCCGAACTTCTTGACCATCGACAGTGACACGTACGCGTCGTCGTTTCCCGGGCAGGTAGCCCTCGGTCCGGACGAACGCATAGTTGTCCAGGACGTCGAGGATCCCGCGCGCCGGTACGAGGACATCGTCCTCGGAGACCGTCGGCTCGGACTCGTAACGCTCGATGGTGGCGGTTCCGCCGCGATTTCGGCGATTCTGCCGGTCCCGGCTGCGGCGCCGCCGGCCGCGGCGGTTGCCGCCGTCGTCATCCCAGTCCTGGCCGCCGCCGCGGTTCTGATCGCGGCCCTGGGTCTCGATTGTCCCGGCCCCTGGTTGTCGCGGCCCTGGGACTGATTGTCCCGCCCCTGGTTGTCGCGGTTCTGGTTGTCCCGGCCCTGGTTGTCGCGGCCCTGGCCTGATTGTCGCGGTCCTGATGTCGCGATGTCGCGGTTCTGGCGATTGCTCCTGGTTCTCGCCGGCCCTGGTTGTCGCGGCTTTGGTTGTCCCGGCCTTGACCCTGGCCGTCGCGGTTCTGGTTGTCGCGATTCGGGGACTGGTCGCGGTTGTTGCGCCGGTCGCGCCGGTCGTTCTGCCGACCATCCCGTTGGCCGTCGACGCGCTCGGCGTCGCCGGACGGCGCCTGCTGGCCGTCGGACGCCTCGCGTACGACGGGCTGGGATTCCTCCCGCGCGTTCGTTCACCTCGCGCGGCGCCTGCTGCTGAAGGTCGTTGAGGGCGGCGGCCACGTCGGAGCTGGCCGGCCGCTCGCGCGGCGGATGATCGCCGTTGTTGCGGGGCGGCGCAGCGGCTCCACTCGATGAGCCCTGTCCCCCTTGGGCGGACTTGATCGCATCGATCAGTTGGCTCTTGCGCATCGCGCCGGTGCCCTTCAGGCCGAGCGAACTGGCCAGCTGCTTCAATTCCGGCAGCACCATCGCGTCGAGCCCGGAGCCCTTGCGGCGTCGGGTGTTGTGCTCGCTGTGATCGCCTGCGCCAGCCTGTTCGAGGGGAGCGCTCGTCACTTCGGCGAGATCTGTCAAGGTGTGTCCTTCTCATTTCGGGCGCCTGGGCGCCCACCACTATCGGGTCGTTCGTAAGGTCTTCAGCCGTCGGATGACGGTGTACGTGATGATGGTGACGGAGACTTGATGGCAAGGAATTTCGTCCGCGTCGCGCCTGACCTTTGAGGCGCTGCCAGGGCGTTGCTCGCATGCTCTGAGTTGCTCGGCATGTTCAGATTAGCACCTGACGCACCGATTGCGTCACATTCGGTCATGGTGGCTATCTCGACTCTGCTCGGTTCGGCGGCACGATCGCGGCGCCGGCCCCGATGCGCGCCTGCCGCAGAGTGAACCCAGGGACCTCGAGATCGGGCAGAACGCTCAGGTCGGCCGTCTCCCCCAAGACCAGTACGCTCGGTCCGGCGCCGCTGACCACCGCGGCCATTCCCTTGTTTCTAAGGGTTTTCACCAGCTCGTACGAGTGCGGCATGGCCGGCTCGCGATAACTCTGGTGCAGCCAGTCGTGAGTGGCGTCGTAGAGCCGGGCCGGATCGCCGGCCATGGCGTGGACGAGCAGTGCCGCTCGTCCGGAGTTGGCCGCGGCGTCGACGTGCGGCACCGTTGCCGGGAGCAGGTTGCGCGTCGCCTTGGTCGACACTCCCGACTGAGGGATAAAGATCGCCGCGCGAATCGATCCCGTCACGCCCGATCGCGCCACACTCACCCCGTCCCGGCCTTCGTACGCGAGCACGAAGCCGCCGTGGATCGCCGCCGCGACGTTGTCCGGATGGCCTTCGATCGCGTTGGCGTGGCGCAGCAACCACTCGGGTTCGGCGTCGGTCTCGGCCAGTCCGGCCGCGGCCACGAGCCCGGCGACGATCGCCGCCGCCGACGAACCCAGGCCGCGCCCGTGCGGAATGGTGTTGTGGCAACTCAGCCTGAGGCCGGGTGCCGCCACGCCGAGATCGGCGAGGCCGACCAGAACCGAACGGATGATCAGATGGCTCTCGTCGCGCGGGATCGCGTCGGCGCCCTCGCCCGAGACGTCGATCTGGAAGCCGTGCTCGAGCACCTCGATGGTGATCCGCTCGCGCCAGTCGAGGGCGAGACCGAAGCAGTCGAAGCCGGGGCCGAGGTTGGCGCTGGTCGCCGGTACCTCGACGGTGACTTCGGCGCCTAGTCGCGCAGACCGCATACCGACGCGATCGCCGTCAGATCAGCGGCCACGACCTCGGCCTGCACGGGCCCGCGGCCGGAGAGCGCGGTTTCGATGTCCTTCAGGCCGTGGCCGGTGACGGTGACCGTGATCTGCAGCCCGGCTTCGATCTCGCCCCGGCCGTGCTTGGCCAACAGCCCGGCGACACCGGCCGCGGACGCCGGCTCGACGAAGATGCCTTCCTTGGCGGCCAGAAAGGCTTGCGCCGCGAGAATCTGCTCGTCGGTGACCGCCTCGATCAGCCCATGGGACTCGTCGCGGGCGGCCAGCGCCAGGTGGGACGAGGCCGGATTGCCGATCCGGATCGCGGTCGCCACGGTCTCCGGATCGAGCACTGGGTGGCCGAGGACCAGAGGCGCGGCACCAGCGGCCTGGAAACCCCACATCCGCGGTAACCGCGTGGCCTTGCCGGCCGACGCGTACTGCGTATAACCACGCCAGTAGGCCGAGATATTCCCGGCGTTCCCGACCGGCATGACGTGCAGGTCCGGCGCGTCGCCGAGGTCGTCGACCACCTCGAACGCGGCGGTCTTCTGACCCTCGATCCGGATCGGGTTGACCGAGTTCACCAGCGCCACCGGGTAGTCGTCGGCCAGTTTGCGGGCGAGTTCCAGACAGTCGTCGAAGTTGCCGTCGATCTGCACCACCTTGGCGCCGTGCACGATCGCCTGGGCGAGCTTTCCGGTGGCGATCCGGCCGGCGGGCAGCAGCACGATCGGCAGCAGCCCGGCCTTCGCCGCGTACGCCGCGGCCGAGGCCGAGGTGTTCCCGGTCGATGCGCAGACCACGGCCTGTGCGCCGGCGCCGGCGGACACCGTGACCGCGACCGTCATCCCGCGATCCTTGAACGAGCCGGTCGGGTTGGCGCCCTCGACCTTGATCCAGACCTCGCAGCCGAGCCGGTCGGACAGCACCTCGGCCTCGACCAGCGGCGTACTGCCCTCACCGAGGGTGATCACCCGATCGGTGTCGGCCACCGGCAGCCAGTCGCGGTACCGGGCGATCACGCCGCGGGCGGGCGGGCGCCGGACCGGCGCCGGCAGCGCACCGCCGCCGGCTGACTCTGGGATCACGTCACTCCCCTTCGACTCGCATCACGCTGGTCACGTCGCGGACGACGTCGAGATCGCGCAGCGAGGCGACCGTGTCACTCAGGGCCGAATCGAGCGCGCGATGGGTGACGATCACCAGTTGAGCCTCCGCACCGCGCTCATTCTGCCGGACCGTCTGAATCGACACGTCATGCTTGGCGAAGACCTGGGCGATCTGGGCGAGCACGCCCGCCACATCGGCGACCTCGAGTTGCAGGTGATAGCGCGTCGACACACTGCCGATCTGGGTGACTGGCCGCGCGGCGTAGCTCGACTCCCCCGGTCCGACGGCGCCGCGGACGCGGTTCCGCGCCACCGTGACGAGGTCGCCCAGGACGGCGCTGGCCGTCGGCGAGCCGCCGGCGCCGGGACCGTAGAACATCAGCCGACCAGCCGACATCGACTCGACGAAGACCGCGTTGTAGGCGCCGCCGACGCTGGCCAGGGGATGGCTTCGCGGGATCATCGCCGGATGCACGCGCACCGACACGGTGCGCTCCGCGCCCGGAGCGGTCGGGCGGCGACAGCTGGCAGATGGCCAGCAGCTTGACCACACAGCCGATCTGCCGGGCGGAGTTGATGTCGGAGGAGGTGATTTCGGTGATGCCCTCGCGATACACGTCGGCGCTGGTCACCCGGGTATGGAAGGCCAGGCTGGCCAGGATCGCCGCCTTGGCCGCGGCGTCGAAGCCTTCGACGTCAGCCGTCGGGTCGGCCTCGGCGTACCCGAGCTCCTGGGCCAGGGCCAGCGTCTCGGCGAAACCGGCGCCCTCGGTGTCCATCTTGTCCAGGATGAAGTTGGTCGTGCCGTTGACGATGCCGATGACAGCGGTGATCTCGTCGCCGACCAGCGACTCGCGCAGGGGCCGGATGATGGGAATCGCGCCGGCGACCGCGGCCTCGAAATAGAGATCGGCCTCGGCCTGCTCGGCGGCGGTGAATAAGCTCGCCCCGTCGGCCGCGAGCAGAGCCTTGTTGGCCGTGACCACCGACGCGCCGCGATCCAGAGCCGACAGGATCAGCGACCGGGCCGGTTCGATGCCGCCGATCACCTCGATCACCAGGTCCACGTCGTCGCGGGCGACCAGCGCCGCGGCGTCGTCGGTGAACAGGGCCGGGTCGATGCCCGGCCGCTCGCGGTTGAGCCGTCGCACGGCGATGCCCACCAGGTCCAGCCGCCGGCCGACCCGAGCCTCCAGGTCTGCGGCCTGTTCGATCAGCAGCCGGGCCACCTCCGAACCCACGGTGCCGCAGCCGAGCAGGGCGACGCCCAGCGGCGGGCTAGCCAAGGTCGAGCCAACTCGATGTCAAGGCACTCAATGTCAACGCAACGACCTCATCTGGACCAATTGCCGCGGGCAGAGGCGAGCGGCGGATTTATTCTTCCCCATCGCGCCTGGTGGCGCGAAACTATCCCAGATCAGCCGACGTCGAGGGCGAGCAGGTCCTCGATGGTCTCCCGCCGGATCAAGATGTTGATCTTGCCGTCGCGAACCGCGATGACCGGCGGCCGCGGCACATGGTTGTAGTTGCTGGCCATCGACCGGCTGTACGCGCCGGCCGCGGGCACGGCGATCAGGTCGTCGTCGGCGATGTCGGCGGGCAGGAACTCATCCCGGACCAGGATGTCGCCGCCCTCGCAGTGTTTGCCCACCACCCGGGCCAGGGCCGGCGGGGCGGCCGAGCGCCGCGAGGCCAGCGTGGCCGAGTACTCCGCCGCGTACAGGGCGGTGCGGATGTTGTCGCTCATCCCGCCGTCGACGGCGACGTAGAGCCGGCTCGCACCGCCGTCCAGTTGGACCGGCTTGACCGTGCCGACCCGGTACAGCGCGAACGCGCTCGGCCCGCTGATCGCCCGGCCGGGTTCGATGGACAGGTGCGGCACCGCGATGTCCAGCGCGGCGCACTCGTGCTCGATGATGTCCCGCAGGGCGCTCGCCAGCGACTCGGGCGTGGACGGGGAGTCGGCGCTGGTGTACGCGATGCCGAAGCCACCGCCAAGATCCAGTTCGCCCATCTCGAGGCCGGTTGCGGTCCGGAAATCGGCGTGCAGCCGGAGCGTCCGGCGGGCCGCGACCTCGAACCCGTCGGCATCGAAGATCTGCGATCCGATGTGGGAGTGGATGCCGATCAGTTCGAGCGCCGGGTGGTCCTGGCAGGCCCGCAACGCCTGAGCCGCCGTGCCGCCGGCGATCGAGAAGCCGAACTTCTGATCCTCGTGCGCGGTGGCGATGTACTCATGGGTGTGCGCTTCGACGCCGGTGGTGACGCGGACCATCACCCGAGGGCGAACTCCGAGATCGGTCGCCAGCGCCCCCAACCGGGCGATCTCGTCGAACGAGTCGACGATGATCCGGCCGACTCCGGCCGTGAGGCCCTGGCGCAGTTCGTCGACGCTCTTGTTGTTGCCGTGCAGGCCGACCTTGTCGAGGGCGACGCCGGCCCGTTGCACCACGGCCAGCTCGCCGCCGCTGCAGACGTCGATGCCGAGGCCTTCCTCGCTCACCCAGCGGGCGACGGCGGAGCAGAGGAAGGACTTCGCCGCGTAGTAGACATCCCAACCGGCGAAGGCGTCGG
>CAVRSH010000050.1:0-61759 GCA_963723815.1 uncultured Actinomycetota bacterium | reverse complement strand
TGGGTCCGCGGTGAGGGGCCGGAACCCTATCCGCTGGCCGAAGGGTCGCAGGACCAGCAGGTCGCCCTGGCCATCGAGGAATCGGCCGATACTGACGCCACGGTGACCACCTCCGAGGAGGCGTGGAACTGAGGCTCGGTCGAGAGGCGCAGAATCACCCTGCATTCAGCGCCGGCTGCGGAGCGGGCCAAATCGTGACCAACCGCAATTCTCGCCGCCGATCCCGGTCCGTACATCACAGTTTGATCTCGGCGGCGGGCGCCTCCCGCTCACGGCCGGATGGGCGGGCGTGAATCGTTTGCGGCCGATCAGGGTGTGAGGCAGACTGCGGCTGTCGGCCCGGGGAATGGCCGACGACGCGGCGCCTGTGGGGGGGGTCACCCGACGATGTGTCCGCGATCGCCCATATCTGAGGGAATATCTCGTGACCGGATCACCAACCACCCGCCGCCGCATCCACGCCGTCGCCTGCAACTTCTGATTGCGGCTTTCTGGCCGCGACCGTCGTCGTGGCCGCACCGTCAGGCGCCGCGCAGGCCACGCCGCGCGACACCGCGGAGGCCGCCAGCGCCAAGACCGTGAAGGCCAAGGTCGACGCGCCCTACACGCCCAAGGCCGGCACGGTCTTCAACAACCCCAAGGGTTCCCGGGCGAAGCAGCGCGCGATCATCACCGAGATCGAACGGGCGGTCAACGCCTCTGCGCCCGGGTCGACGATCCGGTTGGCGATGTACCTGTTCGACCTGCAGAGCACCGCGAACAGCCTGATCGCCGCGCATAAGCGCGGCGTCCATGTCCAGCTGATCCTCGACGACGGTGAGACTTCCACACCGTACAAGGACCTCCGCCACGCCCTCGGCAACGACAAGACCAAGGACAGTTACATCTTCCGGTGCAAGCGCGGCTGTATGGCGAGCGTCCGCTCGGTCCAGCACGCGAAGTTCTACCTGTTCACCCAGGTGGGTGACGCGCAGCGGGTCTCGATGGTCAGCTCGGCCAACCCGTACACCGGGAACACGTCGAAGAGCTGGAACGACATCCACACCATCATCGGCGATCAGAAGATCTGGGACTCGCTGAACCTGTACTTCACCGACATGCTCAAGGACAAGACCAACTACAACTACTACCGGACGACCGAGAGCGGCAAGTACACGCTGTACTTCTTCCCGCGGACCCCGGCTCCCGGCACCTCCGGAGTGCCGCAGTTGTCGGCTCTCAAGCAGGTGAAGTGCACCGGCGTCGCCAACGGTTACGGCCTGAACGGCCGGACGACGATCCGGGTGGCGATGTGGGGCTGGACCAAGTGGCGCACCGACGTCGCCAAGCAGCTGTGGAAGTTGCACAACCAAGGCTGCAACGTCTACGTGATCTTGAACAAGAAGCGGGTCGGCCAGAAGGTCTTCCAGGCCCTGCTCAAGCGGAGTTCCAAGCACGGCGTGATGAAGGTCTACGACGCCTGGTACGACAAGAACCACAACGGCGCCGCCGAGTTGTACATGCACCAGAAGCTGGTGACCATCAACGGCAACTTCAACGGCGACAGCGGCGCGAAGGTCCTCTTTACCGGATCGCAGAACTTCACCGACGAGGGCAACCGGGTCAACAACGAGTTGCTGATGAAGATCCACGACGACTCGACCCTCGACCAGTACGTGGTCAACCTGAACTACATCCGCGACCACCACACCAAGGGCCGGATCAAGCGGGTCCCGCCCTCGAGCTACTTCCACTCCGCTGCGCGCACCGAAGGCGCCGACGCCGACGGGCATTTCAGCGGGCGCGAGCCGTTCGACTATGACCTGCCTGCGAACGGGGACGTCGACTTCGACCGCTGACGGTCCTTCCGACAGCTCAGGACTCGGATACGCGGCCCTCGAAGGGCAGCATCAGCGCTCCGCATTGGTGGATCATGTCGGGATGAAGGTGATGGTCACGGTCGTCCCGATGGCCGGGCATGTGGGTCCGGTCACCGGCCTGGTGGCTGAGTTGGTCAGTCGTGGCCATCAGGTGCGGGTGTACACGGGCGCTCGGTACCGGCGACGCTTCACTGACCTGGGTGCGACGGCGGTGGTGTGGGCCGCCGCCCGGGACTTCGACGAGGACGACCTCGGGGCGACCTTCCCGCTGGCCAGGCGTCGCGGGATGCTGACGGCGCTCACGTTGGTCAAGGACGGCTTCATCGGCACCGCCCCGGGTCAGGTGCAGGACCTCCGCGACGAGTTGGACCGTGAACCCGCTGATGTCCTGGTCGCCGACTCGATGAGCTTCGGCGGGGTGCTCGCGGGCGAGTTGCTCGGCCTTCCCTGGGCGCTGCTGAACGTGCTGCCGTTCAATCAGAGCTTCGAATCGGCGACGCCACCCTTCCACGTCAGGCCGGCACAGGGGGCGCTCGGACGGCAGCGCGACCGGCTGCTCTGGCTGGCGTACCGGATCGTCACGTCTCCGTTCAATCGGGCCTACAACCGGGCTCGGGCGAAGGTCGGGTTGCCGTGGGATCGGCGGCCGTACGGCAGTGTGCTGACCTCGAAGTGGCTGGTGCTGGCCACCGGCTGTCCGAGCCTTGACGTACCCCGGCCGGATCTGGCCGACCAGGTGCATTTCGTCGGCCGGCTGGATCCTGCCGGAGCGGCCCTTCCGCCGACGAGCGGCGACGCGTCGACCCGGCCGCTGGTCGTGGTCACCCAAGGAACGCACGACGTGGAACCCGCCGAGCTGATCCAGCCGGCGCTCCTGGGATTGGCCGACCTCGAGGTGGAGGTCATTGCCACCAGCGGACGGCGCGGCCGGACCGAGGTCGGTGTGACGCCGCCAGCCAACGCCCGCGTCGTGGACCTCATCGACTTCGGGTCCGTCCTCCCCAAGGCGGCCGTGTTCGTGACGAACGGCGGATGGGGTGGCGTACTGGCGAGCCTGGCCGTCGGCGTCCCGGTCGTGGTGGCCGCTGGCGCGGCCGCCGACAAGCCGGAGATCGCCGCTCGGATCGCGCGGAGCGGTGTTGGGATCAACCTCGGTAAGGGTGGTACGAAACCGAACGCGGTGGCGAACGCGGTACGGGATGTGCTGGCCAACCCGAAGTACCGGGAGCGCGCCGGGCAGATCGGCGCCGAACTCGATCAGTTGGGTGGAGTGAGCGCGGCGGCCGACCTTTTGGAACGGTTGGCCGAGACCAGGGCGCCGATCCGACGGGCCGGCAACCCGTGGACGAGGCAGCCGCAATCGGAGTGACACCCACGCCGCAGTGCGGCCGGCGGCGTGGGCAATTACGCTGACGACGGTGGAGCGGGTGCGGTGGGGGATCATCGGGGTCGGGGACGTCACCGAACGCAAGAGCGGGCCGGGATTCCAGCAGGCCGAACGATCCGAACTGGTTGCCGTCATGCGGCGCAACGGAGATCTCGCCGCTGACTACGCCCGTCGACACCAGGTCCCGCGTTGGTACGACAACGCCGACGAGTTGATCAACGATCCGGAGGTCGACGCGGTCTACGTAGCCACGCCACCTGACTCGCACCGGGACTATGCGGTCCGGGTCGCGCAGGCCGGCAAGCCGGTCTATGTCGAGAAACCGATGGCTCGCACGGCGCTGGAGGGTGAGGACATGATCGCGGCCTGCGACGCGGCGGGCGTCGGTTTGTACGTGGCCTACTACCGGCGGGCCATGCCGCGTTTCGCCACGGTCAAAGAGCTCCTGGACAGTGGCCGGATCGGTGAGCTGCGGTCGGTGAGCATCCGCAACGAGCGGCCCGGCCAGGCGGATGCGGCTGGCGGTGGAGGATGGCGGGTCGACCCGGAGATCTCCGGCGGGGGCCACTTCGTCGACCTCGGGTCCCACACCCTCGATCTGCTCGACTGGCTCCTCGGACCGGTGACCCAGGCGTCCGGAGTCGCGATCAACCGGGGCGCCCGCTACCGGGCGGAAGACCTGGTCACCGGGGTCTTCGAGTTTCGCTCCGGGGTGGAAGGGGTCGGCGTCTGGAACTACGACTCGTTCCAACACACCGATCAGGTCGAGATCGTCGGAACAGCGGGAGCCCTGCGCTTCTCGTGCTTCGCGGAGGAGCCGCTGCGGCTGCACACCGGTCGCGGCGTGGAACGGATCGATGCGCCCTATCCGCAGACCGTTCAACTGCCCCTGATCCAGGCCGTGGTCAACGCTATGACCGGTCACGGTGAGTCGCCCAGCACTGGCCAGAGTGCGGTGAGAACGGCTCGGGTGATCGACGGCCTGCTCGCCGAGTATCGCGCGAACAACCCGGTGATTTCGACCGCGTAGTCGCGGTCAAAGTCACCGGGTTGTCGCCGATTAGCCGAGTCCGGCGGTCAGTGCGGCGGGTGCAGGTCGCTGTGCGGGGCGCCGAGATGGTGCAGGAGTTGGTGGGCGGCGGTGTCGGACAGCCGCCACAGGCTGAACCGGCCGTCGCGTCGGCACTGGACGAGACCAGCTTCGCGCAAGGAGGTCAGGGCCTGGCTGACGGTGTTGGGCGCCAGGCCGGTCGCGGCGGCCAGAGTCTTGACCGCGGCATCAGGCGCTGCGTGGATGGCGATCAGCAACTCGAGGCGGGTCGGGTCGGAGAACGCGGCCAGCCGGTCGACCACGGTGGGGAAGTCCGATTCGGCCTGCGAAAGAGCCTGCCGCGCGACGTGTTCGGCATTGACGTCGCTCATCTCTCCTCCTCTTGCTTCACGCCCGTCGCCCGATGGGTGTTTACTCAGACACACGATGTCGATAGCTGCCGCGATGGGTTGACCGGGTGCCGAGCGAAGCGGGGTGATCTGCATGACCAAGGGTGCCACGACTGAGACTGCAGCGCCTGCCCGCCGACCGTCGCTCTGGACGACCGAAGGTCGGGAGGCCGCGTCGTTCAGGTTCCGGGTCGGCGCGGCGTTCGCGGTGATAGTCGGTCTGCATCTGGTCGGGCTCGGTCTGCTGACCTTCGGGGTGCTGGCCGGCGCGGCGGGTGCGGTCACCGTCGGTGTCGCGGCGATCGCCTACTTTCGCGGGCTGGTGCACTCCTTCGACTTCGACCACGTCTCGATGATCGACAACTCGACCCGCAAGTTCGTCACCGAGGGTCGCAACCCGGCCTCGATCGGGCTTGGCGTTCTCCGCCGGCCACTCCACCGTGGTGATCATGACCGGCGTCCTGGTCGTCGCCGGCGCCGGCTTCGTCCGCACCGCCCTCGAGGAGGAGTCCGGCGCCGCCCGCATCCTCGGCATCATCGGACTCTCCGTGTCGGGGCTGTACCTGATCCTGGTCGCCGTCGCCAACCTGGCCGCCTTCCAGCAGGCCTGGAGGCTCCGCCGGGCGCTGAACGCCGATCCGGGGCTGGAGATTCCGCCTGACGCACTCACCCCCCGGGGCCCGGCGGCGCGGGTGATGACGGCTCCGTTGAAGCGGGTCCGCCACCCGCGTCACGTCTACCTGATCGGGTTCCTCTTCTCGCTCGGCTTCGACACCAGCAGCCAGATCGGGGTCCTCATCCTGACCGCCGGCGCCGCGCTGGCCGGGGCGTCCGCCCTCTCGCTGCTGTGCCTGCCGATCCTGTTCACCGCTGCCATGACGCTCGGCGACACCAGCAACGGTCTGATGATGCTCAGGATGTACCGCGGCCGTCACGGAAACCCCAGCCGCAAGATCAACTACAACCTGCTCGTCACCGGTGTCGGCATCGTCTCCGGCCTGATCGTCGGCGTCATCGCGTTGTGCACGCTGCTCACCGAACAGGCCGGGCTGGACGCCGGCGTCCTCAGCGCCATCGCCTCCATCGATACCGGGTACGCCGGCTACCTCCTGGCCGGACTCTTTGCGGTGATCGGGACCTCGGCGTGGATTCTGTGGCGGCGAACCTCCCGCGAAGACTAAGGAGTGCCGAGATGTCCGACCCGGCCGCTCATCGGACCTCCTCGACGACGTAGAAGCGGTTGCCGTCGGGGTCGTCGACGGTGAACATCGGCGGTACGCCGTCCCACCGGATCAGGTCGCTGACGGTGATCCCGAGACCGCGCATGGCCGAGTGCTCGGCCGCGGCGTCGGGAACCGCGAACCGGATGCCCGTGTCGACCCCGGCTTGGTCGCCGGTGACGCCGTTCAGAGCGATCGAGGTGCTCGGCGCCGGGAGGTGCCACCTCGATCCAGCGCATCGTCGGACTGAGCGGCGCATCGAGCCGTTTCTCGAAGCCCAGGGTGTCGACGTAGAAGGAGAGGGCTCGGTCCTGGTCGGTCACGGTGACCGCGACCGTGCGGACGTCGGTGATGCTGGTCTTTGCCATGCTCGGTGCTCCTCAGCGTTGTGGGTTCTCGCCGTACATCAGCGAGCCCGGGGTGGTCAGGGTCTGGCCCGTCTCCAGCCAGGTCTTCAGTCCGGACAGGATCATCGGCCAGCCGCCGTAGAGTTCCGGCGGGGCATTGTCGCGAAGTTGGTCGTGGGTGACGGTCAGCCGGCACGAGTCGCCGACGGCGTCGATCTCCCAGGTCACCCGGGAGGTGGCTTCGCGTTCCGCGTCCTCGCTCCACAGCATTCGGATCGACTGGACAAGCCGGTGCGGCGGCTCGACGACCAGGTTCTCGCCTTCGGCGAGCGGCCTCTCCGACGCGGGGTGGGTCAGCGCGTACGTGGATCCAGGAGCCCACGTGGACTGGACGCCGGCTCCGAAGTGATACCGCGCCCGGATCGCCGGGTCGGTGATGGCCGCCCAGAGGCGTTCGGGGGTGGTACGGATGTAGATCTCGAAGACCTTCTCCATGGCCTGCTCCAGTTCAGTTTTGAGGCCGGTCAGGCCGGCGGCCCACGGCTCGGTGTACTTGCTGACCCACCGGTCGTGGACCAGCCGGATCGGGATCGGGTTCAGGAAGTGCAACTTCTCCCGGCCCCGCCGCTTGGTGACCACCAGACCCGCCTCCTCCAGGAGCCGCAGGTGCTTCGCCACGCCGACTCGGGTGAGATCGTGCCGCGCGGTGAGCGCCATCAGGGTCTGGCCGTCGCAGTCGTGCAACGCGTCGAGCAGGGCCCGGCGCGTCGGGTCAGCCAGCGCCCGGAACACCAACTCCACAGCCATCACAATAGGAAACCAAATGGTTTCCTGTCAATCCTCACCCTGGAAATGGCACTCGATTGGAGCCAATCACCGCAAAATCGGGCCTAACGGGGTGAATCGAGGGCGATTTCCAGGGATTTGCCGCGGCTCAGCTGAGCGCGGCGGCCGCACCCTGCCAGGCGACCCATCCGTCGGTGGCCACGACCGTGCAGGTGATGCCGCGCTGGTTGAAGCGCTCGGCCGTGGCGGGGTTGCCGCCGAAGGCGCCGACGCGCAGGTCGTTCGCCTCGGCGGCGCTGAGGATGCGGCTGATCGCCGACTCGGTGGACGTGTCGTCCAGCGCGGCGTCGACAGTGCTGCCCAGTGACAGCGTGAGGTCGTTCGGCCCGATGAACAGCATGTCGATGCCGGGCACGGCGGCGATCGCGTCGACGTTGGCGAGCGCGGTGGCCGACTCGATCATCACCGCACAGGTGGTGCGCTGGTTGGCGTCGGCGACGTCCACGGTCGGCGCCCCCCAGCTCGTTTGGAGCTGGCCGTGACTGCGCCGACCCCGCGGAGGATAGAAGGTGGCCTCGACGGCCTGGGCGGCCTGCTCCGGCGTGTCGATCTGGGGCACGATGACGGCGAGGCGCCTACGTCGAGAGCGAGCCCGATGGTGGTGAATTCGACCGAGGGGACCCGGACGACCAGGGGTGCGCTGTGGTCGGTGCGCGCTCGGGCGATGTCGATCAGCTCGGCTCGCCCGTAGCGGCCGTGCTGGAGGTCAACGCAGACCCAGTCGAAACCGGCGGTGGCCAGGGTGGTCACCATGCTGGTGCTTGCGTCGACGCACCACAGTCCCCGGCCCTGCAGGCCGCCGGCCGGCTGATGGCTTGACGGGTTCGTGGCGGCGTACGCGCTGTCGGTCTCTGGCATGGGGCCTCCGGGTTCGCTGACTCGATGGACGGGGCAAAGGATCTTGGCAACGCCCAGCATTCCTGATCAATGAATTGAGCTGCGCCTCAAGGTGCTCCGGAATCCGGTGGTCACCGCCCCGTCCGGGTGCCGGCGGTCAGAACCTGACTGATGCCGTTCACTCTGTCGGCGCGGCGGTCAGCGGTCGCGGGTCCGCGTCAACAGGTCGAGTTCCTTGCCCCGGCGGACCGCGGCGCGACGGCTGTTCACGCCGAGCTTGGCGTAGATGTTCTTGGTGTGCGTCCGGACCGTGTTGAGGGAAACGATGAGCTCGCGGGCGATGTCGGGGCCGTCCAGGTCGCTGCCCAACAGCCGGAGCACGTCCAGTTCGCGTTCGCTCAGTGGCTCGATCAGGCCTGGTTGACGGGCGTGGTGTCTGTGGCCCGGTTGACGGCGGCCAGGAGTCGACGGACATATCCCGGGGCGATGCCCTGTTTCCCGGCCGCTCTCAGTAGGGCGGCCATCGGCCGGCCCTCGTCGGCGAAGAGCCGAACGTAGCCCTCCGGTTCGGCCAACGTCAGGGCACGTTGCAGCGAGGCGACTGCGGCGGGGATGTCTCCGCGGGCCTGGTGGGCAAGCGCCAAGCACCAGGATCTCGATCACGCTGCCCGCCCGCGCACCCTCCTCGGCCGCTTCGAGCAGGCGCTCCAGAAGTCGCGTGGCCTCGGCGAGGAACGCCCGGCCGGCTCCGCCGTGTGCCGGGCGAGGAGCAGTCGGGCCAGCGTGAGGTGCTCGAACTCGCGCAGGTAGCCGAGATCATCCTCGCGGACAGGCCCCGTTCCCGAGCCCAGCCGAGCGCGTCAGCCAGCCGCCCCTGGGCGACCAGCACCCGGGCTCTCATCGCGGGGACCGGCCGGACGTTCGGGGAAGAAGTCGCTCACGTACAGCCGCTCCGCCTCGTCGAGCAGCTCGAGGGCGGCGTCGAGATCCCCTTCGCGCCTCGCGGATCCGCGCCATCGCGACTCGCCAGCGATACGGGTTCTGCGGCAGCCCGGCGTGTTCGCCCAGTTCCTGGCTCGCCTGCAGGTGCTGCCGCGGCGGCATCGAGATCGTTGCGCTCGCGGAGCAGCTCGCTCATGCCCACGTGCATGTCGGCCGTCCCGCGCAGCGCCGGGGCCGCGCTGTTCGGCCGCCAGCTGCAGTGCCGCTCGTAGCTGCTCAGCGCCTCCCGCAGCCGGCCCTGCGCGATCCGGATGTCGGCCAGCGCGATGGCGCAGCCGATCACGTCCGAGACGTGCCCGGCCTGCTCGCAGGCTCGGCCATGCCGTCGGCATACCACCGGTGCGCCGCCTCCAGATCGCCCGCGCGTCCAGTACGCGAGCCCCAGCAGCGCCGGCGGCCGCCGCCACGCGCGACATGATCGTCCTCGCCGACGAGGTCCAGCGCGCGTCGGGCGTGGGCGATGGTGCCGGCCATGTCGCCGAGAGCCGGGCCAGCCCGGCCCGGTGGACGGCGACCGCCGCCGGCAGGCCGGAACTCCTCCTCGTCCGACGACCACCATCCCGGCGGCTCGGCCGTCACCGGGGCGGCCGTCCAGCCACCGCTCGGCATCCTGCAGCCGCGCTTCGACGCCCTCGACCTCGCCGCGCACCAGCATTGACCCGGCGTAACCGTTGCTGAGCACGGGCCTGCACTGCGATCACCTCGTCGGGCAGCGCCTCGAGCCAGCGCCGCAGCGTCGTCTCCTGACGACTCCGCCGCAGTCGCCGGGATCGCGAGCTCCACCAGGTCCGCGGCGTGCTCGAAGTCCTCGGCGGCCATCGCGTGTCGGATCGCCTCGGACGGTTCGCCGTGCTGCTCGTACCACGCGCCCGCCCGGCGGTGCAGCTCCGGAACGCGGTCGGGCTGCTCGTCCAGCAGGTGCGCCTGCAGCACATCGGCGAATAGCTGGTGGTAGCGATACCAACGGCGGCGGTCATCGAGCGGAACCAGGAACAGGTTCGCCGCGCTCCAGCTCCTCCAGCATCGGCCTTGCCGCCGTTCTGCCCGGTGACGGCATCGCACAGCGAACCGGTCAGCCGGTCCAGGATGGAGGTCTGCAGCAGGAAGTCCGGACGCGTTCGGGCTGCCGCTGCAGGACCTCCTCGGCCAGGTAGTCGACGATGTACCGGTCGTCGCCGGCGAAGCCGGCGATGAAGCCGGCAACGTCGTCACGCCCCTGCATCGAGAGCGCCGCCAGTTGGAGCGCGGCGATCCAGCCTTCGGTACGTCCCTCCAGCGCCTCGACATCCTGCGCCGTCAGACGCCAGTCCCATCACCTCGTTGAGGTACGCCGCGGCCTCGTCGGGGGTGAAGCGCAGATCGGCGGCGCGGATCTCGACGAGCTCGCCACGGCCCCGCAGCCGGGCCAGGGGCAGTGCCGGGTCGGCGCGGCCGGCGATCACCAGGTGGATCTGCGGAGGTAGGTGCTCCAGCAGAAAGCCCATCCCGTCCTGGACGTCGCGTGCCTCGATCAGGTGGTAGTCGTCGAGCACCAGAACGACCTCGTCGTCGACGGCGCTGAGCTCGTTGAGCAGCGTGGCCAGGACCCCGTCGATCTGCGGCTGGGGCGACTGCAGCAGCGACAGCGCACCCGCGCCGACATCGGGCACCGCCCGTCTGCAGCGCGGCGACCAGGTACGTCCAGAACAACGCGGGATCGTTGTCGCGCTGGTCGAGCGAGAGCCACGCCGCGGAGCGTCCATCGGCCGGCGCGGCGGCGAGCCACTCCGTCAGCAGCGTTGTCTTGCCGAAGCCGGCCGGAGCGGACACCAGCGTCAGCGCCGATTCGGCCCCCGCGGGCCAGACGCTCACTCAGTCTCGGACGCGCGACCAGACCGCGCCGCCGCCTGGGGATGTGGAGCTTGGTCTCGAGCAGTGGGCTTGCCATCACCACCCCCTCGGGAGCCGTCCGGTCAACTCGGTCTCCACCGTACGCGGACGAGCCGCCGACGGTCGACGATCCGCCGCGCCGGATGATCTCGTGGCGGGGCAGGCTAGCGTCGGACGGCTCACCCGGTGACGGAGAGGACGTGACGATGGGCGACCAGACCGTTGACGGCGGGGGTCCCGCGATTCGTCGCCGACGCCGACGATCTGGGCCTGGTCGGCGCCGAGGGCGACTTTCTGCGGGAAGTGCTGGTGCACATGATCGAGGAGTACGCCCGGCACAACGGCCACGCCGACTTCCTGCGCGAACGGATCGACGGTCGGGTCGGCCAATAGCCGGGATCGTCAGGGTCGAGCGCCGCGAATCCGGCCGAGGACGTCGTAGACCGCCTCGGCGACGGCGTCCGGCCTGGTCATCGGGATGGTGGCGTGGGAGGCGTCCTCGAGAATGCGGTGTTCGCCGTGGCGGGCGGCGGCCGCGAGGGCGTCGTACAGCTGTTGGCTGCCTTTGATCTGTTCGCGGAGCAGGTTCTCGGGGATGAACATGGTCTGGGCCTGGTCGATCGCGGCGCCGCTGAGGATGACCAGCGGCCGGTCCGGCCGAGGCCCTCCGGTGCGGAGCTCGTCGAAGAGCGCGAGCACGTTGGCTCCCTCCCGGAAGCCGGTCGGCAACCGCTCCGGGCTGAAGTGCCGGTCGATCACCTGCTCGCGGATCGGTTCCGGAAACGCCGCGTACCCCTCGGCGAAGACGGCGCGATACTGGGCCACGAAGGACTCCGGCAGGTCCGGCATCTCGGCGTCGGCGGGCTGATTGTTGGCGATCTTCAGCGGCTCGGGCATGTACCGATCCCAGTCCTCGTGCGCGGGATCCAGCAGCACCAGGCCCGCGACATCCTGGGGGAAGCGCTGCGCGTAGCGCTGCACATAGAGGCCGCCCAAGGAGTGCCCCACGAGCACGTAGGGCACCGGAGTTCGGCTGGACTGGAGGACGGCGCGGAGTTCGTCGGTGACCTCGTCGGCCGACCGGGGGAGTTGGACGTCGTCGCTCCAGCCGGTGCCGGCGCGGTCGTAGAGGATCGAGGTCGTCAACTCGGCCACCCGCTGGTGCGCCAGCAGGAAGTCCAGCGCGAAACTGCCCGCGCCCGGCACGAACACCACCGCCGGCGCGCCGGTGCCCGCCCGGTCCGTCCACAGCTTGCACCCGTCGATCTCGACGTGCTGACCGATCGGCGGTAGATTGACCATTGTCATGATTGATAACGGTATCAGATGTGCGAAGGTAAAGAACCGTGAATTCCACCGAACTGCTGCTGCACCCAGTCCGGCTGCGCATCGTGCACGCCGTCATCGATGGTGAGCCCTTCACCACCTCCGACCTGTGCGCGAAGCTGCCGGACGTCTCGCAGGCCACGATCTATCGACAGGTGGCGTTGCTCGCGGCCGGCGGACTGCTGAAGGTAGATGGCGAGGAACGAGTTCGGGGAGCCGTCGAGCGGACGTACCGGCTGCAGGTCGCGCGCACCGCCATGAGTGCCGACGAGATCGCGGCGATGAGCGTGGATGATCATCAACGCGGGTTCGCTGCGGCGATCGCGGCCCTGGTCGGGGAGTTCAACGCCTATCTCGGCCGGGACGGTGCAGATCCGCTGGCCGACTCGGTGTCGTACCGGCAGTTCTCGTTGTGGCTGAGCGACGACGAGAAGGCGGCGTTCATCGAGGAGGTCGTCGCGGCGATCCGCAGCCGGGCGGATCACGGACCCGCTCCGGAACGACGGCGACACCTGGTGAGTACGATCCTGTTCCCGACCGACACCGGCACCTGATCACCTCCGTGGCGGACTTTTACGGCGGTGACTGTAGGCCCGACCAGGCGTCCCGGGTCAGCCGGTACTGATTCTCATCGTTGATCGCCCTGGAATCTGCACCCGATTGGGGCCTTTGACCGTTTCAACGGCCCCTGAAGGTCGAAATCGAGTGCGATTTCCAGGGAATGCCCAGGGCGGGTGGTGATTCGCAAGGACGGCGTGAGGTCCTCCGCGGCGCCCGTGGCTGCGAAATAGCGATACCATGACACTTTGTGTGCTCGAAACAGACATCGGCCCCTCAGGATGCCCGGGCATTGTGGCGAGCCCGCCGCCTCTTCCTACCTTGCTCCCGCGCCGCGTGGCGGGTCAAGACGATCACGCTGACAGCGGCGGCTTCGGCGTCGATGGCGGCAGGTCGAAGTCGTCGTTCGCGGTATGCAGAAGCACCCAGCCGGCCGCGGCGAAGCCCAGCGCTGTGCTACCCCAACCCACGAGATCGAGCGGCCGATTCCCGGTCATCACCGACAGCAGATGGATCGGCTGCGAGACCGCGAGCGCGATGGCGATCCACGACGGGACCGCCCGGGCTCGATACAGGGCGATGCCGAGGATGACCGTGCCGATGAGGTGGCCCAACACGAAGACCAGCCCGGTCAGGTTCGAGACGGCGGACATCTCCATCCCGGAGCCGAGCGCGTACGCGGTCTCGGCGTCGAGTGCCGGGTTCGCGGCCACGACCTGAGGGATCAGGGTCCCGAACGAGTCGCCGGCGAAGAGCGCGACGAAGCCGGCGAAGGCGAGCAGCAGCCCCACCGTGGTGAGCCGTGGAGTACGCCGCCGGCTCAGCCAGGCGACCGCGACGACTCCCGAGACGCAGGTCGGAACCAGCAGGACGCCGATCCAGGACGTGACGGTCTCGTAGCCGGGATGCGCGACCATCCCAGCGAAGATGCGCCTCCGGCGTGTCTGCCATGTCGTAGGGCATCAGATAGCGCGCGAGGGCGACGTAGAGCGCCACCCACGGCGTGGTGACGGCGAGCAGGATTCGCCAGCCGGTGCGGGCGTCCACGGCCGCACCGGTTGTCGCGGCGCCTCGTCGCGCATCTCGGGCCAGCGGCGGCAGGTCGAAGTCGTCGTCGCTCGTCCGGATCAGCGCCTGTGCGACCCCGACAGATGCGACCGCGGTCAGGATCCAGGAGAAGGCAGCGCCGACGGAGCCACCCAGCCCGAGCAGGTGCAGGGGTACGGACGCGGCCAGCACCACCGGGCCCAGCGCGCTGCCGCCCGGGAACGCCAGAGCGCAACGGCCAGGACGAGCATCCCGACGGACGTGCCGGTCAGGAACACCACGAGGCTGAAGGTGGCGATCGGCTCTTGCCAGATTGCGTCGCCGATGGCGATGACTTGTCCGTGGTCGAGAGACTTCTGTGCGGTGACCAGCGCGGCACCGCCCGTGCCGGGAAGGTTGAAGCCGACCGTGAAGCCGATCAGCGTCAGCAGTCCGCCGACCAGCGACAGCCGCGGCGACCCGCGACGAGCTACCCAGGCCAGCGCGAAGGTGAACGGAATCACGGTGAAGGTGAAGACCAGCCCGAACCAGAGCGCGAGTTGCTCGCGGCCCGGGTCGGCGGCGACGCCGGCCAGGATCTCCGGGAACCCCGCGCCGACCCGGTAGGGCGCGATCAGGATCGAGGCCCCGAGAGCGAGTCCGGGGATCGGTGCCAGCACGGCGAGCAGCAGTCGCCAGAGTCGTCGCAGATCTCTGGCCGGTTTCGGGGCTCTGACGCCGGCCCGCGCTGGACCGGGTTCGAGTGGTGCTCATCAGCTCTTCTCCTTCGAGGTTGCGTCCTCGTTCGAGCATCGCGAGACCTCACCGCCGGACCGACAGGTGCCGAGCCACCGGACGCTCTGGGAGCCCGGCGGCAGAACTGGTGGCTGAACACCAGGTGCTTTAGTGGCAGGACTTGGGATCATCAAGGTGTGAACGCGACGCAGCGGCGACCCGTGCTGGCCGGGATCCTGCTCGCCGTCGCGGCCGCCGGAGGTGTTCACGGCGGTGACCGCCGGCGTCGCGTCAGGGCATGGCTGGGGCTATTTCCTTGATCACTTCGTGGTGACCAACGCCGTCATCGGCGCGTCCCTCGCGGTCGCGGGTTGGCCGATCGGCTGGCAGCGACCGCGAAACCCGATCGGCTGGCTGCTGCTGGCCGGCGGGATCTGCTACGCCGGCTCGGCGGCGGCGTTCGCGCTGCTCGCCTGGGGTTCCCACCCCGGTGATGTGCGACCGTTCTGGCGGCTGGTCGGCACCTGGGCGAACGTCTCGTGGCCGTGGGCCATCGCCGGCCTGCTGCCGATGGCGCTGCTCCTCTTTCCCGACGGACATTTCGTCAGCCCGCGCTGGCGGTGGGTTCTGGTCCCGGCCGTCCTCGGTACGTCACTGTTCGCCGGTCAGGCCCTGTTCGGCACGGACAACCTGGCCGCCGACCTCGGGGTCCGGTCCTACCTGATCTGGCCCGCGTTCGGCACCGTGGTCTGGGTCGGCGTTCTCACGGCCGTGCTGAACGACCTGGTGTTCGCTGCTGCCGTGGTGTCGTTGGCGATCCGGTTCTGGCGAGGCGACGAGCGAACCCGTCGCCAGTTGCTGTGGCTGCTGCTGGCCGTCGGCGTACTCATCATCGCGTTCACGGTTCCCGACCTGGTGGGGAAGCAGACGCCGCTGTCGCTGTTCGCGGTCTGCCTGGTCCCGTTGTCGATCACCGTCGCCGTGTTGCGCTACCAACTGCTGGACATCCGGTTGGTCGTCTCCCGATTCGTCCTGTACCTGTTGCTGTCCGGTCTGGTGATCACGGCCTACCTCGGCCTGGTGGCTGTGCTCCAGCGCTTCGTCGGGCTCGCGGTGGTCGACCAGCGAGGTCCGGTCAACGGGTCTGTCCTGGTCGTCCTTGGTCTCGCAGTTGCGTTCAACCCCGCCCGCCGGTGGCTGCAGCGCCGGGTGGATCGCCTGTTCTACGGCTCACGCGACGATCCTGTCCAGGCGCTGGCGCAGGTCGGCCAGCACCTCGGCGATCTGGACGTGACCGGTCAGGGCCTGCAGTCGGCCCTGCGGGCCCTGTGCGAGGCGCTGCGGTTCCCGGCCGCGGAGATTCGCGTCGACGGTCGGGTGCTGGCCTCGGTCGGAACTCTCCCGGCGCCGTGTCATCGGACCGATCTGCGGCTGGGTGGGGAAAGCATCGGTGAGCTCGTCACGGGCTGCCGGGCGGGCGAGCGACGCATCGCAGCGGCGGACGAGCGGGTTCTCGACCAGCTCGGGAATCTGCTGGCGGTCGCCGTCCGAGCGACCGTGTTGGCCGATGAGGTGCAGGCGTCGCGGGCCGGGGTGGTGGCCGCGCAGGAGGAGGAACGGCGCCGACTCCGTCGTGACCTGCACGACGGCCTGGGTCCCCAGCTCACCGGTGTCATGCTCAAGGCCGGTGCCGCCCGGCGGTTCGCCGCCACCGACCCGGTCCGGACCAGCGAGCTCCTGACCCAGCTCGAGCGCGACACGGCAGCGGCGATCGAGGACATTCGCCGATTGATCTACGACCTGCGGCCTCCGGTCCTCGACGGGCTGGGGCTGGTGGGTGCGTTGCGCGAGTACGCCGACTCGGTCGGAGCCCCCGACGGGTCGGGACTGCACCTGACGGTCCAGGCGCCCGCATCGATCGAGCCGCTACCGGCCGCGGTCGAGGTGGCTGCCTACCGGATCGCCACCGAGTCGCTGACCAACGTGATCCGACACGCCCGGGCGACCCTGGCGACCCTGGTGATCGCGGTCCACGACGGAGAGCTCCGGATGGAGATCGACGACAACGGACCGGCCACCGCGCCTTGGCCGGCCGGCGTTGGCCTGAACTCGATGAGTGAGCGAGCCGCGCTGCTCGGTGGGCGACTGACGGCCGGTCCCGGCGCCTCCGGTGGTCATGTCGCCGTGGCGATCCCGCTGGGGGCCCGATGAGTGTCCGGGTCGTCATCGCCGACGACCACTCGATGGTGCGGGAAGGCCTTCAGGCCCTGCTGTCGTCAGTGGATGGGTACGAGGTGGCCGCGGTGGCCGGCACCGGAACGGCGGCTCTCCGGGAGACGGTGACCCTGCGGCCCGATGTTCTCGTGCTGGACATCGGCCTGCCCGACCTCAATGGGATCGAGGTCGCCCGACGGGTGACCAAAGCGGCACCGAGCGTCAACATCTTGATGCTCACCATGTTCGACGACGACGACTCAGTGCTCGCGGCCATCCGGGCCGGCGCCCTCGGCTACGTCCTGAAGGGCGCCAGCGCCGACGAGATCATGCGGGCCATCGTCTCCGTCGCCGCCGGCGAGGCCATCTTCGGCCCGGGCCTGGCGCGCCGTGCCCTGAAGCTGATCACCGCCAAGCCGGCGGAACCGGCGTTCGGGGAGCTGACCCCGCGCGAGCGGGAGGTCCTCGAACTGATCGCCGCCGGTCTGCCCAACCCGGTGATCGCGACCCGGCTGGGGCTGTCGCTCAACACGATCAGCAACCACATCTCCAGCATCTTCGCCAAGCTCCAGGTCGAGAGCCGAGGCGAGGCGATCGTCCGCGCCCGATCCGCCGGACTCGGCTGAGCTGCGCTAGTCGATCGCGACGACGATCCGGGGCCCGGACTGGCCGGCCAGCGCCCAGGCCCGGCCGCAGTCGGCGAGCGGCAGCACCCGGTGCTCCACGGCCACCTCCCCGCCGGCGGCGAGAGCGAGCACCTGCGTCAGGGCCTCCGCTCGCTGCTCCGGGGAGATCGCGTTGTTCGTGTAGCCGAGGATGCCGATGGTGCGGCCGCGGAGCACGGCGGAGGAGAACTCGGCTACGTCGTCGGCCGCCCCCCCGATGTTGACCAGCCGCCCCCACGGGGCGAGAGCCATGGCCGCCGCCGCGGCGGGTGCGCCGAACACCGGGTCGATCACCACGTTCACCGGTCCGCCGGCCGCCTCGGTCAGCCGGGCCGTCAGGGGCGCGCGGCCCTCGTTCGGGTTCAGCACCACGACCTCGTCCGCGCCCGCCGCCCGGACCTTTCCGGCTGACCGTTCCGACCGGCAGACCGCGACCACCTTGGCGGCGCCCAGGTGTTTCGCCACCGCCAGCGCGACCTGGCCGACCGCGCCGCTAGCCCCGAGCACGACCACCCGTTCGCCGGACTGCAGGCCGGCGCGCCAGGTGAGCGACATCCAGGCCGCGATCCCGGACGTGCCGAGCGCGGCCACCGCCCCGTCGGAAACGTCGGCGGAGATCGGCACCAGGTCCGCATGCCCGACCGTGCACCGCTCGGCCAGGCTGCCGTCGACGGGCCCCATCCCGGCCGAGGTCGCGAACCAGACACGCTGGCCGGTGGACAGGTCGGGCGAGGTCCGGACCACCCCGACGCCCTGGACACCGGGGACGTACGGCAGCGGTTGCTGGCCGAAGTAGGAGGTCCCGCTGGCGCACAGCAGGTCGAGCGGGACGATGGGCGCCGCGCTGACCTCGACGAGCGTCTCGTCCGGCCCGGGCTCAGGATCGGGACGCTCAGCCAACTCGACCGTCGCGCCGTGGGCGCGCAGCAGGGCGGCTCGCATGATCAGGTGGCGATGTCGGGGTAGGGCAGGTGCAGGTGGTCCATCGCCCGGGCGTACGCGATCTGGTACTCCAGCGGACCATGATCACGTTCGAACAGCGCGATGAACAGCGTCAAGGTCAGGAACGGGTGCGCACCCATCTGGAACAGTGCGACATGATCATGTTCGCGCAGCGCCCGCCGCTCCTCGTCGTCGAAGGCCAGCCAGGTGCTGCGTTCGTCATCGGTGCAGTTCAAGATCTTGTTCGCCATCTCCTGTTCCCACCAGGTCACGGTGCCCGACGGATCGTCGCGGTAGCGCTCGATCAGCACGGCGTCGCGGTCGATCGGTGTAAAGGAACTTGTTCAGCAGGTACTTGCTCATCGCCCCTGCTCCGGTTTCCCATACCACGTGAAATAGGCCTCCATGGTGTGGAAGAGGTCCAGGGTGTCGACATGATCAGCCGTGACTCCCTCGCCGGCCACGCCCATCATCAGCATGAAGTCCATGAACCCGTGGGTCGCGTTGCCGGGGGCGTGCAGGCTGTCCAGGGTCACCTCGGCCAGGCAACCGTTGAGGTCGCTCGTCGCGATCCACTCCACGGCCTTGCGGTCGAAGTCCGGGTCGGGTCCGTGTGGGCCGAACTGGCGCGGCCCGCCGAGTTCCAGCGAGAGGTGCCCGGTGCCGATGATCGCCACCCGCAGGTCCGACGGCCAGCTCTCGACCAGCTCCCGAATGGCCCGGCCGAGCTCGACGAAGCGTCGCGGCTGGGGCATCGGCGGAGCGAAGATGTTGGTGTAGATCGGCACGATCGGCAGGTCCGCCTGCGGCCGCAGGGTGATGATCGGGCAGGTGATGCTGTGGTCGATCCGCAACTCGTTGCTGAACGCCAGGTCGAAGTTCTTGTCGAGTCCGTTGCGCAGGATGTGGGTGGCCAGGTCCTCCTGCCCACGCAGGGTCAGCCGCGGCAGGCCGAACTCGCGTTCCTCGTTGTAGAAGTTGCCGTCGAAGAACGGGGCCTTGCCGACCAGGAACTGCGGCATGTTGTCCAGCCAGAACTGGTGGAAATGATCACTGCCCACCATCACCAGGACGTCCGGCCGGGCCCGGGTCAGCGTCTCCCGGAAGCGCTCGATCTTCTCCACCCACTCGTCGGCGAACGGCGGCCGGTCGGCGCCGGTCGCGGTGCTCGCCCGGTAGTAGAACGGGTGGTGGGTCGAGGCGATCACCGCCGCGATGGTGGCCATGGGTTCTCCTCAGGTCTCCGGCTGACTCGGGTCGACGTAGGTCGCGTTGCCGTCGACGGTGCGATAGATGTCCATGCCGATCGGACGGCGCCGCTCCTCGGCCAGTTGGCCCAGCAGCCCGGCCGCCCGGGCCAGCAGGGCGAAGCCGCGCAGCAGCTCGACCGGCAAACCAAGATCAGCAAGCGCCGCACCGCAGACCCCGGCCCCGTTCAGCGGCAACCGACGACCGAGAACTTGATCATGGACGCGGCCGATCGCCTCGAACAGCTGCAGGTGCGGCCCGCGGAGATCCTCCTCGTCGCGATCTTGATCAACACCGGCGTGCGCGGGTCCTCGATCTTGTGCACCGGATGGCCGAGCCCGGGAACGAAACGTACCCGCCGCTCGGGTCGCCCGCACCGTCTCCAGCGCGAGCGCATCCCAGTCGGCGTCGTGGCGGGAAGATCATCTTCGCGTCCGGCCAAGGCCTGGTGCAGATACCTCCCGCAATCCTCGGTCACCCCCAGGAACCGGGAACCGCCACCCAGCAGCCCGGCGGCCAGCGCGCCCTGCAGCGAATCCGGCGCGGACAGGTAGGTCAGCCGGGCGGCGATCGCGGTCGGGGTGAATCCATGATCAGCAAGCGCGACCAGCACGGCCTCGAAGACCCGGACCTCCGACGGGGTCGGCCGGCGGAGGGCGACCAGCCAGAACGCCAGTTCGCCGAAACCCACCTGGCCCATCAGGTCCTCGGCCAGATCCAGGCCGAGCAGCCGGATGTGGTCGGCGTCGGAGGTGCCCAGCGAGGTGGGGAACTCACGTCATGTCGCATCCTCCAGCCAGGCCCGGATCTCAGCCCCGTGCTCGTCGAGGCCGGGCGGCGGATAGCGATAGTCGACCGGCGACTCGGACAGGGTGATCGGATTGCGGACCGACGGCACGGCCGACCCGGGCGGGCCGACCTCGATGACCGGGTCGAGCCCGATCTCCGCCGCGAAAGCCACGCCGGCGTCGATGGTGTTGATCGGGCCGCACGGCACCCCGGCGGCGATGATGTCGCAAGAACCACTCCTGCTTGGTCCGGGTCTTCAGCCGGTCGACCAGCAACGGCCGGAGTTGATCACGGTTGGCTGTCCGGTCCTGGTTGTGGGCGAAGCGCGGATCCTCGGCGAGTCCGGGCAGCTCCAGGACCTCGCACAGCTTGCGGAACTGGCCGTCGTTGCCGGCGGTGATGATCAATTCGCCGTCGGCGCAGGGGAGCGGCTCGTACGGGAACAGGCTCGGGTGGCTGTTGCCCATCCGGAACGGCACGACGCCGCCGGCGACATATGCGCTGGAGTGGTTGACCAGGCCGGAGAGCGCGGACGAGAGCAGGTTCACCTCGACGTGCTGGCCGCGGCCGGTCTCGTGCCGCTCGTGCAGCGCGGACAGCAGACCGATGGTCGCGTGCAGCCCGGCCATCACGTCGAACACCGAGATCCCGGCCCGGTACGGCGGCCCGTCCGGATCACCGGTGAGGCTCATCAGACCGGAGATGGCCTGCACGATCAGGTCGTAGCCGGGCAGCGCCGCACCCTTCGGCGTGGTCCCGAAGCCGCTGATCGAGGCATAGATGATCTTGGGATTGCGCTGCGCGACGGTCTCGTAGTCGAGGCCGAAGCGGGCCAGTCCGCCCGGCCGGAAGTTCTCGATCACCACATCCGCCCGGTGGGCGAGTTCGCGGGCGAGCACGGCATCGGCCGGATCGGCGAAATCGAGGACGATCGAGCGCTTGTTGCGGTTGACCCCGAGGTAGTAGGTCGCGGTCTCGCCCCGGACCGGCGGCCGCCAGGTGCGCGTGTCGTCCCCTTTGGGGCCCTCGACCTTGATCACGTCCGCGCCGAGATCGGCCAGCAGCATGGTGGCGTACGGACCGGCCAGAATGCGGGAGAAGTCGGCGACGAGCAGGCCGGCCAGGGGACCGCCACCCTTCGCCTCTGTCACCGGTCACCTCACAGTTGTCCGTTGCACGGACATGCGTCCGATTTCTTGAAGTCTGTCTCCGGACCTTCCGAGCTGTCAACCAGTTGAGGCATTGACACTGCTGCCGACCTGTCCGAGAGTGGGACCACCGGCGTTGACCGTCATGCGGACATTCGTCCGCACATCTCGAGGAGGAGATATGGCCGAGGAAAGCTCGGGGTCGGCGATCGTCCTGCGGCACGGCACGGTGCTCCCGATGGACGCTGCCCATCAGGTCCTGGTGGACGCCGATGTGCTCGTGGTCGACGATCGGATCGTTGCGGTCGGCACCGGGCTGGAGGCCCCACCCGGAGCGGAGGAGATCGACGCCGGCGGCGGCATCGTGATGCCGGGCATGATCGACACCCACCGCCATCTCTGGCAGACCGCGATGCGCGGCTACGGTGCCGACTGGACGCTGACCCAGTACTTCGTCTGGTACTACCTCGAGCACGGCCGCAAGTTCCGGCCGGAGGACATCTACGCGGGAAACCTGCTGGGTGCGATCGAGGCGATCGACGCGGGCGTCACCACCACCGTCGACTGGTCGCACGGACTCCAGACGGTCGAGCATGCTGCTGCGGCCGTCGAAGCGTTGCAGGTGATCCCGGCCCGGTTCGTGCTGGCGTACGGCAACATCCAGGCCGCTCCCTGGGAGTGGACGGCGCTACCCGAGGTCCGCCGGTTCCTGGAGGATCGCAAGGACCGGGCCGACGACCGGTTGGGCGTCCAACTGGCTTTCGACGTCACCGGCGATCCGTCGTTCCCGGAGCGGGCGGCGTTCGCTGTGGCCCGCGACCTCGGGCTGCCCGTGACCACCCATGCCGGTGTCTGGGGAGCCACCAATGACGACGGCATCCGCCTGATGCATGACAACGGCTTCGCCACGTCGGAGACGGTCTACGTCCATGCCGCCACCCTGAGCGAGGACTCGTATCTCCGGATCGCGGCCAGCGGCGGCTCAATCTCGGTGTCCACCGAGTCGGAGCAGAGCGCCGGCCAGGGGTACCCGCCCACCTGGCAGGTGCGCCGCTACGACATTCCGGTCTCGATCTCCATGGACACCAGCGTCTGGTGGAGTGGCGACCTGTTCTCGGCGATGCGGGCCACCCTCGGCGCCGACCGCGCCCGTGAGCACCTCGAGGCCCACGTCGCCGGCGACACGGTCACGTCCGCCCACCTGCGCGCCGAGCACGTCGTCGACTGGGCGACCCGTGGCGGGGCCAAGGTGCTCAGACGCGACGACCTCGGCAGCCTCGAGCCGGGCAAGAAGGCCGACCTGATCCTGATCAAGAACGACGACTCACCGGTCTCCTTTCCGCTGCTCAACCCGTACGGGCACGTGACATTCCAGGCTCAGCGGGCCGACGTCGACACCGTGATCATCGACGGCCGGATCGTCAAGCGTGACCACAAACTGGTCGGCGTCGACCTCGCCAAGGCGCGTAGCGCGGTGGAGTCGACCGTGGAGTACCTGCGGTCGACGCTGGGCGAGGACGTCTGGCAGGCGGGCATGCACCCGGACCTGCCGTCGGACGACAAGGTGCTGGACAACCCGTACACCTACACCGAGTTCCGCACCGCGGCGACCCGGGAGGCCCGGGAGTCGATCTTCGGAGAAGCGGCGTCGAGCTGAGATGGCCGGACGCGGCACCGGACCCGACTTCGTCGAAGCGCTGGCCCGCGGGCTCGACGTCCTGACCTGTTTCGACGCCGACCATCCCGCCATGACGCTGAGTGAGGTCGCCGTCGCGGCCGGCTTGGCCCGGCCGACCGCCCGCCGACTGCTGCTCACCCTGGCCGAACTCGGCTACGTCCGGATCAGCGACAACAGGTTCGCGCTCACGCCGAAGGTGTTCAGCCTGGGAATCGCCTACACGTCCTCGCTCGGGCTTTGGACGATCGCCCGGCCGCACCTCGAGGCATTGGTCGGGCGGACGGGTGAGTCCTCGTCGATGGCCCAGCTCGACGGCTCCGACATCGTCTACGTCGCCCGGGTCTCGGTGCCCAAGATCATCGCGCTCCGGGTGGACATCGGCACCCGCTTCCCGGCGGCCCGGACCTCGCAGGGCAAGGTGCTGCTGGCCGCGCTCGGTGAGGCGGCCGCGACGGCAGCCCTGGCGGAGCCGAGCCGCTCCGGCCTGCCCCCGGTACCCGAGCGGCCGGTCGCCGAGCTGCGCCGGGAGCTGACCCGGGTCCGGGCTCAGGGCTGGGCGTTGGCCGACGAGGAACTCGCCCCGGGCGTTCGCTCGGTGGCCGCCCCGGTACGTGACGGGACTGGCGCCGTCCGCGCCGCCATGAACGTCACCGTGCACGCCGCCGAGACTTCGACCGAGCACCTGCTCGACGTGTATCTCCCGCTGCTGCTCGAGGCGGCGGCCCGGGTCAGCGGCGACTGGGCGCTGTGGGAGTCCCGCCCGCACGTCCAACTCGACGTGTCCTGAGCCGGGTCACGGCGGCACTGACATACTCCACCCGTGACGACGATCGCGCTTCTTGGTCTGGGAACGATGGGTCAGGGCATGGCCCGCAACATCCTCCGTGCGGGGCTCGACCTCCGGATCTGGAACCGCACCCGGGACAAGGCCGCGGGTCTCACCGAGCTCGGCGCGTACGTCGCCGCGGATCCGGCCGATGCGGTGCTGGGCGCTGACCTGATCGTGACGATGCTCTTCGACGCCGACTCGATCGCCGACGTCGTCGGACCGCTGACCACCGGCCTGAGTGGCGACGCGATCTGGGTGCAGATGAGTACCGTCGGCGTCGACGGTTGCGATCGCCTGGCCGAGCTGGCGGAAGGTCTCGGTCTGACCTTTGTCGACGCCCCGGTGCTGGGGAGTAAGAAGCAGGCCGAAGACGGCGCGCTGTCGGTCCTCGCCTCGGGCCCGGATCGGGTCAGGGACCGATGCGCGCCCCTGTTCGACGCGGTGGGCGGCCGGACGCTGTGGGTGGGCGAGGCCGGCGCGGGCAGCCGACTCAAGCTGGTCGCGAACGCCTGGGTGCTGTCGGTGCTGGAGGGGATCGCGGAGTCGGTGACGCTGGCTCAGGCCCTTGGCCTCGACCCGCGGCTGTTCCTGCGGGCCATCGAGGGCGGCGCGATGGATGCCCCGTACGTGAAGCTCAAGGGCACCGCGATGATCGAGAGCCAGTACGACGTCGCGTTCAGCGTCGACGGGGCGGCCAAGGACGCCGGTCTGATCCTGGCGGCAGCGCACTCGGCGGGCGTCGACATGGACTTCGCCGCGGTCGCCGGGAAGCGGCTGGAGGAAGCCGCCGCCGCCGGTCACGGCGACCTGGACATGGCGGCGATCTTCCTCGCTGACCGGCGTACCTCGGGTTAGTGCGAACGCACTAGCGCGGAAGCACCAGCAGCGCGTCGCCGACCGGGCGCTCCCCGGTCGCATCCGAGGGCTGATTGACCACCTGGCCGCCCACGACCGCCGTGGTCGAGCCGCCGCCGTCGAGGTTGAGACCGTCGACGATCCCCAGTGCCCGGGCGACGTCGCCGGTCTCGGTGATGCTGAGTCCGAGGCTGTCGGTGCTCCGGCCATCCGCGGTGGCCAGAATGGTCCGCCCGCGCCGGTCGACCCCGGCAAACGTCCGCGGGTTGCGTTCCGCGCTGAAGCCGTAATAGAAGCTCGGCTCATCCGGACGGACGAATCCGTCGCGCCGGGGGGTGACATGCACCCGCCCGTTCCGGACGAGCACCGGCCCGCCGTTGACGATCGACGTCGCGGCCGACGGGCGGACCAGGCGATCGTGGCCGCTGATCAGTCGAGTGGTCACCTTGAGACGGGCTCCGATGACCGCGGCCCGTTGCAGGCGGACGATCTGGTCCCCGGTCGCCTGGACCGACCGGTAACCCGACCGCAGCGTCCCGCCGCGTGGGGAGCGCAGTGAGACGACTCGGGCATGCTGGTCGAGGACCGCTTCGAGTCCGTCTCCGGCGGGCGTCTTCACCCCGAACTGCGGAGTGAACGCGATCAGTTCGCCGTCGTCGGTGCAGGTGTAGTCGTGCAGGGGCCGGTTCGTCGGTTGGTCGTCGCGGCCGCCGCAGTTGCGGATCAGCCCCGGCACCCGGTCGATCCCGTCGAGCCGTAGCTGACCGGTCCGGCCCCGCACCATGCCCACCCAGCGCAGCCGCTCCACGCGGGTGCGCCGGGCGTCGTCGCGCAGCACCAGCGCCGGGCGCGAGTTGATCGTCTCGCTGAGCAACCGACCCCCGTACACGCCGACGCCGGCCGGGTCGCCCGGTGCACCGGAGCGCGGGTCGAGGACGAAGTAGCCGGCGTTGACGGCCGCGGTCGCTCCGGCGTCCGGCTGAGCTCGCTGGTGGTCTCGCGTTCCTCGATGTTGGGGCCGTACGAGGCGAGCAGTCGCCCGGAGAACGCCCGCGGGTCGATGGTCAGCACCTGCAAGTGCCAGGGCCCGCGGTCGGTGGACGAGCCGTCCCAGCCGGTGAACCGGCTGGAGCCGGTGAAACCGGCCGCCAGCAGATCGGCCCGCATTGCGTCGGCCTCGGCCTTGCTGGCCAGGTTCCCGACGCGGACCCGCCAGCCGAGGCTGCCGGGATGGTAGTCAGCCGTCGCCGGAGCGGTCACCTCTTCCACTCGGGGAGTGAAGCCGGCGGCCCGAACTGTGCCCGCCAGGGTCTCGGCAGCGGCCCGATCGAACAGCACCGTCGCGGGCGTGTCGGGATCCGGCGTGCCCCCGGGCGTGACGCTGATCTCAACGGTCCAGAAATCTGCGGCGTCCGGCGATCCCCTGACGATCGAGGTCAACGTGACGCCGGGCTGGAGGACAGTCTGGGTCCGCTCCTCGGTCAATCCCCGTGGGCCCAGCGGCAGCGGCCTCGCCGCACCCGGGGACGATCCCGGCCCGTTCCGCGACCGCGGTGGCCGGAACGCCGACCAACAGGCTCGTCAGCAGGAGGGAACCGATCAGTCGCCGCACCGTGGATCGCATGCGAGCACGCTACCCCCGGGGCCGGTCGGACTTCCCGCCGACTGGAAGGTCTAGCGAGGGCGTGGGGCTAAAGGCCGGATCGGGATGGCTGTTCCGCCGTCAAGCGCGGTGACCAGGCCTGACCCGCGCCAGGTCATGTCGTCAGCGCGGCCGTTCTGGTCGCCGGCGGCGTCACCGACGCAGTAGCCGAGGGCGTCCGTGGGGACGCCACCGGCACCCGGACCGGCCCGGCCATCGCCTGCCCGGCGAAGAACCCGCCGACGCCGGCGATTGTGACCAACGCACCGAGACCGATGGCCAGCCTTCCAATGGCCGGGACCGAGTCGACGATCGCGGCGTTGGCAACGAGGAAGCACGGATATGTGGCGGCGAAGGCCCAGGTGAAGGCGCCCAGGTGCATGGTGACCGCGCATCCGAGGTGAAAGCCAAGGGCGACAGACACTGCGGCCAGCGCTACCCGGGGTGGGGCGACGATGGCCAGGACGAAGGTGGACTCCCACAGGAACGTCACCCATGACAACCCGATGGCGGCGGACCGGAATCGCCACAAGATCTTGGCGGTGGGTCGGTGCCCGAAGTACTCGGTGCTCATGGTCCGCGGCATCGCCGCGCCGGACCACCACTCGCGGCCTTGGGTCTTGGACAGCCCCGCAGTCAGGTAGGACAGGCAGATCTGTGCTGCGACGAACGCCATCGCGACATGCTGAACGAGCGGGTCTGCTGAGAGCCCTCGGAGCACGGTCACTCCCAGCAGGACCATGATCATGTCGTCGGAACCCTCCACCGACTGGTGGTGCCGTTTACCCAGGGTCACATGCGCGAGCAGGGCGACCACGGCGAGGGGCGCGAGACGTGGAAACACGGCCAGCGCGGATGCGCTGACGGCGAGCAGCAGTCCCAGACCGATGGTCCCCCGTGGAGTCAGGAGACCGTGGGCGACGCGCGAACGCAGGATCCGATCAAGAGGTCGGGTGGCCACATGCATGGAAGTCAGGTGCCAGTCGAGGAGGCCACCGCGACCGAGCTCGCGGCGAAGCCAGACCTGCTCGAGCCCACCCAGGATCAGGGGTACGCAGACCAGCCGGGTCATCAGGTCAAGGGCACCCGCACTGTCGAGACCGAACCGGGTCGGGTCGAACCCCCTCCAGATCTGTCCGACAACACCTTCGAGATCAAGGTTAATCACGAGGCCAGTCCTGTCGTCACTGAGCGTGCGCCGGTCACCGGCCGGACCGCGTGGATGGCGGAGCGGAACATGACGACCGCGGTCCGGCCATGCGCCGTGTAGCTGACGTGGAGTATGCGGAACTGGACGGAACGACCGCCCACCGCCCGGACCTCGCGCGAGGCCCGGCCCAAGAGCAGCAGATACGGGATAGACAGCGCGACGTCCCCCGGTTCATCGGAGTGCAGGCGATAGACGGTGAGGGTCTGGTTGGCCGAATCGACCAGCGCCTTACGGCTGCGCCGATATCGCGGCCACAGCGACATCGAACCAGCGGTTCTCCGGCACCTTCAGCCGCTGCCAGCCGGAGTCGGTGGCGCTGCGGTATTCGACCATCACGTCGCCGACGATGGGATGCGGTGCGAAGAAGTTCCACCGCGGCAGGAAGCCGAACCAGTCGTGGCGGCGTACCCGCAACGGCAGCGGCCGCCGGATCTGGCCGACCGCGCTGAGCACGAACCACGCCGCGAGCACGGCAGCAGATGACCCAGGCCAGCATGACTGATCAGCCCTGGCTCTGGCGCTTGACCTGCTCCAACTGGGTGACCGCAGCGAGCCGCTGCACGAGGCGGTCCCGTTCGGCGACCAGGTCCTCGACACTCAGCGCCAGGTTGAGCTCGATCTCCTGGACACCCTTCAGCACCTTCTTCCTTCACTCCGCCTCGACCCAGGACACCGGCATGGCCGATGTGGCCCTCCTCGGCCAGGATGCCGATCTGCGCGTTTGTGGCAATGTCGCCGATGTCGGCGCCCTGTCCAATCTGGGCGATCTGGCCGATCTGCGCAACGTGGCCGACCTCGGCCAGGTGACCGATCTGGGCGATGTCGCCGATGTGCCCGTTGTGTCCGAGGTGGGCGATTTCGCCGATGTGTCCCGATGTGTCACTGCGATGTCGCCGATGTCTCCGATGTGCCCGTTGTGTCCGAGGTGGGCGATCTCGCCGATGTGTCCGACCTCGGCGAGGTCGCCGATGTGTCCGACCTGGGCGATGTCGCCGATGTTCCCGATGTCTCCGATGTCGCCGATCTGGGCGATGTCGCCGATGTTCCCGATGTTGCCAATGTCGGCGAGATGGCCGTCCTGGCCGATCTGGCCCATGTGGGCCTCCTCGCCGAGGATGCCGATTTGACCGTCAGCCCCAAGGTCGCCGAATCTCCCGATCGCCTGTGGGTCGCCTGCTGCTCCCGAATCTCCCGCGTCGCCGTTCACTGCGTCGCCTACTGGGCCGTTGCCCTCGTCGTTGCTCGACATGATCTCTCCCTCGTCGGTCCACCTGGATGTGGCTGTCGGGTGGAAGGAGGACTCACGAAAGGCGGGAGATACGTGGCGCACGACCCACGACTCGTGGCTGAGTCCTTCGGCAGGCGGAGCGGAGCGGCATAACTCGTCGACCGAGGACGAGATCAACGCTCGACCGGCCGACGTGCCGGCCGTGACCGCAGCCCGCTGATGCCCAGATGCGGGCAGACTGGTGTGTGGTCATTCCGCCGATCGGCCAGGAGGAGCCATGACCGCAGTCAGTGCCCGAAGGATCGTCGCTCGGGGTTGACGGCACGACCGGAATCGGTTGACGCCGCCCGGTGGGCGGTCGATGCCGCGCGGCTGCGCCAGGTCGACTTGTTGCTGGTCTGCGGTTACCAGATCCCGATGATGAATCCCGAGCTCACGGCGGACTCCCTCGCGGTCACCCAAGATGCCGCCGAACGAGTGGTCAGTGATCTCGTCTCGCAACTGGCCGTGCCTGTCTCGATGAAGGTGGACACGCTGATCGAACTCGCCTCGCCGGTCGTGATGCTGCGCCGGGCGTCGGAGACCGCGGCCCTCGTCGTCCTCGGCGCCCATCACTTCAGCACCTTCGATCGCCTGTTGACCGGCCCGGTCGCCTCTCCGGTAGCCGCCCAAGCCCGATGCCCGGTGGTGGTCGTCCCCGGCGCCTGGAGCCGTACGGCGGTCGATACCCGGCCCGTCGTCGTGGCAGTCGACGGCGAGACCGCAGCCACGGCGGCACTCGACTTCGCCTTCGCTGAGGCGGAGCTCCGCCGGTGCGGGGTGACCGCCCTCCATTGCTACGCGCTCCGCGACGCCGGCTCTGACCAGGGCAAACGGGCCAGCATTGCGGAAGTCCTGGCCGGGCACGAGCAGGACCATCCCGACGTCGCCGTCCGGGCGCTCTTCCTGCCGGGGGAACCGAAGGACGCCATCATCGATCAGTCGATCTCGGCGGCCATGGTCGTCGTCGGCCGTCCGCACCGCCGCGGCTCGGCTCCTGGACCCGGTCGGTGGCCAGGGCGGTGCTGGAACATACGCAATCACCGCTGGTCGTCGTACCGCAGCTAGCCGCGGTTCAGCATCCCCCGAGATAGCAGCCCGGGGGCTGCTGGGGTGGTCGCTCATGGTGCCGTCAGGGTCGCCCGGCTCGGGTCAGGGCGGCCAACGACGCGTCGCGCGCCGGAGGCTGTCCGTTTGGCGCCCGGCTGCCGGCGCGGCTGGTGCGTCGGCGAGCCGGGCTTCGAGAGGTCAGCCTGGCCGGGAATCACATCGGGATGGCTTCGTAGACCTCAACGCTGCCACCGTCGGCCAGTACCGGGCATCCGCCGGCCTTGGCCGCCGCGTCGTCGAGCGAAGCGGCCTCGACGATCGAGTAGCCGCCGAGCTTCGATGCGCCGCCCGTGGTCGCGCCGTCGGCCGTGACCGTCGATCCCCGCGCCGAACGGGTTGCCCATGTCGACGACGGAGTCGCCGAGACCGCCGAACCAGGCGCCCCAGACCCGCATCGACTCCTCTTGAGCCTCGGGGGTCTCGGCCATCTGCCCGCCGGTGAACAGGTACACGAATTTCGTCATGAATCCTCCTTTGTCTGGTCGGCCAGCCGATGCGGACCGACGATGATGACGTTCACCTGGACTACGTCTGGGCCGACCCGAAATCGACACCCGGGCCCGCAATTGACCGAATTCGCCTAGCGGCGGGCAAGCAAATCCGCAGCAGGTTGCCGGCCGCTCAAGATTCGCTCCACCTTCTGGGCGGCCTCAGGTTTTCGTCAAAAGCGCTGCGCAGAAGGTTTGTCAGGTCCTGAGAACGCCGCAATACGCACCTGATCCCGCAAAGAGGTTGAAGCGTCAACCTCATCATGTCGCGCCAATGAGGCCGACATGAGTCCCCCGGAGATCACGATGAGCATCAGCACCCTCAACCCCATGGCCAGCCCCCAGGTCGGCGCCTTCCTGAAGAGAATGATGGACGTAGTCGGCGCCGCGTTCGCTTTGCTCGTGCTGGCTCCGGTGTTCCTCGCGGTCGCCGCACTGATCAAGATCAGCGATCCGGCCGGCCCGGTCTTCTACAAGCAGAACCGGGTCGGGCGAGCAGGTCGGGCCATCGGCGTGCTGAAGTTCCGCTCGATGAAGTGGCAGTACTCCACCGGCCCGAACCGGCCATACCAGACCGCCGTCGAAGCCTTCCAGGCGATGGGCCGCCCCGACCTGTGCGCCGAGTTCGAGCTCGAGCAGAAGGTCGCCGACGATCCCCGCGTGTCCGGCCTTGGCCTCTTTCTGCGCAAGAGCAGCCTCGACGAGCTGCCCCAGCTCGTCAACGCGCTCCGCGGCGAGCTGAGCCTGGTCGGTCCGCGACCGATCATCACACCGGAGCTCGAGCGCTACGGCAAGCAAGGGGCGACCTACCTCTCGGTCAAGCCCGGCATCACCGGCCTCTGGCAGGTCTCAGGTCGCAGCGAGACCGGCTATGACGAGCGGGTCCGTCTCGACGTGCAGTACGTCAACAACTGGAAGCTGGCTCTCGACCTCGCGATCCTGGTCAAGACCGTGCGCACCGTCCTGGTCCGCGAAGGTGCCTACTGAGACCGACCTCGGACCGCCTGGCCGGACGGGATCTTGAGATTGTGACCGACGATCACCGCGCAGCCCAGGCAGATGGCAGCCAGGACAGCCAGTAGATAGCCGTATGGGACGACGTGAGCGAGTTCGGCGAGGATCACCGGCAGGGTGAAGCCGAGATAGGTGAGGGAGTAGTAGATGCCGGTGAGGCCGGCGAGGCTGTGTGGATCGGCCATGGCCTGGACTTCGACCAGACCGGCGACAATACAGATCCCGTACGCGATTCCCAGCAGGACGGCGGCGGCCACGGCTAGCGCCGGGGAACCGAGCTGGGCGTTGACCGCCAGGACCGCGGTGCCCGCGCTGGCGACGAGCAGCCCGACGACGCCCTGACGTTCGCCGGTCTGGCGGGCGATGCGGGGGACCAGGGGCTGCACGGCCGCTCCGAAGGCCAGGGTGACCACCGCGGCGAGGGCCGCGAACCCGACGCTGTACGACCCGACCCGTCCGGCGACCAGCGCCGGGCCGACGACGAAGGCGAGCGCAGGAGCGGAGAACACCCACGGGGCCATCGGGAGGACGACACCGAGGAAGCGCCGGCGGCCGCGGGGCGGAAGTCTGAGGTCGCCGACGAGCGATCGGGCCTGGGTGGGGTCTGCGGTGCGGGTCTCGGGGACCCGGATCAGCGGTGCGATGGCAGCCAGTGAGAGCGCGATCTGGACGGCGTACGGGAGCAGGGTGGGTGTGGGCCCCCATTGGGCGAGCGCGCCGGAGACGCCGGCGCCGAGCCCGAAGCCTGCGGTGAGGGTGAGGGAGGCGCGGCGGGCGCGGGTCGGCGGATCGGCGTCATGCTGGGAGAGTTCCTTGATCCAGCTCGTGCCGACAACCATCGCGACGGCCACGCTGACACCGCTGACGAGCCGGCCGAGGCACATGGCGATCGTGCTGGCGCCGCCGAGGCCGAGGATGACGCTGCCGGCGATGCCCAGCGCGAGAGCAATGCTGACGAGCCGTTTGCGGCCGTGTTCGTCGGAGAACGGCCCCGCGACCAGAAATCCGGGGATCAGCCCGAGGATGTAGAAGGCGAAGAACAGGTTGACCTGGACGGCGCTGTAGCCCTCGATCTGCCGGTACATCAGCAGCAACGGCGAGAAGTGATTGCCGCCCCAGGCCGCCATGGCGACGGCGGGGGCGGCCTGGCGCCAGGCTCCGGCTCGGATGGGTGGCGGGATCTCCATTTGCCTCTGGGCTTTCGTTTTGATTCGGTTGGCGGCCAGATGGTTTCGAATCAGCTCGACCGTGTTTCCGTGCCCCGCACGCTCTTCGTTGAGAGGCAGCATGAGTAATCCTGTCCGAGTCGCCCTGATCGGCTGCGGCCGCATCGCCCAGGTCGCCCACCTGCCGGCGCTGGAGAAGGCCGACGGCGTCCGACTGGTCGCCGTCAGCGATCCCAGCGCGGAGGTGGCGGAGTCGGTGGCCCGGCGGTACGGCGTACCGTCGGCCTATACCGACCAGGAGCAGGTGCTGGCCGATGAGTCGGTGGAGGGCGTGATCGTCGCCGCCCCTGACCGGTTCCACTACCCGATCACCGCCGAAGCGCTCCGGGCCGGGAAACACGTACTGGTCGAGAAGCCGCTGGCCTCCACCGTGGCCGAAGCCGAGGCGCTGTCGGACTTGGTCGATCAGACCGGCCTGGCTCTCCAGGTGGGGGCGATGAAGCGGCACGACCAGGGCGTCCAGTACGCCAGGGAGTTCATCACCGATCGGCTCGGCGACGTCCGCTCGTTCAATGCCTGGTACCGGATCGGTGACCTTCGCCCCGGCATCGAGGCCACGCTGTTCCCGCACGTCTACGCCGATCTGACCGCCCGCACGGCGGAGGCCACGTTCAAGGCGGACCGCCGGCGCTATCTGCTGGCCACCCACGGTGCCCATGTGTTCGACACCGTCCGCTTCCTGCTCGGGGACGTCGCATCGGTGGTCGCGCGGCACCGTGAGGACGGCAAGGACCAGATCTGGCAGGTGCTGCTGACCGCCACCTCTGGTGCGGTCGGCACGGTGAGCATCACTGCCGACGTGCCCGGCGTGTCCAGCGAGGGCATTGAGGTGTTCGGCGCACGGGGGGCCGTCCGGGTCGAGACGCACTTCCCGTTCTACCGCCGGGCATCCACCGTCCACGCCTACGCGGACGGCGCCACGGTGGTGCCCGAACTCACCGACGGGGACGCGTACGAGCGCCAGGCCGAGGCTTTCGGCCGTACCATCCGCGACGGCAGCCGGCCCGTGCCCGACGTCAACGACGGCTTGCAGGCCCTGCGGCTCATCGAAGCCACGGCGAACGCGGTCGAGACCGGCGAGCAGGTGACGGTGTGACCGACGCCGCCGGTGACCTGGCCGGCCGGCTCGGGATCTTCGCCCGCACCTTCCGCCGCAACACCCCGGAGGAGGTGGCGGCGGCCGTCGCCGGGGCCGGTTACACCCTCGCCCACTGGAACTTCGCGGCGATCGGGCTGTCGACGCTCGCCGCCGACGTCGACGAAGCCCGATACGGGCGCGTCCGAAGCGCGTTCGACGCGGCCGGGCTCGGCATCCCCAGCGTCTCCGGCACGTTCAACGCCATTCATCCCGACGCCGGTCTCCGCTCCTGGCAGACCGCCCAGGCGGTCCGGCTGATCGGCCTGGTCCCTGAGCTCGGCGCGGACGTCGTCACGCTGTGCACCGGTACCCGCGACCCGGACGACATGTGGCGGGCCCATCCGGCCAACACCGACCGGTCAGCCTGGTCCGACCTGCGGCGCACGCTCGACCCGCTGCTCGATGCTGCACGGCAGGCCGGGATCCGGCTCGGGGTGGAGCCGGAGTTGGCCAATGTCGTCTGCGACGCACCCACCGCGGCCCGCTTGCTCGACGAACTCGGCGCCGACGCCCCGATCGGCATCGTGCTCGATCCGGCGAACCTCCTCACTCCGGGCACCGTCTCGAGTCAGAACCAGATCCTCGGTGCGGCGATCGACCTGTTGGGTGATCGGGTGGTCGGAGTGCAGGCCAAAGACGTCGTTGCTTCCGGCTACTCCGCCGCCGGCGCCGGCCTGATGAACTACCCGGACGTCTTCACCCAGTTGGCGCGGATCGACGCCGTGCCGGTGATCGTCCAGGATGCGTCCGAGGACGACGCCGCCCGGGTGCGCGACGACCTGCTCCGCTGGCACTCCGAGGCCAGCCGGCGATGAGGCCGACCGGGATGGTCTACGGTCGCAGCATGACCAGCATTCAGCCCCAGCTCTGGGTCGATGGCGCGGCAACGGCCGTCGCGTTCTATACGGCCGCGTTCGGGGCGAACGTGCTCCATCAGGTCGGCGACGGGGAGGACATCGTCGCGCAACTGGCGGTCGGCGACGCCGTGTTCTGGGTGGCCGCGGCGGATCCGGACAGCGGACGCTTCAACCCGAAGTCGCTGAGCGGAGCAACCGGCCGCACGCTGCTGGTCGTGGATGATCCCTCGAGCGTGTTGGCGCAGGCCGTCTCGGCCGGCGCAACTGAAGCGGCACCGGTCGCCGATGAGTACGGCTGGCGCCTCGGGCGAGTGATCGATCCGTTCGGGCACGAGTGGGAACTCGGCCGGCCGTTGGGAACCTGGCCGCCGAGCTGACTCAGGCCTCTGTCGGGCCGTCCATTGGCCACCCGCGGGTGCGAAACGTCCGCGTTGAGTGGTGGGGCCGCGTCGGTCAGCGCCAGATGTCGGCCCCGATCGAGCGCATCTGCTCACTGAACACCCCGTCGGCGGCGGATTCGGCGAGAAGATTGCGGAGTTCGCGGTCGAAGGCGGCCAGCCGGTCGCCGAACAGGTGAGGCGTGGAGCTCGACAAGGAGTACACCGATGCGGCGATGTCGTCGATCGTCCGGGTGACCACGCGCCCGGTAACTTCGATCCGGACCGGTCCGGTGAAGCCGGCGGCGCCGTACACCTCATCTTCGTCGCCCCAGGTCCTGTCGGGCACGAAGCCCTGGCCGGCACGCCTGCGCGGGCCGAGATACCGCTGAACCAACTCGGTGATCGCCGCCCAGGGCGGTTCCGCATGCGGCATGGCCGAGTCGGCACTGATGCCTTGGTGGGTGGTTGCGCTGACGTGAACCAGAGCGCCGCCCGGTTCGAGCATGGTGCGGACCGTGCCGGCGACGCGGGGCCGGTCCATCCAGTGGAAGGACTGAGCGAAGGTGACCACCCGGATCGACGGGAGGTCAGCGGGCAGGTCCTCGGCGCGCAGGTGTCGCCAGCTGAGGTTCGACAGGCCGCGGTCGGCAGCCAGCCGGGCCCCTTCCGCGAGCATGTCGGCGTCGGCGTCGACACCGATGGCCTCCTCGAAGTGCGGCGCCAGGAGCAGTGTCAGGGATCCCGGACCGCAGCCCACGTCAAGGAGCCGGCCCGTCCCGTCAAGGTCCAGCGCCCGTACGAGGTCACCGCCGAGTTCGGCCGGATAGGCCACCCGGCCCGTGGTGTAGTAGGCCGCGCTACCGGCGTACAGAGTTGGATCCCACTGCCACCCGGACTGGTCAGCCGGGGACGCTCCGTCCGAGGTCATCGGTCCAGAATCGGGCAAATCCCGGTGGGCGACAAGGCCGGGCCTTGCCCGCTACGTTTCTACCAACCTGAACCGGACCGTACGAGGTCAACGGCGGGGGAGTGGCACCGTGAGCGCCGACTCGATCCGGTGCTGCAGGACGGCGGCCATGTCCACCAGAGTGGGAGCGAGCAGCCACTGGACCTGGAGTCCATCCATCAGGGCGACGACTTCCACGGCGAACGAACCAGGGTCGACGCCCGGCGCGACGAGCCCGCGATCCCGGGCCCGCTCGAGAGCCTGCTGCAGGCGCGTCCGCGTTGAGTCGTAACGACGGACGAAGTAGTCGTGGGCGGGGTGGCTCGGATCGCCGGCCTCAGCCGAGAGCACGGCGAAGAGGTTGACGATCGTCGGAACGCTGCAGTTGTGCTCGGCGACGGTGACGAGGTCACTGAGTACCTCCAGACCGTCGTCGTCGTGACCGTCGTCGCGAGCAAGTCGCTCACGGTTGGCCCGGTCCCGCTCGCTCAGCACAGCTTCGAGAAGGCTCTCCTTCGTCGGGAAGTGGTGGAGAAGCCCGGCCCGGGAGATCCCGCACGCGGCCGCGATCTGCAGCATGGTCGCCCCGCGGTAGCCGACACGCCCGAAGAACTCGGTCGCGACCTCGACGATGGCCGCTCGCCGCGCGAAGCCCTTCGGGTAACCGCGCACCGTCTGCGGCTCCGCCGTTCCGCGGCGATCGTCCACGGTGCATCTCCCTTCGGTGGCTCAGAAAACAGACACTTGTGTCTGTTTTGTGCTAGCGTAGCGCCTCACCGAACCGATCGACACCGAAAGGCATCACACCAGTGACCCAACCCGCGCTCTCCGTCCAGCTCTACGCCGTGAACTCTCAGCTGACCGAGGACCTCGACGGCACCCTCGCCCGGCTGGCCGGTATGGGCCTGCGCAACGTCGAGGCGTTCGAGTTCGTCTCGCGCGCCCCGCAGCTCGCGGAGGCGTTCGGCCGGCATGGACTCGTCGCGAAGACCGGGCACGCCATGTTCCTGTCCGACGAGCGGCGTCGCGGCGACGTCGTGACGCCGGCTCCCGCGCAGCAGGACGTCTTCGAGGCGGCCCAGACCCTGGGCGTCGATATCCTCATCGATCCCTTCGTCCCGCTGGAGCGCTGGCTCGACGAGGACCAAGTCGCTGCCACGGCAGCGCGGCTCAACCAGGCCGCCGAGCGCGCGGCCGACTACGGGCTTCGCGTCGGTTACCACAACCACACGCAGGAGTTCGCGGCAAACCTCGGCGGACGCTCAGCGTACGAGGTGTTCGTGGACCAGTTGCGCGAAGATGTCGCGCTCGAGGTCGACCTCTACTGGGCCGCCACCGCCAAGCAGGATGTGCCGGCGCTGCTGAGTCGCTTGGGCGATCGGGTGAAGGCTCTGCACATGAAGGACGGCATCATCGGCGCCGATCCGTTCGGCCTCGACGCGGCTCCGTTCGATCCGGCCTCCCTGGATCAGCGGCCGGCCGGGCAGGGCGAACTGCCGCTGGTGGACTATTTGGCGGCGGCTCCGAGCACCGAGTTCGCGGTGATCGAGTTCGACCGCTATGCCGGTGACATGTTCGAGGGGATCGAGGCCAGCGTCGCGTACCTGAACGAGCACGGGGTCAAGTGATGGCCCGCTCCGGGCCGGTCGGTGTCGGCTTCATCGGCACCGGGATGATCAGCGACACCTATCTGGAGAATCTCGACCAGTTTCCCCGACGTCAAGGTCGTCATCCTCGGCGACCTCGATCAGCAGCGGGCCCGCGTGCAGGCGGAGAAGTACCAGGTCGCGGAGTGGGGATCGAACGACGACGTGCTGGCCCACCCCGACGTCGAGATCATCGTCAACCTCACCATCCCCGCCGTCCATGCCCTGGTCGCTTCGCAGGCGATTGCCGCCGGCAAGCACGTCTGGACGGAGAAGCCGATCAGCATCGACCGGTCGAGCGGGCTCGCCCTGCTCGAGCAGGCCGACGCGGCCGGACTCCTCGTCGGCGTCGCCCCCGACACCGTGCTCGGCCCCGGCGTGCAGACCGCCCGACGAGCCATCGCGCGCGGCGACATCGGCGTGCCGCTGTCCGCGCAAACGGTGATGCAGTACGCCGGGCCCGAGATCTTCCATCCCAACCCGGACTTCTTCTATGCCAAGGGCGCCGGGCCGCTGTTCGACATGGGCCCGTACTACCTCACCACCCTGGTGCACATCTTCGGCCCGTTCGCCACGGTCGCCGCCATGGGCTCGAAGGCCCACGCCACCCGGACCGTACAGGTCGGCGACCGGGTGGGCACCGAATTCCCCGTCGACGTCCCGACTCACGTCAGCGCGATCGCCCAGTTCGCCGGCGGCGGGGTCAGTCAGAGCGTGTTCAGCTTCCAGTCCCCGCTGCGGACGACCGGCATCGTCGAGGTCACCGGCACGGAAGGAACCCTGATCGTGCCCGACCCGAACCGGTTCACCGGCGAAGTGAAGATCACCCGGGCGCCGGTCCTGGCCGCGATGGCCGAGGATCCGGCGTGGGAGGTCGTCCCGGTCACCGGCACCCTCGCCGGCCGCGGCACGGGTGTCCTCGACCTGGCCCGATCGATCCGCACCGGCTCACAACCGCTGGCCTCCGGCGCGCTGGGCTACCACGTCCTCGACACCCTGATGGCCATCGACGAGGCCATCGAGTCACGCCAGACCGTCGAGATCACCAGCACCGTCGATCCCGTGCCGCTGGTCGCCGACGACTGGGACCCGTTCGCCGCAACCCTCTAACCGAGTACACCTGGGCCATCGCGCTGCCCCGGCAGGCCGACCAATAGGCTCAGCGGAACCCATGGATCAAGTGGACACGGCAGTGCTGCCGGGAGGGGAACGAGATGCTGGACGAGCAGACGTCACAGTCCGGACAGGCACCGACGACCGAGGCGATCCGGTCCCGGGTCGACGAACTGATCGCCGAGATGACGCCGGACGAAAAGGCCGGACAACTCACCCAGTACTTCTATTTCAAGCTGCCACCGGAGGCGGAGGTCGAGCCCGCGCTGAATCTGGATCTCGGCAAGCAGCCGCTGATGGTCGAGGAGGTCCTCGACCGGGGACTCGCCGGGTCGCTGCTGTTCGTCACCGATCCGGCCGAGATCAATCGCCTCCAGCGGCTCGCGGTCGAGGGCACCCGTCTCGGCATCCCGGCGCTGTTCGGTTTCGACGTGATCCACGGGCTGCGCACGATCCTGCCGGTGCCGATCGCCATGGCGGCCTCCTGGGACCCGGCGACTATCGAGCGCGGTCAGGCCGTCGCCGCCCGCGAGGCGCGAGCGGTCGGCATCCACTGGGCCTTCGCACCGATGATCGACATCGCCCGCGATCCGCGTTGGGGTCGCATCACCGAAGCCGGCGGAGAGGACCCGTTCCTCGGCGCCGCGGTCGCCGTCGCCCAGGTGCGCGGCTTCCAGGGCAGCCAGATCGGTGCCCCGGACGGCGTCATCGCCGGGCCCAAGCACTTCGCCGGCTACGGAGCCGCCTTCGGTGGCCGCGACTACGACGAGGTCAACATCTCCGACTCCGAGCTCTGGAACGTCTACCTGCCGCCGTTCCAGGCCGCGGTCGAGGCCGGCGCGGGCAACATCATGACCGCGTACATGCCGCTGAACGGCATTCCGGCGACGGCCAACCGCTGGCTGCTCACCGAGGTGCTCCGCGGAACCTGGGGGTTCGACGGCTTCGTGGTCAGCGACGCCAACGCGGTGAAGAACCTCGTCACCCACGGCTTCGCCGAGGACCTGACCGATGCCGGCGTACGCGCGCTGAACGTCGGGCTGGACATGGAGATGGCCATGGGCGACCCCGCGTACGGCCATCTGGCCGAAGCGCTGGAGGCGGGGGAGGTGAGCCAGGAGACGCTGGACACGAGCGTGCGCCGAGTGCTCGAGGCGAAGTTCCGGATGGGGCTGTTCGACGAGCCGTACGTCGACGAGGATCGGGCCCGCGAGGTGCTGGCCGACCCCGCGCACCGCGAGGTGGCCCGGATCACCGCGGAGCGGTCGGCGGTCCTGCTGCGGAACGAGGGCGACCTGCTGCCCCTGGACGCCGACAACGTCTCCTCGATCGCGGTGATCGGCCCGCTCGCGGACTCCAAGCGCGACACCATCGGGCCGTGGGTTTTCGACTACGACCTGGACGAGACCGTGACGGTGCTGGAGGGCATTCGCAGCAGGGTCGGCGAGGCCGCGCGGGTCGAGTACGCACCCGGGGTGCGGGTCGCGCACCGGGTCTACGCGTCGATGTTCGACATGTTCGGTGGGAACAAGCCAGAGGACCCGCATGGATTCGACGCGGAGGCGGAGCTCCAGCGGGCCGTTGATCTGGCCCGTGAGGCCGATGTCGCGGTGGTCACGGTCGGCGAGTGGCAGAACATGATCGGCGAGGCGGCGTCGCGGTCCTCACTCGAGCTCCCGGGCCACCAACTCGAACTGTTGCAGGCCGTCGTGGAGACCGGAACGCCCGTCGTACTGCTGGTGATGAACGGCCGGCCGCTCGATCTGCGCTGGGCGGCGGAGCACGTTCCGGCGATCCTCGACATCTGGTACCCGGGAACCCGGGGTGGCGCCGCCGTGGCGAACCTGTTGTTCGGCGACGTCTCGCCCGGCGGCAAGCTGCCGTTCACCTGGCCGCGGACGGTCGGCCAGGTGCCGATGGTCTACTCCCATACCCGCTCCCACGAGCCGGAGAACCAGTGGCGCCGCTACTGGGACGAGGAGAGCACGCCGCTGTTCCCGTTCGGTCACGGCCTCAGTTATGGGCGCTTCAGCTACGCCGACCTCGCCGTCGATCGAGCGACGATCGGGCCGAAGGACACCTTGACGGTCTCGGTGGAGGTCACCAACGGCGGAGATCGGTCGGCCGACGAGGTCGTGCAGCTCTACATCCATCAGCGGCACGGCTCGGCCGCGCGGCCGATTCGCGAGCTCAAAGGCTTCGAGCGGGTCAGTCTCGAGCCGGGGGAGTCGCGTACGGTTCAGTTCACGCTCGGGCCGGCGGAGTTGCGTTACTGGAATGCCGCCGTTCGGGACTGGGTGATCGAATCCTCGAACTTCGACGTCTGGGTCGGGGGCGACTCGACCGCAGAGCTCTCGACAACCTTCGAGCTCGCTAGTTCGTAGCCTCAGGGCTCGAGCAGCGCCCGCGCCGTGCCCAGATCCGTGATGATCACATTGACCCAACCGCCCAAGACGGCGGCCCGGATCGCCTGGTGTTTGCTCGAGCCTCCCGCCAGGCCGATCCGGCGCGGAATGCTGCGCAGCGTGTGAGGGTCGATGCCGACGATCCGGCTGTCGAGGGTGCTGCGCACAGGTTGGCCCGCCGAGTCGAAAAAGCGAAGGCAGACATCCCCGACCGCGCCGGCGGCGAGCAGCGGGCCCTGTTCGGCCGGAGAGACCGCGTTCCCGCTCGCCTGCAGCAGCGGCGACGGCGGCAGGCTGCCGATCCCCAGCAGCGCCATCGTCAGTGTCTTCCAGCCACCCGCGACCTCGGCGATCGCCGGGTCGGCCAGCAGGTTCTTGCGGATCGTCGGACTGCCGACCAGTCCGGGGGCGGGGAGGAACGTGGGTTTGGCCCCGATGATCTCCGCCAACTCGCCGAGCAGGCGGTTGGCCTTGGCCTGGGCGGACGGCGCACCGAAGCCGCCGAGCAACTGGGTCACCACGTCCGCCCCGGCCATCCGGAAAGGTCGCATCCGGTCGACCGCGGCAAGGATGGTCTGGCTCCACGAGGAGATGCCGATCCGCTCACCGCCGGTCAGAGTGCTCTCGAGATAGGTCGCGGCCGCCGAGCCGAGTCCGGTGATGATGTCCTGGTCCTCGCCGTCGACGTCGACCACGACCGCCTCGAGCAGCCCGTACTTGTGCTCGAGCGCCTCCTCGAAATCGGTGTGCACGCCCTGGGACACGACCACGACCGTACGGACGATTCCCGTTTCGGCCGCGCGCTTGAGCAGCCGCGACACCCTCGCCTGGGAGAGGTGAAGGCTGTCGGCGATGTCGGCCTGGCGAATCCCGCGCTCGTGGTACATCCGAGCCACCTTGGTCAGCAGGCGGATCTGGCTGTCGCTGCTGAGTCGACCGATGTTGCGCTGGGCCGGTGATGTCATCGGTCGACCTCCCCGCGGGCGGGATCGAGGCGGGCGCGGACGACTTCGCCGGCCCAGTCGGCGCGCCGGCAGTGGCGGTCGGCGGGGTCAAGGGTGGGGGTGAACGTCCGCGGGCGCGCGCGATTGGAGGTCCAGTCGAGCTCGGGGACAACGACTGCCAGGCGAGCTGGGCCGCGCCGAGGGCCGAGATCTCGGCGATGTCGGCGACCTCGACGTCGCGGCCGAGCAGGTCGGCCTGGATCTGCATCGCCAGGTCCGACACGGTGACGCCGCCGTCGGCCCGCAGCACGGAGAGCCGGTTGCTGTCCGCCTCGATCGCGTCGACGACGTCACAGATCTGATGGGCGACCGCCTCCACCGCGGCCCGGGCGATGTGGGCGCGCGGTGGTGGACTGGGTCAGGCCCGAGATGATCGCGGTGGCTTCCCGGTCCCAGTGCGGAGCGCCGAGCCCGGAGAACGCGGGAACCAGCGTGACGCCGCCGGAGTCGGCGACACCGGACGCGAGACGCATCAGGTCGGCGACCTCGGCCGGCGGTGAGCAGATCGGCGGCCCAGGCCAGCGTGGCCCCGGACGAGAGGATGTTGCCCTTCCCGCGCGTACGTGGGCCGATCCGTGAGCCAGGCGAGCGTTGCCGGGACCGGCGATCCTCCCGGGACGAAGCGGTCGACCGGGGTCATCACCGACGATCCGGTTCCGTAGGTGGCTTTCGCCATTCCCGGGGTCGTGCAGCCCTGGCCGTAGAGCGCGGCGTGCGAGTCGGCCATCACGGCCAGGATCGGCGTTCCGTCGGGAATGCCCGGCACGCCAAGAGTCGTCCCGAAGCGGCTGTTGGAGGCCCGGACCTCGGGCAGGGCAGTGGCCGGCACCCCGAACAGCCCGAGCAACTCCTCGCTCCAGGCCAGGTCGACGACGTCGAAGAGCAGAGTCCGTGACGCATTACCCGCGTCGCAGGCGTGCAACCGGCCGCCGGTCAGATTCCAGATCAGCCAGGCATCGACCGTACCGACTCTGACGTCGGAAGATTCCACGCCGGCCGGCAGATGGTCGAGCATCCAGCGGATCTTCGGGCCGGAGAACATCGCGTCGACCTGAAGTCCCGTCCGCCGCCGCACGGTGTCCCGGGCCTCGGGGCCGAAGGAGGCTGAGCACCAGGCTGACGTCCGGCTGTCCTGCCAGCCGATGACCGGACCGAGTGGTCGTCCGGTCGAGGCCTGCCAGCCGACGACCGACTCGCGCTGCGTCGACAGCGAGACACCCGCGATCTTCCAGGTCTGGTCACCGAGCCCGTCGGCCAGCGCTGCGAGAACGCTCGCCCAGATCACCTCGGCGCTCTGCTCGACCCATCCCGCGGCGGGGGAGGTCACGCCGACCGGCGCCGAACCGACGGCGACCACCTGTCCGTTACGGTCGACGAGCACCGCCTTGGTGTTGGTCGTGCCCTGATCGATCGACACGATCACCTCACGAGCCGGTGCTGCGTTGGGCACTACTCCTTCTCGAGTCGCTCGGAGAGTTTCTGAGGGTTCGGGTTGACGAATCTCTCGATTGATAGATTATTCGGTAGTGAATGTACAAGCAACACCCGTGGGGTGTGAATTCGTGGCCACGTGCCATCCAACGCCGCCGGGCCATCATCAACACGGACGCCAAGAACGAAGCCGACGATCAGTACGCGATCGTTCACGCATTGCTGTCACCCACGATCGATATCCGGGGCTTGATCGCCGCTCACTTCGGCCGCGAGCGCAGCGAGCGCAGCATGGAGGACTCCCGGGAGGAGATCGACCTGCTGCTGGGGTTGCTCGGTCGTGAGGGCGACGTGCGGGTCGCCAACGGAGCCCCCGCCGGTCTGGTCGACGAATCGACGCCGATCGACTCCGACGGAGCGCAGTTGATCATCGCCGAGAGCAAGCTCGCCGGCGACGGTGATCCCCTCTATGTGGCGTTTCTCGGTCCGCTGACCGACATGGCGTCGGCCATTCTGCTCGACCCGGAGATCGTCCACCGCAATGTGGTGGTGATCTGGATCGGCGGACAGGGCTATGGCGTCGACGCCTCGTACCCCGGTACCGAATTCAACCTGCGCAACGACATCGCCGCGGCCAATGTCGTCTTCGACTCCGGGATCACCGTCTGGCAGGTGCCGGCCAACGTCTATGTCGCGTCTCGGTCGGCTACGCCGAACTCGAGGAGAAGATCGGCGGGACGAGCAAGCTCGCCGACTATTTGATCAACCAACTGGTCGAGTTCAACGCTGCCTGGAATCGGGAGCCGATCGAGTCCCGTTCGCTCGGCGATTCGCCGGCCGTTTCGTTGATCTTGTTCCCGCGCGGCGGCACCTTCCGAACTATTCCGGCGCCGCGCTTCGGTCAGGAGGGCCACTACATCCCCGGCTCCGGCAATCCGATCAAGGTCTGCGAGTCGGTCGACGTCCGGTTCCTGCTTGAGGACATGTTCGCCAAGATCCGCCGGTTCGGCCAAGCCTCCGCCTGACCTCCGGCAGGAGCGTTGGGCTTACCCGTACGTGACTACCTCAGAAACGGAGCACGACCATGAGTGACCTTCCCGTTTTCGGCGCCGGCATCTGGCATTTCGCCACCTACAAGGACCGGTACGCCACCGATGGCTACGGGCCGCCCGTTGGCCTGATCGAGCAGATCGACAAGGCCGGAGCCGTCGGCGACCTGGCGGTCGTCGACCTCAACTGGCCGTTCGCCGACTTCGACGGGACGCTCGACGACATCCGCGCCGCCCTCGACCGCAACGGGCTCCGGGCCGTGGCCATCACGCCGGAGATCTACAACCGCGACTTCGTCAAAGGCTCGATCACCAACCCGGATCCAGCCGTCCGGGCGCATGCGCTCGCGCTGCTGAACGAGGCCACCGAACTGGCCAAGGAACTCGACTGTGACTACGTCAAGCTGTGGTTCGGGCAGGACGGCTGGGACTACCCGTTCCAGGTGAACTACCACGACATCTGGAAGCTGGCCGTCGACGGGCTCCGCGAACTGGTCGGCGCTCACCCGGAGATCAACTTCGTGATCGAGTACAAGCCGCGGGAACCGCGCAACAAGATCATCTTCCCGAACGCGGCCCGAACGCTGCTGGCCATCCAGCAGGTCGGCCTGGACAACCTCGGGATCCTGCTGGACTTCGGGCATTCCCTGTACGGCTTGGAGACCCCGGCGGACGCCGCCCAGCTGTGCATCGACGCGGACGGCTGTTCGCGATCGACGTCAACGACAACTTCCGCGGTTGGGACGACGACATGGTCGTCGGGTCGGTGCACCTGGTGGAGACGTTCGAGTTCTTCCACACGCTGCGCCGGAACAACTGGCAGGGCGTCTGGCAGCTGGACCAGTTCCCGTTCCGGGAGGACTCGGTCGTCGCCGCCCAGCAGGCCATCCGGTTCCTCAAGGCGCTGCACGGTGCGCTGGACTCCCTCGACGAGGAGGCCCTCGCCGCCGCGCAGGCCTCGCATGACGCGCTGGCTGCGCAACGCCTGATCCAGAAGGCGTTGCTCACCTCGATGGCCGGCTGGGACGACTGATGAGCGCGCTGTCCACCGAGCACACCACGATGCCGGTACTGGGCCGGCTCGAGGCCACCGCGACCCGGGCCGAGCTGATCGACCACATCGCCGAGGCGGCCCGGCAGATCCGGATCCAGGACGCCAAGCTCGTGCACTACGCCGGAGCCGGGCACATCGGCGGCGACTTCTCTGCCATCGACATCCTGGCCACGCTGTACGGGGCCGTGCTGAACGTCACCCCGGCCACCGTCGACGACCCCGACCGGGACCGCTTCATCCTCAGCAAGGGTCACGTGGCCGGCGCGCTCTACACCACGTTGGCCGCCTTCGGCTTCATCGAAGTCGACGAGCTCGCGACCTTCCTCAAGCCGCTGACCCGGCTGAACGGCCATCCCAACCGGCGCAAGGTTCCCGGCGTCGAAGCCAACACCGGCCCGCTGGGCCACGGGCTGCCGATCGCGGTCGGCCACGCGCTGTCGGCCAAGCTCGACGTCTCGCGACGGCGGACCTATGTGCTCACCGGCGACGGGGAGTTGCAGGAGGGCAGCAACTGGGAGGCGATGATGGCCGCCTCGCAGTACCAGCTCGATCGGCTGACGGTGATCGTTGACCGCAACCGGCTGCAGCAGGGCGCGACGATCAAGGAGACCAATGATCTTGATCCGCTGCCGGACAAGGCCGCGGCGTTCGGCTTCGCCGTGGTCGAGGTCAACGGTCATGATCATGGCGAGCTGCTCGACGTGTTGGCCTCGGTGCCGTTCCGGCCCGGCAAGCCGACGTTCGTGATCGCCACACGCACAAGGGCCACCCGATCTCGTTCATGAGCAACAACGTCGCCTGGCATCACAAGGTGCCGTCGGCCGATCAGCTCACCCTCGCCCTGGACGAGCTCGCGCACGCCGCCAACCCCCGGATCGCCTGAGGAGCACCGATGACCGACACCTTGCCGAAGGCGACCTCGCTCAGCGACCAGCCGCGCTTCGACTGCCGCGACGCGTACGTCAAGACCCTGTCGGAGCTCGCCGACGCCGATCACCGCATCGTCGGCGTGGTCAACGACTCGGTCGGCTCGAGCAAGCTCGACGCGTTCAAGAAGGCGTTCCCGGACCGGCTGATCAATGTCGGGATCGCCGAGCAGGACATGGTCGGCGTGGCCGCCGGCCTGGCCAACGGCGGCCGGATCCCCTTCGTCTCGGCGGCCTCCTGCTTCCTGACCGCACGGGCGCTGGAACAGATCAAAGCCGATGTCGCGTACTCCGATCGCAACGTGAAGCTGTGCGGCATGAGTCCCGGGATGGCGTACGGGGAGCTGGGCCCGACCCATCACTCGATCGAGGACATCGCCTGGCTCCGGGCCATCGACAACATGACGATCATCGTGCCGGCCGATCCGATCGAGACGGCGGCGGCGATGCGCTGGGCCGCCGCGGTCGACGGGCCGGTGTTCATCCGGGTGAGCCGGATGGGTGTCCCGCAGGTCAATGCCGACGACTACGAGTTCGTGCCCGGCAAGGCGGTCACGCTGCGCGAGGGCGGCTGACGTGACCTTGATCAGCAACGGCACGGTGATCTGGCGTGCGCTGGTGGCCGCCGAGATCCTTGCCGGGGAAGGCATCTCGGCGCGCGTCCTCTCGATCCCGACGGTGAAGCCGCTCGACGTGGAGGCGATCGTCGCCGCCGCGCAGGAGACGGCCGGCATCGTGACGGCCGAGGAGGCGACATCCGCCGGAAGTCTCGGAGGGGCCGTGGCCGAGACGGTGGTGCAGCGTCATCCGACCCGGGTCGCCATCCTCGGCGTACCGGAGTTTGCTCCCACCGGCTCGGCCGCCTTCCTCCTCGATCGCTACGGCATGTCACCCGAGGGCATCGCCGAGTCGGCCCGGGGCCTGCTCAACCGCTAGAACCCCGTCTCGCAGGGGTTGTAGAGTCCCCGATCATGTCGACCGTCGCGATGGAGCTCTCCCGGTCGCAGCGACTCGACCGGCTGCCGCTGACGGCCGCCCACCGCCGGCTGCTGGCGGGGTCGGGAGTGGGCTGGGCGCTGGACGCGATGGATGTCGGGCTGGTGTCGTTCATCCTGGCCGCGCTCGCCGCCCAGTGGTCCCTCTCGCCGGGAGAGCTGTCCGCGATCGCCTCGATCGGCTTCGTGGGCATGGCCGTCGGCGCGGGTGCTCGGTGGCCTGCTCGCCGACCGGGTCGGGCGGCGGTCGGTGTTCGCCCTGACCCTGCTGGTCTACGGGCTGGCCACCGGTGCCTCCGCGCTGGCCACCGGGGTGGCGATGCTGCTGGTGCTGCGCTTCATCACCGGCCTGGGACTGGGCGCGGAGTTGCCGGTGGCCTCCACGCTGGTCAGCGAGTACGCGCCCGGCCCGGATCCGGGGCCGGGTGGTCGTGATCCTCGAGTCGTTCTGGGCCGTCGGCTGGGTCGGCGCCGCCTTGATCGGCTACTTCGTCGTGCCGTCGTCGGCGAACGGTTGGCGCTGGGCGTTCGCCCTCGGGATGCTCCCCGCGGCGTACGCGATCGTGGTCCGCTGGAAGCTGCCCGAGTCGGTGCGATTCCTGGAGCGCCGCGGCCGGAGCGCCGAAGCCGAGGCCGCCGTACGGGGGTTCGAGGCCTCCGCCGGGGTGGATCCGGTCCCGTCGCCGGACCACCCGCCGGCCACGGACGTGCGGCCCAGCCTGGCCGCAACTCTGGACGCCGAGGTTCAGGGTTCGCACCACCGCCTTGTGGCTGACCTGGTTCGGGGTCAACTTCGCCTACTACGGCGCCTTCATCTGGCTGCCGACCCTGCTGGTGGCGTCCGGTTTCGGCGCTGGTCAAGTCGTTCGAGTACACGCTTGATCATCACCTTGGCCCAGCTACCCGGCTACGCGGTGGCCGCGGTACTGATCGAGCGCTGGGGGCGCCGGGCGACGCTGGTGACGTTCCTCGCCGGGTCGGCCCTCGCGGCCGCCGGGTTCGGGCTGGCGTCGACGGTGACCACGGTGCTGGCCGCCGGGATCGCGCTGTCCTTCTTCAACCTGGGCGCCTGGGGAGCGCTGTACGCCGTCACCCCGGAGGTCTATCCCACCGCGCTCCGGGCCACCGGCGCCGGCAGCGCCACCGCCTTCGGCCGGATCGCCGCGATCATGGCCCCGCTGCTCGTCCTGCCCCTCCGAGGCGTCGCCGGCAACCTCGGCCTGTTCACCGTCTTCGCGGTCGCATTCGGCCTGGCCATGGTCGCCGCGATGTTCCTGCCGGAGTGGCGCGGCCGCGAACTGCAGGACTAGGTCGTGTGTGCTCAGCCCCAGAACTCGGAGAGCGGCGCGGCGAGGGCTCGGCCTTGGTCGTAGCCTCCTCGCGCGGCCTGCGGACGCGTCGACGGATCCATCGCATTGGCGTCGAATACGTCACCCGCGCCGCCATCCGGAAAGACGGTCTCAACCCTGCTGCCGCCGGCGCGCAGTTCGTCCACCTGCGCTGCGAGATCCATGCGCCAGGCCGGCGGCATCCGCGACCGGCCGCCGAAGGGCGAGAGCACCAGCACCCGTCCGTATCCAGCCGCCAGGTCGGCGTTCTCACTGCGTCGATAGCCGCCGTTGATGTAGCGGTTGTCGCCGATCCGGTAGGTCCCGCCGAAACCGTTGCTGGTGCTGGCGGCGACGGCGTCCACCAGATCGATTCCGCTCTGGCGGTCGAACACGACCGGTTCCCCGGTATCCGCATCGACAGCCGCGATCAGCACGGGCTGCTGCGGCCAGTCCTGGCTGGGTAGCCGAGCCGCGACGATGTCGCGCCAGCGGGTCCGGCCAGAGCCGTCGGCAGCATCCCTTTCGAGTGCTGCGGCTCCCATCCGGCGACGCATGTCGGACGCGTCCTCGGCCGCAGCGATGATCTTGTCCGACCACTCCAGGTAGCTCGGCACTGAGAGATTCCGGCCGCGTCCCGGGTCCGACCCGGTGTCGCGAGCCGGTGGCCGCGGCACCTCGGCGAGGATGGCGGCGTACAGTTCGGCCGGTCGTGTCCCGCTGGTGATCTGGGCCGCCACCGTCGATCCGGCCGACGTTCCGATGATGAGATCGGCCTCGGTGAGATCGACCCCGGCATCGGCAAGGCCGGCGATGAGACCGAGTTCCCACGCATTGCCGGCCGCTCCGGCGCCGGCGAGGACCAAGGCCCGCCGGTTCGAGTTGCCGGCCCCTCTGTTGGCGTCGACCTGCCGGTCGGGCATCGGCCAATTCCCGTGCCGTGGCGTTCGGGTCACCGCGGTGCCACCGGACGTAGTCGTCGAGTTGAGGCGCGGAGCCGAAGAAGCTGGATCACGATCACTCGGACGCTAGCACGCCCGGCGCGGCCGATTCTCGCGCCGTTTCCTGAGGCTCGAGACGGCTTTGCCGTCCTGGGCGGGGAAATGGGGTGCGAGTTCGGCGTATCGGGCCCGGTTTGCCGTCGGGAGCGGGGAAACCGGGGGTTGGCTGGCCGCCGGTGGAAATCCTGATCATCTTCGGCGCCTTCACAGCGGGCTTTCCATGGCTGCGCCGAAGATCACTCACTCACAGTGGAGCCATCGAGCTCGGGGAGAACAGCTAGGAGCACGATGATGGTCACCACAATTCAGCAAACCTGGGCCGTATCCGCCAAATGCAGTGGGATGGGCGACGCCCTGTTTCCCGATGGGACCGATGTGAAGCGGATCCGTCAGTTCTGCTCGGACTGCCCGGTCCAGATCGACTGCCTGGCCGAGGCGCTGGACAACCGCATCGAGTGGGGCGTCTGGGGCGGGACCAGCGAACGCGAACGGCGCGCGATTCTCCGCCGCCGACCCGACGTCACGTCCTGGAAGGCCGCGCTCGCCGAATCGATGGCGCGCTTGATGCGCGTAGAACCAGGCGATCGCCGCGGCCACCGGTTCGTCGGCGCCGGATTCAGACTGTTCGCGGTCTCGGATGGCGCCGGCATGTCGTCCGCGTTGAAGGTCGCCATCTTCGACGTCATCGCCGGCCGGTGGGATCGCGGACTTCCCTTGCAGCATGTCGATCCCGACCAGGACCGCCGCGAGCAGGGCGTAGCCGAGGGCCACCTGCGGTGCGGCCGCCCACGCCGACCTGATCGCGCGTGCAGCAGCCCGACCCAGGACAGCGCGGCACCGACGGCCGCGGCGATGGCCGCCTTGATCAACTGCTTCTCCAGGATGAACGTCACGATCGCGCCGAAGACGATGCCGGCCAGCGTCGCGCCCTGACCGAGCATGTGCAGCCCGTCGTAGACCACGCCCGCGTTGGCCAGAGCCGCGTCGACCCACCTGGGCCGCCGATGGTCCCGGCCGCGGCCAGCGCGTTGTCGATCAGCCCAGCTCCCCATGCCGCGAGGTTCGGGATCATCGCGGCCACGACCGCGGCGGCGTGCAGCCGCGGCGTCGACTGGAACGCCTGCGCGCCGATCAGCAGCCCGATGTAGAGCAGGATCGGCACGATCGCCGGCAGTGGGAGCACGCGTGGCGAGCACACCGAACAGCCCGAGGAAGCACAGCATGCGCGATGACCATCCCGCTGGCCATGCGAGTAGCCGGCGCGGCCGCCGGCCTCCTTCCAGCCCGGATGACCGATGTAGACCGCGGGCGGGAACGGCGAGCCGAAGGCCGAGCCGACGATCGCGCCCGGTGCCGTCGGCGAGCAGCACGCTGCGCAGGTTGTAGTTGTCCCCTGCCGCGGCGGCGCTCTCCACGTTGCTCATGGCCTCGGTGAAGTTGTAGACGCCCGAGCGGGATCGCGGTGGCCAGCAGCGGGGCCAGTCCCGCTCAGCCCGTCGAACAGCAGGTCGACGTTCAGGTCGGGCACGGCGAGCGCGATGTCGCTGGGCCGAGGCGACCACGTCGGGTGCCGACATGTAGCCGCCGATCCAGCCGATCGCCGTGCCGACCAGCAGCGCGGCCAGGCCGACCGGAATGCCGCCCGGCAGCTTCAGGTCGGTGAAGAAGCCGATCAGGATGATGCCGAGCACGGGCAGGCCGATCCAGGCCGCCTCCCAGATCTGCGCGGCCGGGCGCATGGAGATGAAGGTGATCGAGATTCCGGCCAGGGTGCCGAGCATCGCGGCGCGCGGCGTGATCTTGCGGATGAACGGGCCGATGAAGGCGCCGATCATCACGATGACGCCGATGATGAACGCCCAGGCCAGTCCGGCCGCCCAGGCCCGCATCGGGTCGCCGGTCTTCAGGAAGATCGGCAGCATGATCACGAAGACCACGATGAACATGTGCGGCACGCTCGGCCCGTACGGCATGGCCGTGACATCGGTGCGTCGCTCGCGCCGGGCCAGCCGCCGGGCCAGCATCGTGTAGTACACGTTGCCGACGATCAGGGCGATGCCCAGCGCCGGGCAGCACCGTGCCGAGCACGTCGGTGCCGGGGAGATGCACGACGAAGATCAGCAGCGTGGTCAGGGTGAGGACGTTGACCAAGATGTTGAACGCCAGGCCGAAGAACGCGTTCGGTCGCCCCGGGTCCACCACGGAAGTGACCAGTGGCGCGGTCGAGTCGTCTCGGGTCGCAGTGGTCGTTTTCGAGGTGTCGAGGATCATGGTCGGACTCCTGTGTCGCTAGACCGTGACGGGGCGGGCTGACGAAGGTGCGGCGATGAATCCGCGGAGTCGGTGACCCAGCCGAAGATCCCGCCCTGGGCGGCGATCATCTCCAGCCCGACCCGCTGGAACTCGGGGAAGTACGAGCCGACGCAGTCCGACGGCGACGAGGACACTCGTAGCCGCGGTCGTTCGCCTCGCGCACGGTGGTGTGCACGCACACCTCGGTGGTGACGCCGGTGACGATCAAGCTGGTGATGTCGTGCGCTCGCAGGACAGTTGCAGTTCGGTGGCGTAGAACGCGCCCTTGCCCGGCTTGTCGATCACGGTCTCGCCGTCGAGCGGCGCCAGTTCGTCGATGATGTCGTGGCCGTATTCGCCGCGGATCAGGATGCGGCCGTACGGTCCCGGATCGCCGATCCGCAGCGACGGCTTGCCGCGGCGGAGTTTCGCCGGTGGCAGATCGGACAGGTCGGGTCGATGCCCCTCTCGGGTGTGGATGACCATCATGCCCGCCGCGCGGGCCGCCGCGAGCAGCTCGGCGCAGCGGCGGGATCACGGTCGGCCAGCTGGGCGACATCGTTGCCGAGGCGTTTCGCCGAAGCCGCCGGGCAGCAGGAAGTCTCGCTGCATGTCGATGACGATCAGCGCGACCTGCCCGGGCGGCAGTGCGAACGGGCTCGGTACGGCCGGTCGACGGCGACGGGCACGGGATGGGAGGTCAGTCGTCGATCATCGAAGATACTCCTGGTCGAGGTGAGCCGCGGCGTCAGTCGGCGCGGACGGTTGCTGGTTACGTGCTGGTCGACGCAGATCCGAGCGGCGACGGCGAGCACGGTGTCGTCGCGCAGGGCCGGGCCGAGCACCATCAGCGCTGGCCGGGCGGCCGTCGCGGTGGTGCCCGCTGGGACCGCGATCGCGCACAGGTCGAGCAGATTGCCGAAGTGGGTGTAGTGGCCGAGCTTGGTGTTGGTCGCGATCGGGTCGGCCAGCACCTCGGGCACGGTGAACGTGGTGCCGATCGTCGGCAGCACCAGCACGTCCATCTGCGGTGAACAGCCGCGCGACCGCAGCCTTCAGCTCGGCCAGCCGGTACTGCGCGCGGAACACGTCGACGGCGTCGAATCGCGCTCCGCCGGCGATGATGGTGGCGATCACGGGCAGCACCGTCATCGGGATGGTCGGCGAGGAAGTCGCCGAATTCGGCCAGCCGTTCGGCGACCCACGGGCCGGAATACAGCAGTTCGCCGGCCTGCAGGAACGGCGCCAGTGGCGGCGTCGACCACCGCGAACCCTGTTCGCACCCGGTTTCGCGCGTCGGCGTGCGCCGCCGCCATCGCCTGGTCGCCGAAGAACTCGAGCTCAGCGAAGTCCGGCAGACCCGACCCGGACGGAGTTCACGTCGGTGGTCGCGCGCCCTCGGGGTCGGCTCCACGGGTCGCGATCGTCGAGTGCGGCGACGATGTCGAACACGTACGCCAGATCGGCCCGGGGTGCCGGCGATCAGGCTGATGCAGTCCAGCGAGCGGCAGGCCGGCACCAGCCCAACGGTGCTGATCAGACCGCGGGACGGCTTGAAGCCGACGCATGCCGTTGAGCGCCGGCTGGCACCCGTCCGGATCCGGCCGTATCGGTCGCCACCGTGAACGGCACCTCGCCCAGGGCCACGGCCAGCGCGGAACCGGAGCTCGACCCGCCGGAGATCAGGTCGTCGCCGAAGACGCTGCGGGGGATCGGGTAGGGGGTCCGGGTGCCGTTGAGACCGGTGGCGAACTGGTCCAGGTTGTTCTTGCCGATCAGAATGGCGCGCCCGCGTCGAGAAGTCGCTGGACGACCGGAGCGGTCTGCTCGGCCACGTAGGCGTAGTCAGGGCAGGCCAGCGTTGTCGGGCCAGCCGGCCACGTCGATGCTGTCCTTGACCCCGAACGGGATGCCGTACAGCGGCAGCTCCGCGGCGCCCGGGTCGGACTCGAGTCGGCGGGCCTGGGCCAACAGGTCGAACCGGTCAGCCACCGTGATCCAGGTCCCATCGTCTCCGCGTTCGGCGATGCGGATCAGTACGCCCTCGACGACTTCGGTGATCGTGACGTCGGCCTGACGGTAGGCCGTGCCCAGGTCGGCGATGCTCGGACCGAGCGGAGCGAAGGAGGGATCCTCGACGACTGGGACATTCTGGACCGACATACGGTCGATTGTCGACAGTTCGTCGTTAGGGCAACAAGACCTCGCGCGTTACGGCCTTGTTAGCGTTTCACCACGGCGACGGCCAACCCGGCCGGGCCCGATGACAACTCGGGGTCGGCGTTCAGGAACCGCCGGCTGCCGTGGGACTCGAGTTCGGTCAGGATTCGCACCGGGTCGTTGGATTCCAGCGCCGCCACCAGCCGTTCATGGCGGTCAATGCCGGCCGCCGGTCCCATGACCTGGGCCTCCCGGCGCAGATTGACGGCCATCGGCCGCTGCAGTTTGAGCAGGATCGGCTCCAGCGCGAGGTCGAGCTGGCGATTCCCGGCCAGGCTCACGATCGCGGCGTGGAAGGCCCGATGGGCGTCGTCCTTGCGAAGGTCATCGTCATCGGCGTCGGCCTGCCGCATCTGGTCCAGCCACTGGCGTACCTCGGCCAGCCGGTCGGTCCCGGGACCGACCGCCATCGGGAAGGCGCACTCGATGGCGTGCCGCTCCAACGCCCGACGGATGCCGAACAACTGGTCGATGTCGGTGGGAGTCAGGTCCGTGACCCGCATGCCACGCCGCGGCAGGTGCTCGACCAGCCCTTGCTGGGCCAGTGACCGAAGAGCCTCACGCAGTGGAGCGCGGCTGATGGAGAACCGCAGCCGGATCTGATCCTCGATCAACCGCTGACCCGGCGCCAGTTCGCCGCTCAGAATCTCCTCGCGCAACTGCCGGGTGGTGACCTCGACCAGGCTCGGCGCGTAGAGCCCGGGGGAGCGATCGTTCACCCGAAGACCTCCGTCGTGTTGTCTGCCCTGGCCGAGTCAGGCAAGTCTAGGGCGCAAGCCCGACGAGAAAGCGGGCGAGCAGAATGTCGAATGCCGGGGCCTGGCTCCGACGTCTCTGCTGAAGGGTCGCCGTGACCCTTCCACGTCACCAGAGGAGCATCACATGAAGTACGTCATCCTGATCCACTCGAATCCCCAGCCCTGGGGACACCCGACCAGTGACTTCGTCGCCGAGTTCCAAGCGCTGCCCCAAGCCGAGCGCGAGCAGCGGAACGCCGAGTTCGAGCAGCTGCTGACCGAGCTGTCGGAGAGCGGCGAGCTGCTCGGTGGAGCGGCTCTGGCCGCGCCCACGAGCGCGCGGCTCTACCGCTGGGAGACCGGAAGCCCGCTGGTCACCGATGGGCCGTACTCGGAGTCCAAGGAACACCTGGCCGGCTTCTTCGAGATCGACGTCGAGAGCCAGGAGCGCGCCGAGGCACTGGCGGCCCGCTTCTCCGGACCCGGCGACACCGTCGAGTTGCGCGCCGTGATGAGCCTGGGCGGCGACGATCAGTGATCTCCGCCCAGCTTGAGGACGTGTGGCGGCGCGAGTCGCCGCACGTCCTCGGCGCCCTGTTGCGTCGGCACGGTGATCTCGGGGATTGTGAGGACGCGGCCCAGGAGGCGCTCGAAGCGGCGGCCCAGCAGTGGGCCCGCGACGGCGTCCCCGAGAACCCGCGGGGCTGGCTCATCCGGGTGGCGTCCCGGCGGCTGATCGATCTGACCCGGTCGAACGTGGCCCGCGCCGCCCGCGAGGAGGCGGTCGCCGTGGCCCAGCCGAGCGACGCCTACAACTCGGCCGCGGCCGACGTCGACGAGCCCAGCCGGACCGACGACAGCTTGTTGCTGCTCCTGCTGTGCTGCCACCCGGCGCTGACCCGCCCCTCGCAGGTCGCGCTCACGCTGCGCGCGGTCTCGGGGCTGACCGCCGCCCAGATCGCCGCCGCGTTCCTGGTGCCCGAATCGACCATGGCTCAGCGGCTGAGCCGGGCCCGAGGCACGCTCAAGGCGGCCGGTGCACACTTCGAGGCGCCCAACGCCGCAGAGCTGCCCGAGCGCGTCGCAGCCGTGCTCGACGTGCTCCATCTGGTGTTCAACGAGGGATACACCCGGAGCTCGGGCGACTCGCTGGTCGACGCCTCGTTGACCGAGGAGGCCATCCGGCTGACCCGCCAGCTTCAGCGGGCGCTGCCGGATCACGACGAGGTGGCGGGGGTGCTCGCGTTGATGCTGCTCACCCAGGCCCGGGAGGCCGCTCGTACGGACGAAGGAGGTGACCTGATCCGTCTCGCCGACCAGGACCGACACCGGTGGGATCCCGAACTGATCGCCGAGGGGGTGGGCATCCTCGAGCGGGTGTTGCCGCGCGGGCATGTCGGCCGATTCCAGCTTCAGGCCGCGATCGCGGCGGTGCATGCCGAGGCGCCGACCTGGGCGGACACCGACTGGCTGCAGATCACCATGCTCTACGAGATGCTCGAGCGGGTCGCCCCCAGCCCGGCCGTCACCCTGAACCGGGCCGTGGCCGTCGCGATGACCCTTGGACCCGAGGATGGCCTGGCCATCGTCGACACCCTGCTCTCCGATCCGGTGATGAAACGCCACCACCGCACGTACGCGGTGCGCGCCCACCTGCTCGAGATGGCCGGGGACCGGCCGGGAGCGGCCCGCGACTACGAACGTGCCGCCCGTCTGACCGCGAGCCTGCCCGAGCAGCGCTACCTCAACGCCTGCGCCCAACGACTGCTCAGCGCGTGACGGCGGTGCGGATCACCTCAAGGCCGCGATCGGTCGGGGTGACGAGTTTGGCGCGCGGTCGTTCGGGTCGGTGACCATCCGGGTGACATAGCCCTGCTTCTCCAGATGTCCGACGAGTTCCGCCATGGCCCTGTTTGGTCATCTGCGCCCGTTCGGCGAGCACACTCACGGTTGTTCCGGTGTCATCGAGGTGCTCGAGCGGCGCCATGGGCGGCACGAGGATCGGGTGACCGCCGCGACCGGGCAGGTCGTACCGCTGCCCGGTGGCACCCGCACACCATCCGAAACGAGTCGTACGCCGACGCGGTCGCCTTCGTCGTGCACGCGCCGGGGACCCAGATGGAACACTTCTGCCGCGGAACACGGCATCGAACTGCTTGGCCCGGTCCCTACCCTCGAATGAGACCGGGGCGACGAAGTCGCCTTTGCCTACCGCTTATCGGGCTATCGTGGGGGATGAGTTGCACCGGGCCCGCCGCCCCTGCGCGGGCTGCAGCCGAGGAATAGAGGTGGAGGAATGATCCGCCTCGAGTCCAGACTGAGTGACGGGTCGGTGCCGCTCGGCGTTGTCATCGCCCTGCCCCAAGCGACTCAGACCTCCTCACCGCGCCGCAGCGAGCTGCGGATTCCACGACTGACGCCCCCCTCGGTGAGGGGACGCGAGGTCATTCGATGAGGACGTGGACGTCCCAGGGTCCGAGAGCGAGTTCGTCGATCGGGTCGGCTGAGTCGGCCAGGATGTCGGTCATCGCGGTCGGCAGCGTGATCCGCGCCGGGGCCCAGTTCCAGTTGTGGACGACGTGGATCCGTTCGCCGGCGTCGTTGGTCGCCGAGTGCACGGTCACCGAGGTCGGCAGGTCCTTCCAGATCCCGTCCGGCTTCTGCACCAGCCACCGCGCGAGGTCGGCGGCAAGGGCGGGGTTGGGCAGAGTGCCGACCGTGGTGATCCGGCCGCGACCGTGGTCGGTCGTCACCACCGCCGGGAACTGGCCGAAGTGCGGGTGGTCGTACCCGAGGATCACCTTGGCGCCGTCGCTGATCAGGCCGTCCACCCAGTCGGTGGCCGCGGCCCCTTCGGACAGGGTGATGCCGTCGCTCTCGGCGATCACCGTCAACGGGTCGCCGACGTTGGAGAACTCCTGGTAGCGGACGCCGGCGGCGTCGGCGAGACGGGCGGGTTTGACCTCGACGCGGGCCCGGCCCTCCTCGTCCCCGTACGCGGATCGCGGACCGATCACCAGATGACCGCCGGCGGCGGCGTAGTCCCGCAGCCAGGTCAGCATCGCGTCGTCGGCGACCAGAAGCCCCGGGACGATCAGCACCGGCAGTTCCTCGGCCGCCGTCGCGGGGTCGAGAGTCGGCGTGCCGTCCGCCCCGATGATCTGGTTGTCGTGGATGATCCGGGCCGGCACCCCCGCTTCGAACGTGCCCCGGTAGAAGGATTCGAAGATGCGGTGGTACGACCGTTGGTCCACGTCGGTGAGCGCGGAGACGGACGTCTTCCCGGCCTGGGGAAAGGCGGCCTGGAAGGCCAACCCCCACTTCGAACGGGCGGAGTAGAGCAACCCGACCTGGGCGTCGGGCCGGAGGCCGACCACGCGGGACCCGGCCCGCTGGAAGTCGGCGCCGAGCCGGCTGAGCTCGCGGTAGACCCGGCCCGGTTGCTGGTCGTGCGGGAGGATCCCGATCCAGTACGTCTCGGTGCCGAAGTGGTTGGTGTGCCAGTGCCAGTACTCGATCATCTCGGCGCCGCGGGCGACGAAGGCCCACGCGGCCTGCCGCCACTGACCGTCGAAGGCCGGGAAGTTCGTCGCCGATCCGCCGATCGCGCCGGCGTTGGTCTCGGTGATCAGGAACGGAGCCTGCTTGGAGGCGTACATCCGGTCACCGCTCAGGAACAGGCTCCAGGCGCCCGAGGTGGTCCACCCCTGCGGGGGGTGAGCCGCGCTGGGTACGGCGAGTCCGTCCTGCATCGCGTAGTACGGGTTGCCGGCCGTCACGTCGAGCGCCCGGGTGAGGTTGGCGTCGTCGACGGTCGGTCGCTCGTACGCGATGCAGGTGGTGACGAACTGATCGTCGCGGGCGTACTCGCGGGCGATGCCGGCCTGCCAGGCGATGAACTCGGTGGTCAACTTGGCCTGGAAGGTCCGCCAGGCCAGGTCGTACTGGGGCTGCCAGTTGCCGTCCGGCGTCCACAGATCCGCCCAGGTGCTGAGCTTGTGCGACCAGTAGACGAGTCCCCACGCCTCATTCAGCGTCTCGACGTCGCCGTAGGTCTGCCGCAGTTCGTCGACGAAGCGCTGGAAGACGCCGTGGTTGTGGAACAGCAGCATCCCGGGCTCGTTGTCGACCTGGAAACCGATCACCGCCGGGTGGTCGGCGTACCGGCCGAGGATCTTGCGGATGACCCGCTCGGCGTGGAACTTGAACGCCGGGTGGGTGTAGTCGATCTCCTGCCGTCCGCCCCACGGCATCCTCTTGCCGGTGCCGGTCTCGCCGGCGATCTCGGGGTAGCGGCGGGCGAGCCAGGGCGGGGCCGCGTACGTCGGGGTGCCGAGGATGACCGAGATGCCTCGCTGGGCGGCGCCGTCCAGGATCGGCGCCAGCCATTCGAGGTCGAACCGGCCCTCCTCGGGCTCCCAGGTGGTCCACACCGATTCGCCGACCCGGATCACCGAGAAGCCGGCGTCGACCATCAGGTCGAGGTCGGTGTCGAGCCGCGGGGAGGGCTGGTATTCGTGGTAGTACGCCGCGCCGAAGAGCACCTGCTGGCGGGGGGATGGCATTCGAGAGTGTCCTTTCGCAGAGATCGGTTCAGGCCTTGACGCCGCCGGCGGCCAGGCCGGACTGCCAGTAGCGCTGCAGGAAGAGGAACGCGATCACCAGCGGGAGGATCGACAGCAGCGAGCCGGTGATCACGGTGGAGAACAGCGCCTGCGAGCCGGAGCCGCCGGTCGCGGTCGACGCCCATTGCGCCAGACCCACGGGGAGCGAGAACTTTTCCGGCGAGTTGAGCATGATCAGCGGGAGGAAGTAGTTGTTCCAGCTCGCCACCAGCGCGAACAGCAGCACGGTGACCGAGCCGGGGAGCAGCAGCCGGAACGCGATGGTGAAGAAGATCCGGATCTCACCGACCCCGTCCACCCGGCCCGCCTCGATCAGGGAGGTGTCGACCGCGTCGGCGGCGTAGACCCGCATCAAGAACACCCCGAACGGGGTGGCCAGGGCGGGCAGGATGACCGCCCAGTAGGTGTCGGTCAGGCTGGCGCGGGCGAACAGCAGGTAGGTCGGGACGGTCAGCGCAGCGACCGGGACCATGACCGCGCCGAGGATGATGGCGAACAGCGCGGTCCCGCCGGGGAACTGGTACTTGGCGAAGGCATAGCCGGCCATGGTGGCGAGGAACGACGCCCCGACCGCGCTGACCACGGCGTAGATGACCGAGTTGATTGCCCAGCGGACGAACACGCCGTCCTGGAAGGTGAGGACGGTCTGGATGTTGTCGACCAGGTTGAAGTCGGCGAACCACAGGCCGAACGAGCTGAACAGGTCGGCGTTGGACTTGGTGGAGGCGACGACCAGCCACTACAGCGGCAGCAGGAAGTAGACGACGCAGATCAGCACGAACACGGTCAGCAGCCAGTTGGTGCGCTTGCGGGCCGGCGGCCGGGCGGTCGGGTCGTACTCGACGAGCGCGGGTGGTCGAGTCGAGGGCGCGGGTGACTGTTGGTCATGACGGCGCTCCTTACGTTGGGCGCTGAGCTGAACGATGTAGGAGACGATGATGATCACGATGCCGAGCAGGAACGCCAGTGCCGCGGCATAGTTGGCGTCCTGGTTGACGAAGGAGACGTTGTAGGCGTACAGGTTCGGGGTCCAGGCGGTGCCGATGACGTTCGGAGCCAGGTTGAACATCAGTTTCGGCTCGGTGAACAGCTGGAAGGTGCCGATCACCGAGAAGATGATCGTGAGCAGCAACGCCGGTCGGATCGCCGGGATCTTGATCGACCAGGCGATCCGGGCCTCCGAGGCGCCGTCGACCCGGGCCGCCTCGTACAGTTCGCCCGGGATGGAGCGCAAGGAGGCGTAGATGAGGATCATGTTGTAGCCGATGAACGCCCAGTTCACGATGTTCATGATCGAGAACAGCATGCCGGTCTGGGTGAAGAACGGCGGTGGGCCGAAGCCGAGCGCCTTGGTGATCTGGGCGAACGGGCCGAAGTCGGGCCCGTACAGATAGCCCCACATCAAGGTGGCCACCACGCCGGGACGGCGTAGGGGATGAAGATGGCCAGCCGGCTGAACTTGGCCAGCCTCATCATCCCGCTGTCCAGCGCTAGAGCGAAGAACAACGACAAGGCGAGCATGATCGGCACCTGAACGACCAGGAAGACGCCCATCCGAGCCACGCCGCTCAGGAAGAGGGGATCGGTGAGGGCTCTGGCATAGTTGGCGAAGCCGGCGAAACTGATCCCGCCGATCAGCTGCTTCTTGAAGAACGACAGATAGCCCGAGTAGACCAGCGGGACAATGATCGTGGCGACGAAGAACAGGAAGAACGGCAGGACCAGCAGTAGGCCGCGCCGTACTGGCGGCGTTTGGCTTCGGTGAGTCCGGCTTGACTACGCGTTATGTGGCGTCGGTCGTTGGTGCATTCTCGACGGCGGTGGACATGCGGCTC
>CAVRSH010000049.1:0-145160 GCA_963723815.1 uncultured Actinomycetota bacterium | reverse complement strand
TACCTACGAATTGAAATCACCTACTGAGGTTGGCATTATCAAAGAATAGTTGTCAGTGGTCGGTGGTCAGGGTCAGTAGTCGGTGGTCAGTGGTCAGTAATCCGCAATCAAGAGTAGACTAGCTAACCATCAGGGACAAACAACAAGTCAGCTGACAACTGGCAAAGAACCACTAACAACTAACTACTGACTATCTAAGGACCACTGCCACGATGAACAAGGCTTTGCAATTTGTGCAGCTACTCCGTTCAAGTAAGCGCGAAAAGCGCTTAGGAACAGTGATCCTTTTTGTCACCTCGCGCTGCAATGCGTTCTGTAAGACTTGTTTCTACCACGAAGAACTGAACCATCCCGGCGATCTCACCTTCGACCAGATTGAAAAGGTCTCGCGCACGATGCCGCCGATCACTGATCTGTGGCTGTCGGGTGGCGAACCCACTCTGCGCAGGGACGTGCCGGAAGTCATCGACCAATTTGTGTCCGTCAATGGCGTCAAGCGGGTAATCATTCCGACAAACGCCCTGATCAAATCGCGCGTTTACGAAATTGTCGATCGCGCCCTCGGCAGTCATCCGATCTCGATCTCTATCTCAACATCGCGCTTGATGGTTATGGCGAAACACATGATCGCATTCGCGGTGTGCCGGGAAATTGGGAGAAGGCCCTTGAGTGCATCGAGTCGTTATATCCCTTGAAGGCGCAGTACGAGGATCGCTTTCGTCTTAACGTAAACACGGTTGTGTGCGCCGAAAACTATACCGAGATGGAAATGCTCGGCGAGTACATGTGGCAAAACTTCAAACTCGACGGGCAGTATTTCAACATCGTCCGTGGTGAGACCCTTGTCGGCGAGGAGATCAAACAGGTGCCTGCGGAGTCGCTTCCCGCAATGTATGAGTTCGTCGCAAAACTCACCAAGCGTTATGGCGATCGGATGTTTGCTGAAGATGACGCGAGCAAGCGCTTCGTTAAGAACGTTGCCTACGTCGGTGCGATCACAACTCACTACCGGACCCAACATGCAAACTTTGGAGGGTCCACGCCCTGGCCCTTTCCCTGCACCGCCGGCGAGACGACTGCGGTTATCGATTATAACGGGGATGTGCGCGCCTGTGAGTTGCGTGAGAAGTTCGCAACGCTTGCAGACTACGACTACGATTTCGGCGCGCTTTGGGCAGCGCAGGAGCGACAGTCAGAGTTGGGCGCGATTGATGGCGGCAAGGCTTGCTGGTGTACTCACGTATGCTTCATTCACGACTCGATGCGTCATTCGCGTCGGGCACTGCTGTATGAGTTGCCGAAGAACTTCGTCACGCGAGAAAGTTGGTAGCCCACTATGACACGCCAGGAAGATCAGGAGGCCAACCGCAAAAGCGGGCTCGCGTATGGAGCCGCTCTAAATCTCTTTGGGTCGGTAATCGCTCTGACCGGCGTTGGCTGGGCGATGGATCGTTGGTTGGGAACAGCGCCTTGGTTGTTGGTCGCGGGTCTCGTTCTTGGAGCGATCGTGGGTTTCTATCAATTTATTCGCATCACCTCCAAGCTTACTTGACTCGCTTGATTTCACCGCCGAGACGCAAAGACACGAAGAGCGGGAAGAAATCTGCTAACCGCAGTTTGATCACTATTCCGAATGGCCTTCTGACCCTGTCTTGGCTCCCCGTGTCTCTCGTCTCCCGATGTCACCACGTCTCCCTGTCTCACTCTCGACAACTTAACGTTTGCCCGTGTAAAATCACCCACTTCGCGATGGGCATTATTCCAAACAATGTGAGTCCAAGTGCGCCTCGGCCAACTGCTGAGGGCGCCATCGACACCAGGGTCCTCCGGACGATGGCGGTGGTCACTGCGCTGGCGGTACTGATTAGCGCCGCCGTTGCGCCATGGCGCGTAACCACTGGGTTGTTGCTGGGAGGACTACTTTCATTGTTGAGTCACCATTGGATGCGAACGTCTATCTCGGCTGCGTTTGATCGCGCGTTAGGATCTGGCTCAAAACCCCAGCTCTCTTCAATGAAGTATGTCCTGAGATATTTCGTAGTCGCCACAGCTGTCTTTACCGCCTATAACCTGGGCGTTGTTTCTTTGCCGGCTACGATTGCCGGTCTCTGTAGTTTTGTTGTTGCTCTTTTTGTCGAGGCGTTTAGGGAGTTCTATTTCGCAATCATTCACCGAGAGGAAACTAGTTAATGTTCTGGTTGTTGGAAACTGCAAAGGCCGCCGAGCACGGCGAGCAAGCGCATGAAACGGCGCATCACACGCCCATCATTGTGGAACTGGTCAATCACTACTTTGGCCAGGCCGCATACGACTTCGAGATGAAATACACCTACCCGCTCTGGAAGTCGTTCTTCGCTAAATTTCATACGACTCCCGAAGCAGTGTTTGGTCCTTACACGCCGGAGAATGCGATTCCGTGGTACACGGTCATGTTTGTGATCGCGTGCATCCTCAGTGTCGTCATCATCTGGATTCTGAAGGGAAAAATCTCCACGGAAGAACCAGGGCATGGACAGCAAACTCTCGAAGTGGCCGTGCTGGCAGTGCGCGGCATGATCTCAGACATCATCGGCGACCATGGGATGAAATACTTCCCTGTCGTGATGACTTTTGCAGTACTGATTCTCGTTTCGAATCTAATGGGACTCTTCCCATTGTTTATGTCCCCGACTGCGGCGGTCAGCGTAACTTTCGCGCTCGGTCTCACCTCGTTCCTTTACTACAACTACATCGGGATCAAAGAGAATGGATTGTTTGGCCACTTAAAGCATTGGGCAGGCCCGATCTGGTGGATCGCGCCGCTGATTTTCATCATTGAGGGAATCAGTAACTTTATCCGGCCGTTCTCACTCGGCATTCGACTGTTCGGCAACATGTTTGCCGACGAACAGGTTACTAGTACAGTCGCCAGTCTCTATCCTTCGGTAACACACTGGGTGTTGCCGGCGTTGTTGATGGTGCTGGGCGTTTTCGTGTCATTTATACAGACGTTTGTTTTCATTCTGCTGTCGCAGTTATACCTAAGCGAAGTTTCGCACCCGCCCCATGACGAACATGAAGAGCATGGCACTCCTGAAAAGGAGGCCGATGAGGAAGCCGGGGCGTTGGGCTTGGCGGTAGTTCCCTATTAATTCGGAGTATCAAAAGCACGCTGCGAGCGACGCCGGCAAACGAGCCGGAACACGTTGAGGCGTAAAGATTCACCCGGTGTGACGAACGAGAGTAAGCAGAGGCCGCGGATCATCGCTTCGTGTTTTGAAGCACAATGTCTGTCTCGCTGGAGCGCCGTTGTAAGAGGGGCGGTGGATACCGGATGCAGGCGAAATAATTCAAACCCGGTCAAGCGCGGTTCTCGTTATCACTATTAATTCTGAACCAAGGTTCAGAAGGAGAGAGAAAACAAATGAGGAAACTCAACAAACTGTTCTTCATCGTCGTAGCGATTTTGATGGCGGCGATGCCTGCTCTCGCGCAGGCGCCGGCAGAAGCTGCGGCTGGTGACGGCGGCGCAGGGCTGAAAGCAATCGCTGCGGGAATCGGTTTCGCCATAGCGGTCTTCGGTGGTGCCCTTGGTCAATCACGAATTGGCGCGGCTGCTTGCGAAGGCGCTGCTCGTAATCCGGGCGCGTCTGCCAAGATCCAGACGATGATGATTCTCGGCCTGGCGCTCATCGAGTCGCTGGTGCTTTTCGCGCTTGTGATCGTATTCGTTAAGACCTAGTTGTAAGTCGGTAGTTATCAAAGGTGCGGGCGTGGCATGATGCTTCGCTCGCATTTTTGTTTCTGAACTCAATGCTTTTGGCACTAGAGAAACGGTGTGATACGCTGACAGCTCTCCCAAACAAGATAGTACGAGGCACAACCGGCCGATGAAAAAATGTCCGAAGTGCGGTAACGAGTATCCGGACACAACCACACTGTGTCCTGCAGACGGTACTGGTCTGGAAACTACGGGCGACACTCTGCTCGGTCAAACCCTCGCGGGAAAATATCGAATCGATGAGCGATTGAACGAAGGTGGCATGGGCACTGTCTACCGCGGCACGCATGTGCTGATGGACAAGACCGTCGCGATAAAAGTGCTGCGTGCATCCCTCGCTGCGGATGAAAAAATTGTCGCTCGCTTCTCGCGTGAGGCCCGCGCAGCTTCCCGCATTTCCCATCCACATGCACTCAGCGTTACAGACTTCGGCGAAGCGGAGAATGGTGTCGTCTTTTTGGTGATGGAGTTCCTCAGTGGCAGTACTCTGAAGGAAATTATTCGTCAGGAAGGCCCGATGGCTTTGCCTCGCGTGGTCGAAATCATTCGCCAAGTGGGAGCGGCGCTTGATGCGGCCCACGAACAGGGCGTGGTTCATCGCGATCTAAAAAGCGAGAACATCATGCTGCTGGGTTCGGGCGGACCGGACTACGCGAAGGTGCTTGATTTCGGTATTGCCAAGATAAAAGAGCACGACGGTGACTACGATCCAGGGTTAACCGCGCCCGACCTTGTAATTGGCACGCCGCAATATATGTCGCCTGAACAATGTTCGCAGGCGCCCGACATTGATGCGCGGTCTGACATCTACTCTCTTGGCGTAATCATTTACGAAATGCTGGTGGGTCACGTGCCGTTTACCGGCCCATCCCCACCGCCATCATGATGAAGCACTTGCAGGAGGCGCCGCCTTCAGTCCTTGGTGAACGAAACGACTTGCCGGGGGCGGTGGGGCGGGTGATTTCCCGTGCTATGGCTAAGCGCCCTGAGGATCGGTATCAGCATGTTCTTGAGCTAGTCGAAGATCTGACGATCGCCGCTGGCCTGGAAACAGTCTCGTCAACACCGGTTCCCACCACGTCTGCGGCAAATCGGATCGTTGTTCCTACGCGAGCAGTGGCAGCTTCCGAGACTGAGGTTGGCGATGCAGATGAGGTAACTGTTGTGCGACGACGCGTGGAGACGACGCCAGGTGTCGGTGCGTCAGCGATGCCGCCATTGCCTTCGCCCGCGAGCAATCTAAATCCATGGAAGTACTGATTCCGGCGCTGGCGGGTTTGATTGTTGTCTTCGGAGTCGTTTACGCCTTCACGCGAGGATCGCAGCAGACGGACTCAAATACCAACATTACAGAACCTGCTTTAGTAGCCGATCCAAACAGCCAGGCCGTTGAACCATCGCCGCCGGCAACCGGGGCGGCTGAGCAAGGAATTCCATCGGGAGGCGTGACGAACAACCAGGTAGTTGATGCGAACGCGAATGCTAACGCCAACACTAACGTTGAGGCATCGCCTTCACCGGTTGAAAATGTTAATGCCGAAACAAACGCCAATCAGGTCAGCAATCAAAACGTAAACCAAAACAGTAACCGGCCAGCGACGAATCCTCCGGTGCCAACTCCTTCTCGCCAACTGAACACTAACGAGGAACCTCCGCCGCCACCACCAGCGGAAGAAAAGAAGGCGCCTTCGCCAAAACCTACACCAGCAACACCTGTTGACGCTCCGCCTTTGAGCTGAACACTTTCGTCATTGACCCTAAACACGCTGGGAGATTGCGCCTCGAATCATGTCAATCAGTGCCTCTTGCTGATCGACGACGACCTCTATCTCCAGAACGTAGCAGGGTAATTCAGATGCAAACTCACGCAGCTTGACGGCATCTTTAGCGGTCGTGATTAGACTGCTGGCGCCCAAGGTTTTCGCCGCTTTACATAGGTGATCGATGTCGGCTTGCTGATACTTGTGGTGATCGGGAAAGGCTTGCGTTTGCGCGAGTATGAAACCCTCTCGTCGTAAATGATCGAAGAAAGACGAAGGGTTTCCAACACCGCAGAAGGCTGCAACAGGTTGGGTTATCGCAGTGAATTCAGTTGGCTGAACGGCGTGAATCCTTCGGAGCAGAGAGGTTTGCATCCTTGAGGTGAAGATAGGCGCCGCGGTGAATCGCTTTATCTCGCCCTTAAGGACCGCCGGATCTGATTCTTCGCTGGTACGAGTGATAACAACACAGTCTGCGCGTGACAGGCCGTTACGCGGTTCACGCATCATGCCGTAGGGCGATTGATGCCCGCCGCCCCACGGATTCGTCGCATCGATTATCGCAATGTTTAAGTCGCGGGCCAGTTGCAGATGTTGATAACCATCGTCGAGTACCAACGCATCCGCGCCGAGATTCTCAATCGCCCACTGTCCAGCAGCTGCGCGATCAGAGTCGCAAATCACAGACGCAGTGCCTTTCAAATTCTCGGCAAGAAGTTGCGGCTCATCACCAGCCTGCTCCGCGGATGTCAGAACACTCACTCCATCTGATGCGACAACTCGTTGGCCAGCGTTTGCTCGTCCGTATCCACGAGTTAGAGATCGTGACCTTCCTGCCTTCCCGTGCGAGGACTCGACTTACCCATTCGACGAGTGGGGTCTTTCCCGTTCCACCAGTTGTCAGATTGCCCACACTTATCACAGGAGCATTGAGGCGTTTTGTTTTCAGCAGGCCATTTTTGTACGCCGCGAGCCGGGCACGCATCACTGCTCCGTAGATGAGTGATAGCGGCGGTAGGATTAGGTTGGCCACAGAGTTCATGTGCCAGTTCGCGATTCGTCTACTCTTGCTGCGAACGAGTTGAGCGCTTGCTAGTGTTCAATATCGGTTCAAGATAATCGAGTGTGAGCTCGGTAGCTCCAAGATTCTGCTCCCAAACGTGTTTCGCTCTTCGCTGTAATTCGAGTCGTTCATGATCGTCAGCCAAGAGTCGTGTGAATACGCTGGCCAACTCATCAGCCGTATCTACACCGTCTTCGATTCTTAGTTGAATAAGCGCATCCTGTTCCAGAAAGATTTGGTTTATCTCCTTAAAGTTGTATACGTGAGGTCCGGTTACGATTGCCGAGCTAACGGCTGCAGGTTCCAAAATATTGTGGCCGCCTGTCGGAGCGATGCTGCCTCCGACAAAAACAACCGTGCCGAGCGAATAGACAGAGCCGAGTTCGCCAATCGTGTCGAGAAGAACAACGTCACACGTCTTATCAGCTTCCGATGGGACCGCAGTTCGACGTGTCCAGGTCAAGCCGGATCTGTCCAGCAAACCTGCAACATCATCAAAACGTTCCGGATGCCTCGGTGCGATCAAAAGCCTCGGGCGTGGCTCGTTAAGGAGGATCTTTTGAAAGGCTTCAAGTACATGGCTCTCCTCGGGCGCGTGAGTGCTCGCGGCGATAAGCAATGGAACGGCAGACGAAAAGCCGAAACGTTCGCTTAGTTCACTAGTCACGAGATTAGAGGTGCTCAACGGGCGGTGTGGAAGCCGCTGCCCGACCTGGCCACCTCGGCCGAGTGCTGGCTGACCGCCGGCGGTCCCCATCACACGGTGCTCTCCAGTGCGGTGACGACCGAGGTGCTGACCGACTTCGCCGAGATGCTCAAGACCGAACTGGTGATCATCGATGGCGACACCCGCCGCCGGCCGTTCGCCAACGAACTCCGCTGGAACCAGGCCTACTACCGCCTCGCCGCCGGCTTCTGACCCACTCCCTTACGCCGACTTGTCAGACTCTCAGCGCGCCAGGGCGACCTGAGAGTCTGACAAGTCGGCGCGACGCGCCCTAGATTGGCGGGATGCAGGAAATCTCGATCCGGATGGCCACGCTGGCCGATGACGCGGCGCTCAGGGACGTCGACCAGCAGACCTGGAGCGCGAGCACAGCACCGACCGACCGTTGGCCCGCCGACCAGCCCTTCTTCACCGAGTTCGCGGGACCCGAACTCGTCGTCGTCGCCGACGTCGATGGCACGGCGATCGGCTACTCACGCCTGGAACCGATCTTCCCGGTCCCGTCCGCGCGGCACGTGCTGGGGATCAACGGTTTCGCCGTCCACCCGCGGTGGCAGGGCCGCGGTGTCGCCGGGCGCCTGCTGATGGCCACGATCGAGTTGGCCCGCAATCACGGCGCCCGCAAGCTGACCCTGCGAGTGCTGGCCAGCAATCCGGGTGCCGTTCACGTCTACCGACGGGCCGGGTTCGTCGAGGAGGGCCGGTTGACCGGGCTGTTCCTGCTGGAGGGCAGGTACGTCGACGACCTGCTGATGTCGCTCGACCTGTAGGTGTGAAGCCTCTTGCATTTAGTTGGAAGGAGTGCTTACATATGACTCAGAAGTTAGCTCTCCTTACCACAACGATCGAAAGGACGACGATGACCGCGACGACCGTCAATCTGAGCTCGCTCACCGGGCTGCCGCACTGGGAGACGCTCCCAGAGGATCTCCCCGGGGCGATCCGCGAGATCAAGAGAGCGCTCCGGGCTCGTATCGCCGAGTCCGGCCGCAGCGTCCAGGAGGTCATCATCGAGATCGAAGCCTTCCTCCAGGCGGAGATCGATGACATCCAGGCGACCCGTGATCGCGGCGAGGAGGTGTGGCCGGTGATCGACTACGCCGACATCCAAGCGGGCACTGTCGCCGCAGAGACGCTGGCCCTCGTGAAGCGGCGTGGGTGTGCCGTCGTGCGGGGCCACTTCGACCGGAGTCAGGCCGAGCGCTGGGACGCCGACATCGTCGAGTACGTCGAGGCCAACCGGTTCTTCGAGAACTATGCCGGCCCGGCCGACGATTTCTTCGGCACGCTGTCGGCCGAGGCGTCCAAACCGGAGATCTATCCGGTCTACTGGTCGAGCGCCCAGATGGAGGCCCGGCAGCACCCGCGGATGGCTACCGTGCAGGCGTTCCTCAATCACCAGTGGAACTCCGCGTCCGAGGACGGCCGCTGGTTCGATCCTGATCACGACAGCCTGTACCCGGACCGGATCCGCCGCCGCCCGCCCGGCGCCGACTCCGGTGGCCTCGGTACCCATCTCGACCCGGGCACCCTCGATCTGTGGATGACCGAGGGATATCAGCAGAGCTTCCGGCACCTCTTCAACGGCGACTTCGCGGCCTACGACCCCTGGGACGCCGCCTATCGGACCTCGGCGGCGCAGTACCCCGGATCGACGATGTGCTCGGCGTTCCGCACCTTCCAGGGCTGGACCGCGCTGAGCGAGATGCGCAACGACCAGGGTGTGCTGCACACGGTGCCGATCCCCAAGGCCATGGCGTACCTGATGCTGCGACCGCTGCTCAGCGACGTCGCCGAGGACGACATGTGTTCGGTACAACCGAACCGGACCTTCCCGGTCAACGAGAAGTGGCATTCGATCTTGCTCCCAGCCGTCTCGGCCATCCCCAGTGTGCAGCCCGGCGACTCGGTCTGGTGGCACTGCGACATGATCCACTCCGTCGCACCGGTCCATGATCAACAGGGCTGGGGAAATGTGATGTACATCCCGGCCGCGCCGTGGTGCGCCAAGAACGAGGCGTACGCCGCGCTGGTCCGCGATGCCTTCCTGGCCGGCAAGAGCCCGTACGACTTCCCGCCGGAGGATTACGAGGCCGACTGGCCGGATCGCTTCCCGGTCCAGTCGCTGAACGAGATCGGGCGTCGCGGGCTCGGCTTGTGAGGTGACGAGCCCGCGACCGTCGCTGGATCTGCTGCGCCGGCTGACCGACCGGCACGTGTTCGAGCAGTTGCTCGACCATCCCGAGTTGACCAGGGCCGAGCTTGCGACCGGGACCGGCATCTCCAAGCCGACGATCTCCGAGAGTGTGAAGCGTCTGTTGAATCTGGGTGTTCTCGAGGAGTCGGGCCGCCAGCAGGGCAAGCGCGGTCCGGCCGGCACCTTCTGCCGGCTGCGGAATGATCTTGGTGTCGCGCTCGCCGTCTCCGCCGGTCCGACGGGTGTGTTCGTCGACAGCTTCAGTCTGCGGGGGGCTCCGCTCGACCGGGTGCGGCGAGCCGTTCCGGCCCCGATCGACGCCGCCCGTCTGGATCCGCTGATCTCCCAGACCGTGCAGCAGGCGGTCCGCAGCGCTCCGGGCCCGGTACGCGGCTGCGCCATCAGCGTGGCCGGGCCGGTCGACCAGCAGACCGGGCGCCTGGTCGCCCTGCCGTACGCTCCCTTCCTGCTGGACGAATTCGCCCCGCACGACGTAGTGGCCTCGATCATCGAATCACCGATCAAGATCGACAACGACGTCAACTGGGCGGCGCTGGCCGAAGCCCACGAAGGGGCCGGACGTGACCGCCGCCAGTTCTTCCTCTGCTACCTCGGTGCCGGCATCGGTGGATCCGCCGTACTCGACGGGAACGTGCTGCACGGATCGCGCGGCCTCGCGGGGGAACTCGCCTACGTCTCCACCGTCGGACCGGCCGGGCGGGCCCTGAAGCTGGTCGAATGCTTTCGCACCTGGGGCCTTCTTCGGCCGGGCTCGGCGGCCATCGATGTCGACCTCGTCGCCGAGATCATGACCGGGAGTACGACCGAGACCCGGCGCCGGCGCAGCGGAATCGTCCGCGCGGTGGCCGCCGCCCTCGGGACAGTCGCCGCGCTCTACAACGCGGACGCGATCTTGATCTCCGGGCCGTGGGGCACCGTCCCCGGTGCGGTCGAGTTGATCACCGAACAGTTCGAGGTCGAGAGCAGCGTGCAAGCCACCATCCGCCCCGCCGACCTCGGCGACGAGGCGCCGCTGGTCGGTGCCCGCATCCGGGCTGTGGAGATCGCGCGATCCCAGGTGATCGAGAACCTGATCAGCTCCTCGTGATCACCAATGTGGGCGAGACTCTGGCGACCCGTCGATTGAGCCGTTCTCAGCCGGGCGGAGATATCAGCGCTCTATGGCAGGGGCATCAGTTCGCCTTGGGACGATGTGCTGGATGAGGCGGTTGGGGTGGTACTTTGAAGCGAATCAACCGGCGGGGGCCTCCGGCGTCGGCTTGGTGCCAACCCGGTGAGTCAGGCAGTTCAGCGAGAGGTTACATGGCGTTGTCGAAGTCGTCGGTCAGCGTCAAGGACGTAGCCGCCCTCGCCGGTGTCTCCGTCGGCACCGTATCGAACGTGATCAACTCGCCGGCCGTCGTGTCCGAGGCGACCAGGCAGCGCGTCGAGGACGCGATCTCCAAACTCGGCTGGGTCCGCAACGAGTCGGCGCGCCAGTTGCGGGCCGGCCGGAGCCGGTCGATCGGGATGGTGGTGATGGAGATCGCCAACCCGTTCTTCACCGACATCGTCGCGGGTGTTGAGGACTACGTCCAGGACCTCGGGTACACCGTCCAGCTCGGCAACAGCGCCGAGCAGGTCGATCGTGAATCGGCGCACCTCGCGCTCTTCGAGGAGCACCGGGTTCGCGGGGTTCTGTTCGTGCCGATCCGGGAGGTCGGCGACCGGGTCGCTCGGCTACGGCGTCACGGGATCCCGGTCGTCGTCGTCGACCGGGGGGATGACAAGGCCGATTACTGCACCGTGGCCGTCGATGACGTCGAAGGGGGCCGCCTCGCGGTCGCTCACCTGGTCGAGCTCGGCCATCAACGGATTGCCTTCGTGGGCGGACCCAGCACGTTGCAGCAGGTCCGTGATCGGAGTCTGGGGGCCCAGCTCGCGGCTTCGCGCCTGACTGCCGGCAGTTCCTTACTCACTTTCTCCACATCCCGGCTCGACACTGAGTCGGGAGTTCGCGCGGCCGGTGAGATCGCCATCATGCCTGACACCGAACGGCCGACCGCGGTGTTCGCGGCCAACGACCTGCTGGCCATCGGCCTGCTGCAAGGGTTCGTCACGCAGGGACTTCGTGTTCCGGAGGACATCGCGCTCATCGGGTACGACGACATTATCTTCGCCGCATCCGCGGCGGTTCCGCTGTCGTCCATCCGCCAGCCTCGGCAGTTGCTGGGCCGGCGGGCTGCTGAGTTGCTCTTTGCCGAGGTGGACGCTCTCGACAAAGACCTGCCGCACGAACACCAGCATGTCCAGTTCGTGCCCGAGCTCGTCGTGCGTCGTTCGACCGCGGTAGTCAAGACGGCTTCCCGTCGTAAGCAGGCGCGCTGAGTCGGTCCGGCCGCAAGCGGTCGGCGTTATTTGGAACCTGCACCTCGGCGCCTCAATCGCTCCTCACCGAGGACTAGTTGGCTTTGGGCTTACGCGGATTCATGATGTCAGCCGACCGGGATGTCGTTGCGGTGCAGAGTTGACTCGCGCAAGCCTTCATGTTTAGACTCCGGATCGGCATGAATCGTTTTAATAAGATCGACGAAGTCGACGGCGTCGAGTGCGCGTCGATGGTTGTCGTATCCGTTGCTTGCGGCAACTGCGCTGGAATGGTCGAAGGCTGACATGCACGCCCTGTACCGATCACCAGTACTCAGGGGGGATCGTGCGGTTCAGCCAGCCCAGCTCGTTGGCAGCGATGAAGGCCGAGAGCGCCTCGTCACCGGTCAACCGATCGCCCAACCATGTGTCGACGATCGTGATCAAGGTCCGCGCCGTTTGTTGCTGTAGGTGCGTCGATGACGGACGACCAGGTATCGAGGAATCCGTCCGGCAGTTCGGACAGCCGGCCGAGGTCGGTAGCCAGGTACTTCTGGCCCCGGAACAGCTTCCGATGGTGAGCCAGCGCGCAGCGGCCTGCTGCCAATGCGGAATGCACAGCCGCGTGCTGGAGCAGGAAGCGATCCCCGCGGTCGGCGGCCTGAACCAGGAAATAGCCGCCGTACAGGGCGAGTTGGGCGCGGTAGGTTCGCACTCGATGAGTCCACACGGCGACCGGCAGGCTGGTCATCTGGCCGACCAGGTGTGCGAGATCACCCGTGCGATCGAAGACCACTCGTCCCCCGTCGAACGAGGCCCGAGTCGGATCGTCACCATGGTCGACGGCGGCGCTGAGGTAGCTGGGCGAGGCGAGCTTCACATCGACATAGCCGCGCTCGTAGGCCACCCCGACCGTGCTCATGAAGGCGACCCGTCTCGGATCGAGCGGCGTCGGCGTACGCCTCATCGGTGACGACCAGATAGACGTCGACGTCGGAGTCCGGCCGCTCTTCGCCGCGAGCCACCGAGCCCACGACGACGAGGCCGATCACCTCGGGCCGGGCGCCACGCTCAGCGTGTAGGCGTCGATCGTCTGTTCGTGATGGCGCATGACCCACAGTCCCACAAGCCCTGAACCCCACAAGCCCTGCACCGTCACTCTCTAACCACCTTCTCGAACCCGAAAGGTCCATATGTCTGAAATCTCGACTGCCACCATGATCAGCTCCGCCCAAGATCAGAACGCGCCGCTGTTGCGCACCGAGTTCACGCTGGAGGCCGGTCACGGGCCGGTCGCCACGGCTGAACTGCAGGCGAGCGCGCAAGGCATCTTCGAGGCATATCTGGGCGGGGCCAAGGTCGGCGACGATGTGCTGAGTCCGGGCTGGTCCAGCTATGAGTGGCGGTTGCGCTATCGCACGCTACGACGTCACCGACCTGCTCCAGAACCACGTCCGATCAGCCGGTCGTCCTGGGCTTCGCGCTGGGCAACGGCTGGTTCCGCGGTCGTCTGACCTGGAGCGGTGCCCGGGCGCTGTACGGCGACCGGCTCGGTGCGATCGGCGCCCTGGTGATCACGCTACGAAGACGGCCACCAGCAGGTCGTCCGCACCGACGCGTCGTGGACCTCGGGCCCGTCTGCGGTACTTGCCGACGACTTCTACGACGGGCAGACCATCGACGCGCGGCTCGCTTCGGACGCCTGGCTGCGTCCGGGATTCTCCGATGACTCCTGGGCCGGGGTCGCGGCGCTGGACTTCGACGCCGACCTGCTGGTCGAGTACGTCGGCCCCCCGGTCGTCCGTCATGAAGAGATCCGGCCGGTGGAGATCTGGCAGTCGCCGGCGGGCAAGCACCTTGATCGACTTCGGCCAGAATCTCGTTGGCTGGTTGAAGTTCTCGGTCCGCGGTGAGCGTGGCCAGACCATCACGCTGCGACACGCCGAGGTGCTGGAGAACGGCGAGCTCGGCGTCCGCCCGCTGCGCACCGCGAAGTGCACCGACGAGTTGATCTTGAGCGGTGGCGAGGACTTCTTCGAGCCGACGTTCACCTTCCACGGCTTCCGTTATGCCGAGGTCACCGGCTGGCCCGGCGAGCTGACGCCGGACTCCCTGGTCGCCGTCGTCGTCTCCTCGGAGCTGGAGCGCATCGGAGAATTCGAGTGCTCCGACCCGATGCTCAATCAGTTGCACCGCAACGTGGTCTGGGGGCAGCGCGGCAACTTCGTCGACGTGCCGACCGACTGCCCGCAACGCGACGAGCGGCTGGGCTGGACCGGCGACCTGGCGGTCTTCGCCCCGACCGCGGTCTTCCTTTTCGATTCCGGCGGGTTCCTCCGCGACTGGCTCCGTGATCTTGACGCCGAGCAGCGCGCGGCCGACGGGATGGTGGCCTTCGTGGTCCCGGACGTGATCAAGTTCATGCCTCCGCACAAGAAGTTCGGCCGCCAGGACTCGACCTCGTTCTGGAGTGACGCCGCCGTCTGGGTGCCGTGGGCGGCCTGGCAGGCCTACGGCGACCGGCAGGCCCTGGCCGAGGCCTTCCCCGCCATGGCGGCTCACGTCCGCCGGGTGGAGGGCAAGCTCTCGGAGAATGGTCTGTGGGACAAGGGATTCCAGTTCGCGGACTGGCTCGACCCGACTGCGCCGCCGGACGATCCGGCGGCGGCCAAGGCGGACAAGGGCGTGGTGTCGACAGCCGCCATCTACCGCAGCAGCGCGACCGTGGCTGCGGTCGCGCGCGAGCTCGGGCTGGACGACGACGCCGAGCACTTCGCGGCTCTGGCGGCACGGCTGCGCACGGCCTTCAACAAGCACTACGTGACCGAGGACGGCCGAGGTGCTCAGCGACTGTCCGACCGTGTACGCGCTGGCCATCGCCTTCGGGTTGCTGGACGAACCTCAACGGCAGTTCGCCGGCGACCGGCTCGCCGAACTCGTCGCCGAGAACGGCTACCGGGTCGCGACCGGGTTCGCCGGAACGCCGTACATCTGCGATGCGCTCACCGTGACCGGGCACCTCGACCACGCCTACCGGCTGCTGCTGGAGCGGGAGTGCCCGTCGTGGCTGTATCCGGTCACGATGGGCGCGACCACGATCTGGGAGCGGTGGGACTCGATGCTGCCCGACGGATCGATCAATCCGGGCCAGATGACCAGCTTCAACCACTACGCCCTCGGCGCGGTGGCGGACTGGATGCATCGCGTCATCGGTGGCCTGGCGCCGGCCGCTCCGGGGTATCAGCGGGTTCGGATCGCCCCGCAACCTGGTGGCGGGCTCAGCTGGGCGAAGACCTCGCTGCGGACGCCACACGGTGACATCCGCGTCGCGTGGGAGATCGTCGACGGCGAGCTCACAGTCGAAGCCGACCTCCCTGACGGCGTGACGGCGGAGCTCGCACTGCCGGACTCGGACACCGAAATCGTCACCGGCGGCCAGTCGGTCAGCCGGTCAACCACATCGAAAGTAGGAAGCAGGGCCTGACGTGTCAACGCCGAGGCGCTCCTCCGCTGTGCCAATGGCCCTCCGGCGTGGGGGCTCCGAGCGTCCGGTCACCCCGGGTTGGAGGTCGGCGAAGACTCGGTTCAGGGCGTCAGCGAACGCGAGCCGGGTGAGGTGGGACCGCGAGACGTGCTCCTGCGCACGACGAGATGGGGATCGAGGATGACGGCACGGTGCTCGTGCTCGCCACCAACGATCTCGCCATCAAGAGCGCGGCGGCGACTTCGCCCATCTGGCGACCCGGCTGACCGATCGTCGACAGCGGGATGCCGCTCTCGGCGGCGAAGTGATTGTCGTCGTAGCCGATCACCGCGAGTTCCTCGGGCACAGAGATGCCCATGGCAAGCGCAGTATTGATCACACCGACCGCCAACGAATCGGACCCGCATAAGACTCCGTCTACCCGCGGCGATGTGCTGAGAAGCATCTGTCCGGCCGAGCGTCCGGTGGCGAAGCTCAGGCTTCGGGTTTCGGCCACAGCCAGATCCACACCGGCGTGTTCGACGGCCCGGCGTGCTCCCCTCAGGCGATGACTCAGGGCACGCAGACCAAGGGGACCACCGACGAAGGCCAGCTCAGTGCAGCCCTGGTCAATCAGGTGCTGCGCGGCGATCTCACCGCCGAGATCGTCGTTCGTCACGACGCTGCAGGCGGCTCGGTCGACGGCTGGGACGTTGACGAGTACGACCGGCCGGCCGTGGCTTTGGACCTTGTGGGCCACATCCAGCGGACCATCGAGCGGCGCGAGAAGTAGGCCTGCCGCCCGGGCCTCGTCGAAGAGTTCCAGGTAGCCGTCCTGGCGATCTTGGTCCACATCGCTGTTGGCCAACAGAAGTTTGAAGCCGGCTTTCGCTGTCGCCGATTCCACGCCTCGGGCGATGTCGACGAAGAACGAGTTCCCCATGTCCACCAGGACGAAACCAATGGTGTCGGTCGTTCCCGCGGCCAGGCTGCGCGCCGCGCTGTTGCGGACGAATCCGAGCTCGACAATCGCCGCCTCCACTCGGCGCCGGGTCGACTCGGCGACGAGATGAGGTCGGTTGAGTACGTTCGAAACAGTGCCGATGGCAACTCCGGCACGGCTGGCAACGTCTCGCATGCTCGGGGCGGCGTTGTCTGGCCCACTGGTACGACGACGGCCAGCTACGCGAGACACAGACGCCAAGATATCGGTCATGCATCTGCTCCCCCCGGATGCGGGCGGATCGACGGTGGAGCGATCCCCGCTCAACGCACGCGGTTCCCGCACACCACCAGGTCTGCGGGGGAACCGGTAGCCGAAGCTCCTCGAGTCGCCTGCTCAGCCCTTCACCGAACCCGAGGTCATGCCTGCGACGATCTTCCGGTTGAAGAAGATGTACGTGATCAACGGCGGGACGGTGATGAGCAGGACGGCCGTGAACAGCAGGTTCTACTGCGTGATGAATCTGGCTTTGGAAGTTGAGAAGCGTCAGCTGGACGGTGGGGTTCTCGTTCCGGGCAGGAAGTACAGCGCATGTTGAAGTCGTTGAAGATGGCGATGGACTGCACCATGATCACCGTCACCGTGACCGGCTTCAGCACCGGGAAGATGACCCGGAAGAACAGTCTGCACCGGGCCGGCTCCGTCGACCGATCGCCGCCTCGTCCAGTTCCCGCGGCACGCTGGCCAGGAACGCGCGGAACAGCAGCACGCAGAACGGCGAGCCGTAGGCGATCTCGATAAGGATCAGGCCGGGCATGCGTGTTGAACAGCCCGAGCTTCTGCAGCACCCAGATGGTCGGCACGATGGCCGGCGGCACGATCAGCCCGGCCAGCACCAAGCACGTTGACCACCCGGTTCCACCGGCCTCGCCGGCGCTGCCAGGACGTACGCCACCATCGCGCGCGAGCATCACCAGGGCGGCGACGCTGGCCACGGTGAGGATCACGCTGTTGATGAAGGCGATGCACCATCAGGTATTCGCGGGCCGGGCAAGGCCTGCGCGATGTTTTCGAACAAGCACGAATTCTGTCGGCCAGGATGAACTCCAGCATCGGCCGCCTCGCTGCCTTGTCTTGGACGCGATCAGACGAAGATGAAGAGGAACGGGCATGATGAAGATCACGATCGCCGTCATCGATCGATGCGCGGCCCATCCCCGATGACCACACCCACGACGGTGTTCGTTCATTAGGGTTGGTCTCCGCTCCCGGTTGAGCCACGCCGGTCAGTGGCACGACGATGACGGTGACGACGAGGAACAAGATGACGTTGCCCGCGGTCGACAGCCCGTAGAAGCCGGCCTGGTACTGCTTGTAGATCACCGACGCGATGACGTCGGAGGCGAACCCGGGGCCGCCCTTGGTCATCGCCCAGATCAGGTCGAAGGAGCGCAGGCCCGCCGATCAGCGACAGCAGTGATCGACCGTGGCGGTGGCCGGCCGGACCAGCGGCAGGATGATGTGCCGGAAGATCTGCCAGGCGGCTGGCGCCGTCGACCTGCGGCGGCCTCGTAGTACTCCTGCGGGATCGCGACCATGCCGGCGATGTAGATGAGTGTGGCGAGGCCGACGCCCTTCCAGATGTCGACCAGGGCGACCGAGAACAGCGCGAGGCTGGGGTTGGTGAGCCAGCCCGGGCCCGTCGATGCCGACCACCGCCAGCGTCGTGGTTGATCAGGCCCGTCGCCGGGTCCATCAACACCTTGAAGGTGAGCCCGACGCCGATGGTGGTGACCAGCACCGGGAAGAAGATCACCGACCGGAGATAACCGCGGGCGATGATCTTCGAGGTCAGCAGCAAGGCCAGCGCCATGCCGAGAACGACCTTCGCCCCGGAGGTGATCACCGCGTAGATCAAGGTGTTGCCCAAGCCGGTGATCAGCGCCTGCTCGTGGAAGAACGTCGTGTAGTTCTTCAAGCCGATCCAGGTCGAGGTGAACAGGTCCCATCGGGTAAAGGAGAAGTAGAAGGAAGCCAAAGTAGGAATGATGAAAAACACTGTGTAGATGATCCCGGGGATCACATAGAACCAGTACGGGTAGGGTCCCGGTCGCTTCTTCCGCGATCCTTGAGGCTCCGGCTGGCGGGCGCCAAACGGGTCGCCTCGGACGTGCTCAGTGTGCTCGCCATGGCGAAGCCCTTTCGTGAAAGCCCTGCCGCCGGTCCCGGACGAGACCGGCGGCAGGACGAGTCAACTTTGACTAGCGGCCCGATCGGGCCCAGGGCTTACTCCCAGCCCGGCAAACCGAGCTGCTGGGCCTGCTTCTTGACGTCCTGGTCGTAGAGCTCGGCACCCTTCTTCGCCTCCACCTGACCGGTGCCCACCTGGATGCAGATCTGCTCCAGGGCCGGGCCCTTGATCGGCGACACGAACTCCAGCGCCGGGCTGGCCTTGCCGGAGTCGAAGTAGGCCTGGGTGTCCTTGGCGACCTGCGAGACGTCGGCCGGCAGCTTGCACGCCTTGGACAGGAACGGGCCCTGCGGCGGGGCACCCGTGGCGTACGGCGTCGCAGCCCTCCTGGGTCGCGGCGAAGGCGATGAACTTCTTCGCCGCCTCGAGCTTGTCGCCCTCCACCGACTTCGGGATGTACATCGCGGAGGTTCCGGGCCAGACCGTCATGCCGTTCTTGGCCGCATCAGTGCCCGGCAGGGCGAAGAATCCGACATCGTCCGTCTTACCCGGAGCGACGTTCTCGATGTTATTCGCGACTGCCGCCGAGCTGCGGATAGTGCGCCGCCTTGCCGGTGGCCACGGCCTTCATCCCGTCGTTCAGATGGCCGAGGCGAAATCCTTGTTGAAGTAGCCGGCGTCGTGGACGGCCTGGATGTGCTCGAACCCGGCCAGGGCCTCCGGTGTGGTCGCGTACTTGGCCTTGTTGGCGGTGTAGTCCGCCGCGAAGTCGGCACCGCGGACGAGACGTTGTGGAAGTCGCCGAGCACGAAGAGCTGGGAGGTCCAGGTGCTGTCGCCCCGTATGTCTGCTCGACCGGGTCGGCGCCGCCGTCGGCCTTGATCTTCTTCGTTGTTGGTCATGAACTCGTCCCACGTCTTCGGGACCTCAGGCCGAGCTTCTTGTAGAGCGGGATGTTGTACAGCACCCCGCCGCCGAACGCCGTCCCGGACGGACCGCCATAGAGCTTGCCGTCAGCGCCCTTGGACGATCGGCGAACGTCCGATCCAGCTGACCCACCCACGGCTGGTCGTCCAGCGGGGTGAGGTTTTGCTCCGGCTTGAGCGCCTGCAGCAGCGAGCCGTTGTTGTAGATGAAAACGTCCGACATGTCACCGGTGGCCAGCTTCGTCTTCACCAGGTTGTCACCCTCCGAACCTCCTGGACGGGTCTCCTCCTTGATCGTGATGTTGGGGTTGGCGGCCGTGAATGCCTTCACCAGGGCCGCCGCGCTCGCCACATCGGCGGTTTCGGCGCCGTGGAGAAACGTGATCGTTGTGGCGCCGGCACTGGCTCCGCCGTCGCTGCTGCCCAGACTTCCCGCGCTACAGCCAGCGAAGAGCAACGCCCCAGCGGTGCCGGCAGCCACGACCGCAACAGCCGCGCCGGGCCTTCCTGGTGAACTTCATGGAACCTCCATTGGTTGGATGATCAGGAGAGGCGGCCGGATGTTGGCGCTCTCTGAAGCGTTTCAAGCAGAAACGCTAACGGACGTTTCAGCAGACGTCAACAGGACTAGGGAAATTGCCACCCGTTGGTGACTTCCGACCTCCTAGAGCCCAGCGGACCAGCGGTCGGCCTACGGCTGAGGAGGCCGATTCGAGCTCACATGACGTCCGCACACTCCAGTCCTTGCGAGGCCGGCCAGGCATCGAAGACCGCCGTGTGTCATCGCGCCGCTGCGAATCGAGAGCGCCGCGGAGGCGCCAGTGACGCAACCGTCTCAGGTGATCGCCGGCTGCAGATACTTCGTGTTTGAAGGCTTTCCGGTCGCGTCCAGCGTTGACGAGTCGAAGTCCCGTGGACTCCGCGCCGCCCGACACGGCTGTTCGAGCCATGACGCCGGGCTGCTCAAAGGCACCACCCAAAAGACGCGTCACACGGTGTTGATGAACAACCGGTAGCCAATCGCCATCAACGAGAAACCAACGGTCGGGTCGCTGTCAATCGCCGGTCATTCAGACCCGACTCAAGACCCGAGAGGAGGGCTTGTGAAACGTTAAAAAGCTATGCTACGGTGCTGGCCATATGGATGCGCCTGCCGGGCAGGGTTGTCTGGCGCGACGTGGGTCGCCAGGGCGCTGAGGTACAGGTGAGGAGACAGCGATGACACTCGACGAAACCACGAAGCAACTGCTGGCCACCCAGGTGATCGAGCTCCCGTCGTGGGCGTTCGGCAACTCGGGCACCCGGTTCAAGGTGTTCGGCACGCCGGGCACGCCGCGGACGATCCAGGAGAAGCTGGCCGACGCGGCCAAGGTCAACGAGCTGACCGGGCTGGCGCCCGAAGGTCGCCCTGCACATCCCGTGGGACAAGGTCGAGGACTACGCGGCGTTGAAGGCGTACGCCGCTGATCTCGGTGTCGCGCTGGGCACGGTCAACTCCAACACGTTCCAGGACGACATCTACAAGTTCGGCAGCCTGACCCATGTGGATGAATCCGTGCGCCGCAAGGCGATCGATCATCACTTCGAGTGCATCGAGGTGATGAACCAGACGGGTTCGCGGGACCTGAAGATCTGGCTGGCCGACGGGACGAACTACGCCGGGCAGGGTGACATCCGGGGCCGTCAGGATCGTCTGGCCGACAGCCTGCAGCAGATCTACGACCGGATCGGGCCGGACCAGCGGCTGGTGCTGGAGTACAAGTTCTTCGAGCCGGCGTTCTACCACACCGATGTGCCGGACTGGGGCACGTCGTACGTGCAGGTGCGCCGCGCTGGGTGAGCGGGCGACGGTGTGCCTGGACACCGGGCACCACGCGCCCGGGACCAACATCGAGTTCATCGCCGCGCAGCTGCTGCGGCTGGGCAAGCTCGGCTCGTTCGACTTCAACTCCCGCAACTATGCCGATGACGACCTGATCGTCGGCTCGGCGGATCCGTTCCAGCTGTTCCGGATCCTGTTCGAGGTGATCCGTGGCGGCGGCTTCGGACCCGGCTCGGATGTGGCGTTCATGCTCGATCAGTGCCACAACGTCGAGGAGAAGATCCCCGGCCAGATCCGGTCGGTGCTGAACGTCCAGGAGATGACGGCGCGGGCGCTGCTGGTCGACCGTGGACGCCTGCTCGGCGCAGGAGGCCGGGGATGTGCTCGGCGCGAACGGGATCTTGATGGATGCCTTCTACACCGACGTGCGGCCTGATCTTGCCGCGTGGCGGGAGTCGCGGGGCCTGCCGGCCGACCCGATGAAGGCCTACGCCGAATCCGGCTACCAGTACCAAGATCAACAACGAACCGCGTAGGGCGGCACCAGGCCGGATGGGGAGCGTGAAGATGACCAACCAAGCAGTGGCGGACCTGATCAGCCGGAGCAACCGGCTCGGGTCGGACCCGAAGAACACCAACTACGCGGGCGGCAACACCTCGGCCAAGGGCACCGAGACCGACCCGGTCACCGGAGAGCCGGTCGAACTGCTCTGGGTCAAGGGCTCCGGCGGTGATCTCGGCACCCTGACAGCAGAGCGGCCTCGCCGTGCTCCGGCTGGACCGGATGCGGGCGCTGGTCGACGTCTATCCCGGCATCGATCGGGAGGACGAGATGGTCGCGGCGTTCGACTACTGCCTGCATGGCAAGGGTGGTGCGGCGCCGTCGATCGACACCGCGATGCACGGCCTGGTCGACGCCGCCCATGTCGATCATCTGCATCCCGACTCCGGCATCGCGATCGCCACCGCCGCCGACGGCGAGCAACTGACGAGCAAGATCTTCGGCGACAAGGTGGTGTGGGTGCCGTGGCGCCGGCCGGGATTCCAACTGGGCTTGGACATCGCCAAGATCAAGTCCGACAACCCGGCGGCGATCGGCTGCATCCTCGGCGGCCACGGCATCACCGCGTGGGGCGCCACGTCGGAGGAGTCGGAGGCGCAACTCGCTGTGGATCATCGACCGGGCCGCTGAATATATTGCCGAGAACTACGAAGCCGGAACCCTTCGGACCGGCGCTCGACGGCTACGCCGCGCTGCCGGAGGCCGAGCGGCGGGCCAAGGCCGCCGCACTGGCCCCGACCCTGCGCTCCATCGCCTCCTCGGACAAGCCGATGGTCGGGCACTTCACCGATTCCGACGTCGTCCTGGACTTCCTGGCCTCGCACTGAGCATCCCCGGCTGGCCGAGCTCGGCACGAGTTGCCCGGACCACTTCCTGCGCACCAAGGTCAAGCCGTTGGTGCTCGACCTGCCCGCCGCGGCGACGGTGGAGGAGTCGATCGCCCGGCTGACCGAGTTGCACGAGGCCTACCGCGCGGACTACCAGGCCTACTACGACCGCAACGCCAACGCCGACTCACCGGCCATCCGCGGGGCCGATCCCTTGATCATCTTGATCCCCGGCGTGGGCATGTTCTCCTACGGCGCGAACAAGCAGACCGCCCGGGTGGCCGGGGAGTTCTACGTCAACGCGATCAACGTGATGCGCGGCGCCGAAGGCCTGTCGAGCTACGCCCCGATCGACGAGTCGGAGAAGTTCAAGATCGAATACTGGGCGCTGGAAGAGGCCAAGCTGGCCCGGATGCCGAAGCCCAAGCCGCTGGCGTCCCGGATCGCCCTGGTCACCGGCGCCGCGTCGGGCATCGGCAAGGCCATCGCCACCCGGCTCGCCGCCGAAGGCGCCTGCGTGGTCATCGCCGATCTTGATCTTGAGAAGGCGCAAGCGGCCGCCGCCGAGATCGGGACAACGCCGATGTCGCCATCGGCGTGGCGGCCAACGTCTCCGACGAGGACGCCGTCCAGGCCAGCATCGACGCTGCCGTGCTCGCGTTCGGCGGTCTTGATCTTGTGGTCAACAACGCCGGGCTCTCGCTCTCCAAGGCGTTGCTGGACACCACGGTCGCCGACTGGGACCTGCAGCACAACGTGATGGCCAAGGGCTCGTTCCTGGTCTCCAAGGCCGCGGCCAGGGTGCTGATCGAGCAGAAGCTGGGCGGCGACATCGTCTACATCTCTTCCAAGAACTCGATCTTCGCCGGGCCCAACAACATCGCCTACTCCGCGACCAAGGCCGACCAGGCCCACCAGGTCCGGCTGCTCGCGGCCGAGCTCGGCGAGCACGGGGTCAAGGTCAACGGCATCAACCCCGACGGCGTGGTCCGCGGATCCGGCATCTTCGCCGGCGGCTGGGGCGCCAAACGGGCCGCGGTCTACGGCGTCGACGAGGAGGATCTGGGCAAGTACTACGCCCAGCGCACCCTGCTGAAGCGCGAGGTGCTGCCGGAGAACGTGGCCAACGCCGTGTTCGTGCTCTGCTCTGCCGACCTTCAGCCACACCACCGGCCTGCACATCCCGGTCGATGCCGGCGTCGCCGCCGCCTTCCTCCGATGAATGAGCGATTGGCCCTGAGCCCCCGATGGTCGGCTCGGACCGATGGTCGGGGCTCGAATCCGGAGCTCCGGCTGGGTGGCCGCGGTTGATCTTGGGGCCACCAGCGGGCGGGTGATGCTCGGCCACGTCGGGCCAGGCGTGCTGAGCGTTGAGGCGGTGCACCGATTCCCGAACGACTCGGTACGGGCCGCGGACGGCCTGCACTGGAACATTCTCGAGCTCTATCGCCAGGTGCTGATCGGACTCCGCAAGGCCATCGAGCAGCAACCGGAGATCGTCGAGCATCGGCATCGACTCCTGGGCGGTCGACTACGGCCTGTTCCGCGGCAGCCGGATGATCGGCGACCCGGTCCACTACCGAGATGAACGCACCGCACGCGGCGTGGACCTGGTCCAGCGCATCGTTGATCAAGAAGAGCTGTATGCGGCCGGGGGCCTGCAGTTCCTGCCGTTCAACACGCTGTACCAGCTCGCGGTCGACCAGGCCGACGGGCTGCTGGACGCCGCACACGGTGATGTTGATGCTGCCGGATCTGTTCGGCTTCTGGCTGACCGGCGAGCAGAGCGCCGAGCGGACCAATGCCTCGACCACCGGGCTGCTGGACATCGTCAGCGGCGCGTGGAACCAGGAGTTGATCGACAAGCTGAGGCTGCCGCGCTCGCTGTTTCCGGCGGTGGTCGACCCCGGACAGACGATCGGCAAGTTGACCGAGGCCGTTGCCGCCGAGCTGAATGCCGACGAGCCGATCGAGGTGGTGGCCGTTGGCTCGCACGACACCGCGTCGGCCGTCGTGGCCGTCCCGATGACCACCCGCGACGCCGCCTACATCTCTTCGGGTACCTGGTCCCTGATCGGTGTCGAATTGGATGAGCCGGTGCTCAGCGACGACAGCCGGGAGGCCAACTTCACCAACGAAGGCGGCGTCGACGGCCGGGTGCGGTACCTGCGCAACCTGATGGGCATGTGGCTGCTGAGCGAGTCGGTGCGCACCTGGGAGCGGGACGGCCAGGTCATCGAGTTGTCCGAACTCCTGGCGGCAGCCGGGGCGATCGACACCCCGCTGGCGAGGTTCGACCCGAACGACCCGAGTCTGATGCCGGCCGGCGACATGCCGAGCCGGATCAGCACGCTCTGTGAAACCAGCGGTGACCCGGTTCCGGCCACGCCGGCCGAGTTCGCCCGCAGCATTCTCGAGAGCCTGGCGCAGGCGTACGCGACCACGCTCGACGACGCCGAGCAGCTCAGCGGTATGAAGATCAACACGGTGCACATCGTCGGTGGCGGCAGCCAGAACGCCCTGCTCTGCCAGCTGACCGCTGATCGCACCGGTCGAACCGTGCTGGCCGGTCCGGTCGAGGCCACGGCCGTTGGCAACGTCCTGGTGCAGGGGCGGGCCGCGGGATTCGTCTCCGGTAGCCTCGAAGACCTCCGGGGCATCGTCGCCGAGACGTTTGCGCCGGTCCGCTACGAGCCAACGTCTGGGAGAACTCCATGAGGGTTGCCCTGTTCATCACCTGCCTGGCCGACGCGATGTTTCCCGACGTGGGCCGGGCGACAGTCACGGTGCTCGAGCGTCTCGGTCATCAGGTCGAGTTCCCGGCCGCGCAGACCTGTTGCGGGCAGATGCATGTGAACACCGGCTATCAGCAGCAGGCGCTGCCGCTGGTCGAGCGGTTCGCTTCGGTGTTCGCGCCGTACGACGCGGTCGTGGCGCCGTCGGGCTCCTGCGTCGGCTCGATCCGCCATCAGCACCGGATGATCGCCGAACGGTTCGGCAGACCGGATCTGGTCGGCAAGGTGGATGTGGTGGCCGCCAAGACTTTCGAGTTGTCGGAGTTGCTCGTCGACGTCCTCGGGGTGACCGATGTCGGCGCGTACTTTCCCGCATCGGGTCACCTATCACCCCACCTGCCATTCGCTGCGGATGCTGCGGGTGGGGGACAAGCCGCTGCAACTGCTCCGCGCCGTCGACGGAATTGATCTTGTCGCGCTGCCCGAGGCCGACCAGTGCTGCGGGTTCGGCGGCACCTTCGCGATCAAGAACGCCGACACGTCGAGCGCGATGCTGGCCGACAAGATGCAGAACGTGGTGGCGACGAACGCGTCGATCTGCACCGCCGGCGACAGCTCGTGCCTGATGCACATCGGTGGTGGACTCTCCCGGATCCGAGCCGGAGCTCAGACCCTCCATCTGGCGCAGATCCTGGCCTCGACCCACCAGTCGCCGCTTCTGATCGGCCCTTCGACAGGCTCCGGGCAGGACAGCCAAAAGGTCGCGATGAGCGCGCCGAACGCTGAGCCGCGGCCATGACCCAGGTGATGTTGGGTATGCCGCAGTTGCCGCCGACGTCGCCGCGCGGGGTGGGCAACCTGCGCGGGGACGAGACGTTCCCGCAGGCGGCTCACCGGAGCCTCACCAATGCCCAGTTGCGGCGCAACCTCGGCAATGCGACCCGCACCATTCGGGGCAAACGGGCCGCGGTGGTCGACGAGGTCGTCGACTGGGAAGAGCTCAGGGAGGCCGGGCGGCAGCTCAAGGTCCACACCATGGCGCACCTCCCGGAGTACCTGATCCAGCTCGAGCAGGCGGTCACGGCTCGCGGTGGGATCGTCCACTGGGCCCGGGATGCGGCCGAAGCCAATCAGATCGCGATCGACCTGATCCGGGCCAAGGGCGTCGACGAGGTGGTCAAGGTCAAGTCCATGGCCACCCAGGAGATCGGGTTCAACGAAGCGCTCGAGGCCGAGGGCATCGCCGCACTCGAGACCGACCTCGCTGAGCTGATCGTGCAACTGGGACACGACAAGCCCTCGCACATCCTGGTGCCGGCGATCCACCGCAACCGGTCGGAGATCCGGGAGATCTTCCTGCGCGAGATGCCGGAAGTCGATCCAGCGCTGACCGACGATCCTGCCGCGTTGGCCGCCGCAGCCCGGATCCACCTGCGCCGCAAGTTCTTGTCGGCGAAGGTCGCGATCAGCGGGGCCAACTTCGGTGTCGCGGAGACCGGAACGCTGGCCGTGGTGGAATCCGAGGGCAACGGCCGGATGTGCCTGACCCTTCCGGAGACCTTGATCACGATCATGGGGATCGAGAAGCTGGTGCCGCGCTGGCAGGATCTGGAGGTCTTCCTGCAGTTACTGCCACGATCCTCGACCGGGGAGCGGATGAACCCGTACACCTCAATGTGGACCGGGGTCACGCCCGGCGACGGGCCGCAGGAGTTCCATCTGATCCTGCTCGACAACGGGCGTACGGCGGTGCTGGCCGACGCCGGCGGCCGCGACGCGCTGAACTGCATCCGCTGCAGCGCCTGCCTGAACGTCTGCCCGGTCTACGAACGGGCGGGCGGGCACGCGTACGGATCGGTGTATCCCGGTCCCGATCGGTGCGATCCTCTCGCCGCAGCTGACCGGCATCGAGGACAACGCGTCGCTGCCGTATGCATCGTCGCTGTGCGGAGCCTGCTACGACGTCTGCCCGGTCAAGATCAACATCCCGGACATCCTGGTGCACCTGCGGGCCAAGCACACCGAGACGTACGCGGCGGAGCACAAGGCACCAAGCGCTGAGGCCGCCGCGATGAAGGCCGCCGCCTTCGTGATGAGCAGTCCGACCCGTTGGAGGCTTGCGCTCCGGGCCGGTCGGCTCGGCCGGATCCTCGGCCGCAAGCGCGGGGTGATCGGTGAGATACCGCTGCCGCTGGCCCGGCAGTGGACCGACTCCCGCGACTTCGCTCGGCCGCCGCAACAGACCTTCCGCGACTGGTGGTCGGCCGAGCACGGTGCTGCCGCGACGAAGAAGGACCGGCCGTGACGGCGCGCCAGGAGGTGCTCGCCCGGATCGCGGAGGCGCATCGGGCGGCGCCCCCACCCGACTTGGCGTACGAACAGATCGCCCGGGAGTATCGGACCAGTTCCGACCTTGATCATCACGAGCTCACCGAGCGGTTGGTCGATCGACTGGTCGACTACAAGGCGCTGGTCCGTCGCTGTCGCCACCATGACCTGCCCGCCACGATCGCCGCCGCCCTCGCCGACCGGAACGCCGCCAGCGTGGTGGTGCCGGCCGGCCTGGACGGGACCTGGTTGGCCCTGGTCTCCGCGACCATTCGGATCGACGGCTCGGCGCCGGATGATCAGCTCAGCGTGGCCGAGGTGGACGGCGCCGACGGCGTGCTCACCGCCTGCGCCGCGGCGGTGGCCGAAACGGGCACGTTGATCTTGGACGGCTCCGCCGGGATGGGCCGCCGGATGATCACCCTGATCCCGGACTATCACCTGTGCATCGTGCTGCCCGACCAGATCTGCGCCGACGTGCCCCAGGCCCTTCGCCGACTGGACCCGACCCGGCCGCTGACCATGATCAGCGGGCCGAGCGCCACCAGCGACATCGAGCTCAATCGCGTCGAAGGTGTGCACGGTCCGAGAACCCTCGAGGTGATCATCGTCGAGGAGCCGAGCTGATGCCGCGCTACTGCCTGCTCGGACACGTCGACCCGAATCGACTGGACGAGTATCGAGAAGCCCATCGGGCCGTCTGGCCCGAGCTCCTGGAAACCCTGCGCGATGCCGGCTGGCGTAACTACTCGCTCTTCCTGCGCGACGACGGCCTGCTGATCGGGTACGCCGAGGCCGACGATCTCGCCCGGGCGCAGGAGCAGGTCGCCCGGACCGAGGTCAACGAACGCTGGCAGCAGGCGATGGGCGATCTGTTCGTCACCGAAGGCGCCCCGGACGAGGCGTGGGAGATCGTGCCCGAGGTCTTCAATCTCGAAGATCAGCTTGCCCGCCACTAGTGGGCCCGCCCGGAACCACTAGGGTCGCGGCGTGAACCGGCCCCTTGCCCTGCTCGTCGCCGGGACGTTCTTCATGGAGAACCTCGACGGCACGATCATCGCGACGGCGGCACCGGCGATCGCCGACGATCTGGGGGTCGCCCCGGTGGACGTCAATGCCGCGATGACCGGCTATCTGATCGCGGTGGCGGCCGGCCTGCCGATCAGCGGTTGGCTCACCGACCGGTTCGGGGCCCGGCGGATCCTCCTCGCCGCAATCGCGATCTTCACCCTCGCCTCGGCGCTCTGTGCGCTCAGTACTGAGCTCTGGATGCTGGTTGCGGCGCGGATCCTGCAGGGTCTTGGCGGGGCGATGATGGTGCCGGTCGGACGGCTCGCGGTGCTGCGGGTCACCGCGAAGTCCGAGATGATCGACGCGATCGCCTATCTCACCTGGCCGGCGCTGCTGGCCCCGGTAATCGCTCCGCTGCTGGGTGGCTGGATCGTCACCATCGCGAGCTGGCACTGGATCTTCTTGATCAACATCCCGCTGGGCGTGCTGGCATTCGTGGTCGGGGCGCGGATCGTTCCCGCGATCCGGGCCGCGGTCGCGCCGCTCGACTGGGTGGGATTTCTGCTCTGTGGCGGATCGCTGGCCAGTCTGATGATCGGCATCGAGTTGGCCCAGCCGTTCGCTTCGGGCGGCGTCCAACCGTTGCTGCTGGTCGCCACGGCGGTAGTGATCATCTTCTTCCTCGCCACGGGCGCGTGGTTTCGCCGGACGACGCATCCGCTGCTGCGCCTGGGCATCCTGCGGGTGCCGTCCTTCCGAGTGACCAACGTCGGTGGGTCGGTCTATCGGATGGTCATCAGCGCGGTGCCCTTCCTGCTGCCGCTGATGCTGCAGGTCGGCTTCGGCTGGTCCGCGGTGCGATCCGGCTTCTACGTGCTGCTGCTGTTCGCCGGGAATGTGCTGATCAAGCCCGCCACCAGCCCGCTGCTGCGCCGGCTCGGATTCCGCACCGTGCTGATCGACAGCATCGTCGGCGGCGCGCTGGCCCTGGTGGCCATCGCCTTGCTGCAACCGACGACGCCGGCCTGGGTGATGGCGGTGATCTTCGTGTTGAGCGGCGTGTTCCGCTCGATCGGCTTCAGTGCCTACAACTCGCTGCAGTTCGCCGACATCGACCCTGCTGACCTCGCCGATGCCAACACCTTGTCGTCGACGCTTCAGCAGGTCGCGGCCGGGCTCGGCGTGGCGGTCGGCGCGCTGTTGCTGCGGCTGTCGGATGAGGCGTTGAGTACGCCGGCCGAAGGGCCGATCACGGCGTACAGCCTGACCTTCGTGCTGTTGGCGTTGATCATGATGCAACCGCTGGTCCAGGCGGTCCGGCTCCATCGCTCAGCCGGCGACGAACTGACCCGTCGTTAGCGGTGACGCCCGGAACCTGTCGGCGCCCGGGCGTGGTCATGGGCGATGCTCCTATCGTCTAGGCAACCATTCTTCGCCGCTCCGAGCCCGTGCTCGGAGCCGGCGATCGACAAAAGGATGTGGACATGAGTGGTTCACCACTTCGGGTCGGTATCGTCGGGCTCGGCTGGATGGGCCAGGTACACGCCCGCTCGTACGCGAGGCTGCGCCAGCACTATCTCGACGCGCCGCTGCAGCCGCTGCTGGTCGCGGTGGCCGACAACGCCGGCGATGCACGGCTCGCGTCTGCGGTGCAGGCGTTCGGTTTCAGTGCCGTACACGAGGACTGGCGAGAACTGATCGCGCGTGACGACATCGACCTGGTCAGTATCACCGGGCCCAACTTCATCCACCGCGACGTCGCCGTGGCCGCCGCGGAAGCGGGCAAGCACATCTGGATCGAGAAGCCGGCCGGCCGCAACGCGGGTGAGACCCGTGCCATCCGCGACGCTGTGCTGGCTGCCGGGGTGCAGTCGGCCGCGGGCTTCAACTATCGCAACGCCCCGGCGGTCGAACTGGCCCGGCAGTTGATCACCGACGGTCGGCTCGGCCAGATCGAGCATGTCGGGATCCGGCTGCTGGCCGACTACTCGGCGCATCCCGAGGGTGCGCTCAGCTGGCGGTTCCGCAATGAATGGGCCGGTTCCGGGGTCCTCGGTGATCTGGTGAGTCACGGTGTTGATCTTGGTCGGTTCCTATCGGTGAGATCAACGAGGTGGTCTGCGATGCGGCGATCTTCATTCCCGAGCGTCCGCAGGCCAGTGGTGCCGCGTCACACTTCTCCCGTGGCGCCGGCGGCCCGCTGGGTCCGGTGGAGAACGAGGACTACGTGTCGGCGCTGCTTCGCTTCGACCGCTCGTCCGGGACGGGATCGAGCACCGGGGTCCGTGGGATGCTCGAATCGAGCCGGGTCGCGGTCGGGGAGCAGTGCACGTACGGCATCGAGGTGCACGGCCGGCGTGGCGCCCTGGCCTGGGACTTCCGCCGGATGGGCGAGTTGCGGCTCTGCCTCGATCAGGACTACCAGAACGCCTCGTACGTGACCCGCTACGTCGCCCCCGGCGACGGAGAGCTGATCAACTTCCAGCCGGGTTCGGGCATCGCCATGGGGTACGACGATCTCAAGGTGATCGAGGCGCACCGGCTGGTGCAATCCATCGCGACCGGTCAATCGGTCGGAGCCACGATCCACGACGCGCTGAAAGCGGCCAAGATCATCGATGCCATGGCCGAGTCCGCCGCCTCGCGCACCTGGATACCCGTCCACTCATAAACGAAGGGGGGCGACCCCCTTGGACCCCCGCGGCGCGCCAAAAACACCGGGCGCGCCAGTTCTCAGACAAGGGGGGCGACCCCCTTGGACCCTCGCGGCGCGCAAAACACGCGGGCGCGCCAGTTCGCTTGGCAAGGACGGTCCCCCTTGCCGAATGAACCGGATAGGAAAGACTGCTCAGGTGGCGGAGTGGTGGCGTACGGCGGCGGTCTATCAGATCTATCCTCGGAGCTTCGCGGATTCCGGCGGTGACGGGATCGGTGATCTGCCGGGGATCACGTCACGGATCCCTTATCTCAAAGAGCTCGGCGTCGACGCGGTGTGGCTGAGCCCGTTCTATCCGTCGGCGCTGGCCGACGGCGGCTATGACGTGGACGACTATCGCGATATCGATCCGCGGCTGGGCACGCTCGACGACTTCGACGCGATGGTCACCGGGCTGCATGACGCTGGATCTGAAGGTGATCGTCGACATCGTGCCCAACCACAGCTCCAACCGGCATCGCGTGGTTCGTCGAAGCACTCGCCGCCGGCCCGGGCTCGCCCGAACGCGATCGCTACATCTTCCGCGACGGATCCGGCCCGGACCGCGCCGAGCCTCCCAACGACTGGCAATCGCTGTTCGGCGGGTCCGCCTGGGAGCCTGTCGGAGACGGACAGTTCTACTTCCACTGCTTCGCCCCCGAGCAGCCCGACCTCAACTGGGAGAGCGAAGAGGTCCGGGCCGACTTCCGCACCACCATGCGGTTCTGGTCCGATCGTGGCGTGGACGGCTTCCGGATCGACGTGGCGCACGGGTTGCGCAAGGACATGTCGGAGCCGTATGCGCCGTGGGGCGAGATCGCGGAGATGAAGCGATCCGACGGCTCGCATCCGTTGTGGGATCGCGACGACGTGCAGGAGATCTACGCCGAGTGGCGGACGATCTTCGACGAGTACGACGCCCCCGCGGTTCGCCGTCGCCGAGGCGTCCGTCCATCCGACCAGGCGGGCGCGTTACGCCTCCGGTGCCAGCCTGGGCCAGGCCTTCAATTTCGCCATGCAGGACGCGAACTTCAGCGTGGCGGACTATCGCGAGGTGATCGACGCAGGTCTCGCGGACATGATCAACTCCGGCTCGACGACCACCTGGCTGCTGGGTTGCCACGACACGCCGCGCGTGGCCACCCGCTACGGTCTGCCACTTGCCGAGGGTGAGGCGGCGCAGAAGGTATCGCGGGCCTGGCTGCTGACCGACGGCCGATCGCCCGCGCTGGATCGTGATCGTGGTGTCCGACGGGCGCGGGCGGCGATCTTGATCTTGCTCGCGCTGCCCGGCTCGACCTACATCTACCAGGGCGACGAACTCGGCCTGCACGAGGTCGGCGACCTTCCACCCGATGTGCTGGAGGATCCGATGGCCCGCCGATCCAGTGTGGAGAAGGGTCGTGACGGTTGCCGCGTCCCCCTGCCCTGGACTGCTGATGGTCCCTCGTACGGCTTCGGCCCTGGGCCGGCCCGTCCTCCGCAACCGGCATGGTTCGCCGAGGCGTGCGTCGCCGTCCAGGATCGCGACCCGGAGTCGACGCTGAACCTCTACCGCCGGGCGCTTGCGCTGCGGCGGGAGAGCTTCACCGACGACGACTTCAGCTGGGTGGCTACCGATCCGACAGTGCTGGCCTTCGATCGTGGCGCGATCCGCTGCGTCAGCAATTTCGGCGATCACCCGATTGATCTTCCGCCGGGCGAGGTGTTGATCAGCAGCATCGCGCTGGCCGATGGTTCGCTGCCGGCAGAGGCCGCCGTCTGGGTCCGCGTCGACGCCTGACCGCTATGACGCGCTGACACCGCCGGGTGATGAGCTGGTGATCGCGGCGGGCTCTTGACGTCCGGGCCGGCTGAGCACGAGCCTGGGAAACCGAGGACGAACAACCGGAGGTGATGATGGCCGAGACGGTAGTGCTGGCGGGCACCAAGAAGGGCTTGTGGGTCGGTCGGTCCGATGCGAGTCGCCAGGAGTGGGAGTGGTCGGAACCGCACTTGCTGATGCAGGGCATCTACGGCACCTGCATCGACACCCGAGGTGATCAGCCGCGGATGTTCGTCGGCGGCACCAGCGAACACTGGGGACCGGGCGTCTACCGGTCTGATGATCTTGGTGCCACCTGGACCGAGTCCCAGGGCGCAGCCGTCCGGTTTCCCGAAGATCTGGGCAGCAGCGTCGAGCGGGTCTGGCAGATCCAGCCGGGCGGCGCGGATGAGCCCGGCGTCGTCTACGCCGGGACGCAGCCGTCCGCGCTGTTCCGCTCCGACGACGGTGGCGAGTCGTTCAGCCTGGTCCGATCGCTCTGGGACCATCCGCACCGGGAACGAGTGGGGCGCGGGCTTCGGCGGCCAGGCCATCCATTCCGTGTTGCCGCACCCCACCGATCCGGCCCGGGTCACCGTGGCCATGTCCACCGGCGGCGTCTACCGCACCGTCGATCGGCGGCAAGACGTGGGATCCCGCCAACCGCGGCATCAAGGCCTACTTCTTCCCGGACCCCTGGCCCGAGTTCGGCCAGTGCGTGCACAAGATCGCCGCGCATCCTTCGGCGCCGGAACGGATGTTCGCCCAGAACCACCACGGCGTCTATCGCTCCGATGACGCCGGTGATCACTGGGTCTCGATCGCCGACGGCCTGCCGGCCGACTTCGGCTTCCCGATCGTCGTCCATCCTCAGCGGCCGGAGACGGTCTTCGTCTTCCCGTTGGTGGCCGACGGCGAGCGGATCCCGCCGAAGGGTCAGGCTCGGGTCTGGCGTTCCGATGACGCGGGGGAGACCTGGCAGGCCTCGGCCTCCGGACTGCCCGACGGCTTCTTCGCGGCCGTGATGCGCGACGCGATGAGCGCGGACAACGGCGAGCAGATGGGCCTCTACCTCGGCGCCCGGGACGGCACGATCTTCGCCAGCACCGACGACGGTGAGAACTGGTTGCAGATCGCCGCGCACCTACCCGATGTGCTCTCCGTGCGGGCCGCGGTGATCTGAGCCGGAACTGTCTGTGGCCGGTGCCACGATGACGGAGTCCGGTAGTCCAAGCAAGGGGGACGACCCCCTTCAACCCCCGCGGGCGTGATGGTCTTACCGGGTTCAGGAGACACGCCCTAGCTCAAGGAGATGCCCGTGCCCGGTACGCCCCCGTCAGTCAACACCGAACGAGAGGCGCTGGTCGCCTACCTCGTCCAGCAACGTGACGGACTCAAGAACGCGGCGTACGGCCTGACCGAGGAGCAGGCCCGAGCCCGGCCGACGCTCAGCGCGTTGAGCGTCGGTGGCCTGATCAAGCATGCGTCGATCACCGAGAAGGGCTGGATCGAGACCATGCAAGGCAACGTAGGGTACGCGAACGAGCAGGCTTACGCCGACAGTTTCACCCTGGCGCCGGACGAGACGCTGGCGTCGGTGATCGCCGACTTCGATCAGGTCGCGGCCGATACCGAGGCGGCGATCGCGGCGCTCGATGATCTTGATCACCGGGTCCAGCTTGCCGACGCGCCGTGGAATCCGAAGGACCCCGACGGCTTCTCGGCCCGCTGGATCCTGCTGCACGTCATCGAGGAGCTCGCCCGGCATGCGGGGCACGCCGACATCCTCCGTGAACACATCGACGGTGCCACCATGTATGAGCTGATGGCTGCCGCGGAGGGCTGGCCGGAGACCGAGTGGCTCAAGCCCTGGCGGCCCAAGGTCAGCGACGCACCGAGCGGGTGACGGTGAAGCGCGGGTTCTGCCCGACGACGGTGGTCCGGCCGACCGCCCGCCGCAGCGCCGGCAGGTAGGGCAGGTGGGAGTTGAAGACCGTCCACAGTTCGCCGCCCGGCACCAGCACCCGCGCCGCCCCGTCGATCATCGCGAAGGCGGTCGCCGACTCGCGGGCCGTGCCGCGGTGGAACGGAGGATTGCAGAGCACGAGACTCCACCGAGCCGTCGGGGACACCCTGCAGCCCGTCCGACTGCTCGACGGTGATCCGGTCGGCCAGACCGTTGATCGCGGCAGTGCCCGCGCCGAGCGGACGGCGGCCCAGGACTCGTCGATCGCGATCACCTGACTGTCGGGCCGCGCCCGCGCCGCGGCCACGGAGAGCACACCGGTGCCGCAGCCCAGGTCGACGATGGTGCGCGCGCCGCGCGCCAGCCGGTCGACGAAGCTGATCAGGAAGCGACTGCCGAGATCGACCGAGCTGCCGGCAAACGCCCCGCCGTAAGCGCACACGGTCAGGCCCAGATCATCGTGCCGACGGGTGACCGGTTGGGTGCTCGGCGCGTCTCGGATCGGCTCGATCGCGCGCAACACCCGACACTTCTGCCGACCGAGGCTGGCACTGACCTGGCCGAAATGCCGGGCCAGGACGTCGTTCATGCCCCGCGTCAGATGCTTGATCCGCCCGCCGGCGAGCACGCGGACGGTCGGAGCAGCCTGGTGCGCAATGGCCTCGGCCAGTTCATCGAGGGCGGCCAGGCTCTTGGGCAACCGGAGCAGCACCAACTCGGCACCGAGGAACGTCTCGGGTCCGAGAAGCCCGGCTGACCCGACCGCGCCCGATCGGGACAGCCGCGCGGTCACTGCCCGTTCGGCGATCAGGGAGTCATGGCAGCGCGTGACCGTTCCGGCGCCGCCCCGCGCGACCAGCCCGGTCGACAGTGCGCCCGTCACCTCGTCCACCGCGACCGCGGACGCGTCTCCGAGCCAGCCGCAGGCGTCAAGCTCGTGCAGCAGGATGCGGTCGACCGCATCCTCGCTGGGTGGTCCCACCTCTGCTGATTGCACCGCGGGCCAGCATAGAGCCGATGAGTATGCGGTTGATTTTCCCCTGATCGCCGGATCTTGGGAGAATGGCCCGGCAACGACGGAACGTGATCTGTCGACACTCGATCAGACGAGGTAGCGATGAGCGCAATGGTGGGGCAGTGGCGGGCGACCTACAGTCCCGGCGACTGGCTGGTGCTCGGCGGCCCGACGTCCCTGGTGCTCCTCGAGCCGCTGGGCGACGACGAGTCGGCACTGATCGATGCGCTCTGGGAGCACGTCGTCTCCGCAGCCTCGATGCCCGACCTGGCCACCCGGCTGGCCGCGTTCAAGATCGACACCATGCCGACCTTTGCGGCCTTCTTCTGGACCGAGCAGGGCATGCGGTCGCTGGTCCGCGGAGATGTGTCGCTCGTCGACGTTGCGACCGGCGACGTGGTGGCGACCGGAGAAGGCATCCAGACCTGGACCGAGATCGGTCTCGATCGACCTGTCCCAGGTCCGGGTCGACACGCCGCAACAGGCAGCAGCCGCACTCCGGCTGCCACTCGTCGTGGGTGCGGTACGCGCGGCCACGATCCAGCTCGACGCGTCCGAAGGCGCACGGGTGAGCTCACCGCAGGGATTCGGCTCAGCCGATTCCGAGCAGCCGGCGGCTGCCGAGGGGAGTGATGAGGCGCCGCTGGACGGACAGGCCACCGAACTGATGGTCGATCCGTTCGACGAGCCGCCGCCCGCACCGCTACCGCTTCCCGAAGCCCCGCCGACGCCCGTTGAGCCGGCTGTGGCGCAGCAGCCCGAGCCTGAGCCGGAACGGGAGCCGGAACCAGCGCCGGAGCCCGAGCGGGAACCCGCTGAGGTCGAGCCGAACCCCTTCGAGGAGCTCGAGAACGCCGACACCCAACTGATGGCGCTGCCGCTGACGCCACCGCCGACCGAACCCATCGACCCCACGGCTCAGCCGTCGACCGAGTCGATGATCATGGCGGTGGTCTGCCAGTTCGGGCACAACAGCCCGCAGAACGCCACCCTGTGCCGGATCTGCGGCAGCCCGATCGCACCCGCAGGGTCCCCGCCTGGTGCCCCGCCCGGTGTTGGCCGTGCTGCGCGCGTCGGACGGCACCACCGCGGACGTGGACCGCGCCGTCCTGGTCGGCCGGGCCCCGACCGGCGACCGATCCACCACCCGAGCGCCGCGGCTGATGACCGTGCCGAGTCCGGGTCACGACATCAGCCGGACTCACCTGGAGGTGTTGCCCGACGGGTGGGAGGTTGTCGTGACCGACCTGCATTCGACCAACGGAACCACGCTGATCGGCCCCGGAGGCGGTCGGCCGGCGAACAGCTGACACCGGGTACACCCCAACCCGTTCAGTTGGGTAGTGTCGTTGAGCTTGGGGATGGAGTGTCGGTTTTGATTGACTTTCCACAGTAGCGTCAAACACCGCGGCGACGATCGCCTACAGACGAGGAGTCTGAGCATGCAATCCCCCGCACCGGCAAGCCCCAATCGCGAGACCGGTCTTCCGCCAGGGGTCGAGGTCGCTCCCTTGGGGAACCGGTTCGTCGCCTATCTGATCGACATCTCGGTCCTGGTCGTGGTCAGCGTGGTCGTCGGATTCGCGTTGCCGTCCACCTCCGGCGGCCTGCGGATCGCTCTCGACCTGGTCTGCGCTGCGGTCATCCTCGGCTGGGCGCTGCTGCTGTTGTTTCGGCTGGCGTCGCGAGCGGCGACGCCAGGTATGCAGGTGATGAAGCTGCAACTCGTGGGCTTCTACGACGGGCGCCCGATCGGCCTCGCCCGGGCCCTGATCCGTGGCGTCATCTTCTGGCTGCTGGCCGTCACCGGAATCGGTCTGGTCATCATGCTGATCCTGCTGGTTCTGCATCCGCGCAAACAGGGCTGGCACGACCTCGCCGCCAAGGCCGTGATGATCAAGGAGCGGACGCTGGCGCCGACCCAGCCGGCGACATCGGCCGCCGCGGTCGCCGCAGCACCGCACGGTGGTCCGCAGCAGGGCTACGCCCCACCACAGGGGCACCAGTCGCAACCGACCTATCCGCCGCAGCAGGGGTATCCGCAGCCACAGCCGGCGCCCCAGCAGTACCAGCCCCAATACACACCGCAACAGCTGCCGTCCCAGGGCTACCAGCCGCAGGCGGCCCCGGCCGCGCCTCTGGCGCCACCGCCTGGCTACCGCGCGCCGGCCGGTTATCCCGGTGCCCAGCAGCCGCCGCGACTGACTCCGCCACCGGGCGGCAGCGACCTTCCACCCGCCCCAGCCGATCCGTTGCGCTCCCCCCCGCGGGCCGGGGTCCGGCGCCTCTCCGGCGGAACAGACCCGCCTCTCTGCCCCGGCGGTCTCGTCGCCGTCCGAAGCGCCGGTGCCGCCGAAGTGGATCGCCGTGCTGGACGACGGCCGGGAGATCAGCGTCGACGGTCTGGTGCTGCTCGGTCGTAATCCGCAGCCCCAGCCCGGTGAGGAGGATGCCCAGTTGATCAAGGTGGCCGACGAGACCCGGACCGTCTCGAAGTCGCATCTGGCCATCGGAATAGACGCTGGCGGCCTGTTCGTCGTCGATCGCGGTTCGACCAACGGCTCGACGGTCACCACTGCGGACGGCGTCTCGACCCGCTGTCGCACCGGCGACATCGTCTACGTCACCGAAGACTCGATCATCTCGATCGGCGACCACTGGCTCAAGATCCGGCGGGGCTGACCGGATAAGGTCGCCGCATGCTGCTCTCGGACCGCGACATCAAAGCTGAAGTCGCTGCCGGACGGATCGGGCTGGAGCCCTTCTCGGCCGACATGGTCCAGCCGTCGAGTATCGACGTCCGACTCGACCGGTACTTCCGGGTCTTCGAGAACCATCGATATCCGCACATTGACCCGTCTCAGGACCAGTCGGAACTGACCCGCGCCGTCGAGCCCCATGCCGACGAGCCGTTCATCCTGCATCCCGGGGAGTTCGCGCTCGGCTCGATCTACGAGGTCGTCACGCTGCCCGACGACATCGCCGCCCGGGTCGAGGGCAAGTCCTCGCTCGGCCGGCTCGGCCTGCTGACCCACGCGACCGCAGGCTTCATCGATCCCGGCTTCTCCGGCCACGTGACGCTTGAGTTGTCCAACGTCGCGACCTTGCCGATCAAGCTCTGGCCCGGGATGAAGATCGGTCAGCTGTGCTTCTTCCAGTTGGCCTCACCGGCCGAGCATCCGTACGGCTCGACCGAGTACGGCTCGCGCTACCAGGGCCAGCGTGGCCCGACGCCGAGCCGCTCGCACCTGAACTTCCACCGCACCGAGATCTAGCGCGACTCCGAGGCAGGCAAGGGGACGATCCCCTTGAACCCCGGCGGGCGTGAAGTGCTCACCGGATTCAGGAGATCCGCCCTGGGTCTCAGGCGCGAAAGACGGCGATGTCGCCCGATGCGGTACGTGCTCGGACGGCCACGTACGGCGCGCCCTTCTCGGGTGGGCTGGTCGATTCCAGGGCGATCCGGATCTCGCCGGACACCGAGGTGAGATCGAGCCAGGCGGGCAGTTGTTCGGCGACGCCGACGGTCAGCGAGCCCGACGCCGACCGCAGATCGACCGAACCGCTGGTCGAGGTCACCGCGATGTCGCCGGATCCCGAGTTGGCCTGGAGCTGCGAGCCGTGCAAAGACCTGATCACCACGTCGCCGGACGCAGACTTGGCCGTCACCGGACAGTGCGCCTCGTTGACGGTCACGTCGCCGGATCCGGAGGCGATCCGGGCCGCGTGGCCGTCGATGCGGGTCACGGAGATGTCGCCGGACCCGGTCGAGCAGTCGAGGTCGGCAGCCTGGCCGATCGTGACATCGCCCGAACCGCTGACGATCTTCGACCGGCCGATGTCGGCGGTGATCGAGATGTCGGCGGAACCGGCCTTGATCACGAACGTGAGTCCAGGCGGAACGGCCAGTCGGAGATGGGCCGAGGTGCTGCGGAACAACTGCGTGGGAAAAGTGAACCGCAGCTGATCTTGATCGTGGCGCGCCTGGACGTCGGCCAGGAATGCTTCGTCGGCGGCACTGATCGACGAATCCACCACGTCGGACGGTGGGCCGGGTTCGATGGTGATGGAGCCACTCCCGAAGTTGTCGATCACGACGTGGCGCACGCCCTCGTACACCGAGTTCTCCGGCGTCATCGGACCCATCCCTGGACGTTCCCGCGGGAACGCTGTTCGTCGTTCGCGCGGCCGGGACGACCGGTCGGCACCGGCCGACCTGGCCGAAGGGCCCGTTGGGACCGAAGACCCCGTGCTGGCCGAAGGGCCCGTTCGGCCCGAAGAATGTTCCGGGTCCGTCGGGTGGCGCCGGCCGTCGTGGTGGCCACCAGCCGCCGCGTCCCGAGTCGTCGACCAGCGCATCCATCACCACGCGGATCAGCCAGGCGTTGGTGGAGATGCCCTCCGCGGTCGCCTCGATCGTCGACCTTGGACTTGACCGACTGCGGCAGCCGAAGGTGACCCGAGCGACCGGTTCCTCGTCGGTGATCCTGGCCGGTTCGTCGACCGACCGGGGCGTCCTATCGGCCCGAGAATCGGGGAGAAGCATGGTGGGCTGGACTCGTCGGTGCCTGCACCGACACCACGAACTCGGGTTCCTGGCCGGACATCCGCAATTCCACCGATGAGGACGCGAGTTCGGCGCTGATCGTGCCGGCGGCATCCGAGAGAGCCTGGATGAGTGCTAGTCGGGTCGACGCTCGATCGCCCCGTGCCCAGTCGTTCGGCCACCTGTTGGGTGTGTTCGTCGGCCAGGGCTGAGGCGTTCGCCACGCCGGTCCGAACGGATTCGATATACGGTAAAGATCCATGACACCACCATGACGTCATTCTGACGTCAATATCAAGGGTAATGACGTCGCGATTACCAGCGCGGGTTCACGGGTTGGTCGTCCAGGCTTCGCCGTCGTAGCTCCACCGGCAAGATCCTGCCGACATCGGAGCGCGGTGCCGCTCGGCGGGGAACAGCTGATCCAGCAGTTCGGCGAGCAGGGGCTCCGGCACGATGCCGAGCAAAGTCTCGCCGCGGAACTCATCGGCCAGAGCCTCCAGAGCCTCGGGGCCCGCCGCCTGCACCCGTACCGCGGGCCCGCCCAGTTCGCCGGCGACGGCCCGTGCCGTCACCACGGCATCGAGGGTGCGAATCGCACCAGATCGTCGAGATTCGCTCGTCACGAAGCCGACCGGCCAGGCCGACCGCATCATCGCCGGGCGGCATCAGGATCATCGTGACCGGACACTGCAGGTTGTTCATGATCCGCGCTTGACCGACTCCAGGAGCAGTTGGGCCACGTCCAGCACCTCGGTCGCTTCCGGCGCGGTCCCGTCGGCCTGCTGGGCGGTCAGGCCGTCGGTCAGCATGACCCGGCAGAAGGGACAGGCCGTGGCGATCGTGCCGGCCTCGGAGTCTCCCAGGGCGGTCACCGCCTCGGCCGTCCGGTTGGCATTGATCCGGGTGCCCAGCTTCTCCTCCATCCACATCCGGGCACCACCGGCTCCGCAGCAGAAGGAGCGTTGGCGGTTGCGCGGCATCTCGGCGACGGTGGCGCCGGGCAGGATCTCGAGCAGTTCGCGCGGCGGGTCGTAGATGTCGTTGTGCCGGCCCAGGTAGCACGGGTCGTGGTAGGTGATGGTCCGCCCGGTCACGGACCCGTCGGGCGGGGCGACCGTCGTCAGCTTGCCGTCGCGCACCAGCCGGTTCAGCAGCTGGGTGTGATGCACCACTTCGACCTGGAGATCCGAGCTGCGGATACTCGTTCTTCAGCGTGTTGAGGCAGTGGGCGCAACTGGTGACGATCTTGGCCGCCTTGGCCTCCTTGAGGGTCTCCACGTTCTCCATGGCCAGTTGCTGGAAGACGAACTCGTTGCCCGCCCGGCGCGCCGGGATCGCCGGTACACGTCTCACCGTTGCCCAGCACCGCGTACGAGACGCCCGCCGTATGCAGGAGCTCGGCCACCGCTCGGGTGGTCTTCTTGGCCCGGTCCTCGTAGGCGCCGGCGCAGCCCACCCAGAACAGGTACTCGACCTCGCTGAGGTCTTCGACGTCCTCGCCGACGACGCGGGACGCTCGAAGTCCAGATCCTTCGCCCAGTCCATCCGGCCGCGCGGGCTCATCGACCACGGATTCCCCTTGTTCTCCAGGCCTTTGAACAGGCCGTTGAGCTCGCTGGGGAACTCCGATTCCATCATCACCTGGAACCGGCGCAGGTCGAGGATGTGATCGACGTGCTCGATGTCGACCGGGCACTGCTGGACGCAGGCTCCGCAACTCGTGCACGACCACAGCACGTCGGGATCGATCACCCCGGCGACCCCGTCGCGTCACCTGGATCGGCCCGACCAGTGGTCGGGCCGCCTCGCTCCGGGTCGCCTCGGGCAGCGCTGCGCGCGCCGCCTCGGCGGCCTGCAGATACGGCGCTTTCGCGTACGCGTGCTCGCGCAGGTCCATGATCAACAATTTGGGGGACAGCGGCTTTCCGGTGTGCCATGCGGGGCACTGTGACTGGCAGCGGCCGCACTCGGTGCACGAGGTGAAATCCAGCAGGCCCTTCCAGCTGAAGTCCTCGACCTTGCCGACGCCCAGCGCGGCATCCTCGTCGAGATCCTCGATCTCGGCGAAGTCCAGCGGCTTCCCGTCGACGACGATCGGTTGCAGCGCGCCGAGGGCCGGGCGTCCCGACGACTCACGCTTGAACCAGATGTTCGGCCAGACGGTGAACCGGTGCCAGGCGACGCCCATGGTCGTGTTGCAGCCCGATCACCACGAACCAGGCCATCGAGATGATGATCTTGATCGCAGTCGACCACGACGGCGCCGGTGGCCGACGGCCTCGTCGATGCCGGAGGGCAGCACGAACCAGGTCAGCGGGAAGTCCAGCCGCGAGTTGCTCCGCACCGAGCAGGTGAAACTCCATCGCGCGGATCAAGATCACGCAGATCACGATGCCGAGGATGGTCAGCTCGACGTAGACGCCCTGCCAGGTCCGGGAGCCGAAGAACCGCGACTGCCGACCCAGCCGCCGCTGCCGGCCCGGACGATGATCAAGAACACGATCGAGATCAATCCGGCCCAGGCGATCAACTCGCTGGCCCACTCGTAGACCACCCAGTGACCGATGACCGGAAGCGCGAACAGCGGGTCGAACAGCTGTCCGTACGCGGTGATCAAGGTGAAGAACAGGGCACCGAAGGCGACGAACACGAACCAGTGCGCGATCCCGATCTTGTTCCACTGCAGCATCCGGGTATGGCCCAAGGTCTCCGCCACCAGGTGCTTCCACCGCTCGCCCGGAAGATCGGCTCGACCGACGGCCGGCTGGCCGAGTTTGATCACCGCGACGATGCTCGCGGACCGCTCGAACGAAGAGCGCGACGCCGACGAGCGACACCGCCAACGCCAGCACGATGGCGACGGTCCTCATTCCGACCTCCCTCGATCCGGCGTTGCGTTACTGACCAGTAACTTAGCGCGGTCGACCCCTGATTGCTCGCCGGAGCCGGTGCCGTGCGGGCGGCCGCGTCGAGATCGAATGTAGCGGCGGATACCGTGGCCCGCGAGACTGGCGAGTCTCGGCGGCTGACGGGGCGTGATCGCGGGGATGAAGGCCAGCAGATCGTAGGGTGCGGCACGTCACCTGAGCGTAAGCAATGGCGCGCCGTGAGACTTCCTCAGATTGTCAGTGGTGCCCGTTAGGGTCGTGGAGACATTGAAACCAAGTGCTTGACCTGCCGTCGGCAGGGGATCGTACGGCGTGGAGACAACGAGTGGGGTTGGCGTGATCGAGTTCGAGTCAGTCAGCAAGACGTTCCGCGATGGCACGGCCGCAGTCGTCGACCTGAGCATCACCATTCCCACGGGCAAGATCACCGTGATCGTCGGACCGTCGGGCTGCGGCAAGACGACCACGCTGCGGATGGTCAACCGGATGCTCGAGCCGACGAGCGGCCGGATCACCTGGGACGGCAACCCGCTGAAGTCCAAGCGGCAAGACCGCCCTGCGCCGCCAGATGGGTTACGTCATCCAGAGCGGCGGCCTGTTCCCGCACCGCACCGTGCTGGACAACATCGGCACCGTGCCCGGCCTGCTGCGGCTGGTCCAAGGACAAGACTCAGCAAACGCTCGCTCGAACTGCTCGGCAGCGTCGGCCTGGACCGCAAAGCTCGCTCATCGCTACCCGGCGCAGCTCTCCGGCGGTCAGCAGCAGCGCGTCGGTGTCGCCCGGGCGCTGGCGGCCGACCCGCTCGTGCTGTTGATGGACGAGCCGTTCTCCGCCGTCGACCCGGTCGTTCGCAGTGAACTGCACGAGTTCTTCCTGGGCCTGCAGCGGCAGATCAGCAAGACGATCATCCTGATCACCCACGACATCGACGAAGCGATCAAGCTCGGCGATCAGGTCGCCATCATGCGCGTCGGCGGTCGACTGGCGCAGGCCGGTACGCCGCAGGAGGTGCTGAACGAGCCCGCCGACGCCTTCGTCGAAGGGTTCGTCGGTCGTGACCGCGGTTATCGCTCGCTGTCGTTCCTGTCGGCCGGCGGACTCGAGCTAGGTAGCGTGAAGGTCGTTCGCGACGTCGACACGCCCGGCGGGCGACGACCCCACACTGGTCGTGGACGGCGACGCCCGCCCGGTCGGCTGGCTGGATCGGCAGCGTCCCGGCCGGCTCCTCGGCCTCGGTGCCACTTTCATCCCGGAGTCCGACACCTTGCGGAACGCGTCTCGATTCGGCGCTGACTTCGCCGTTCGGGCTGGCGGTGGCGGTCGAGAAGGACACCGGCCGGTTCGCCGGAGTGGTGACCGCTCGGGAGATCCTCGAGCAGGTGAAGGGCTCACGGGCCGCGGTAGCCGAGTCGATCTCGATCCGCGGCGCCGAGGCTGCGCGCGGCGAGCAGGCCGCCGCGGCTGCCGACGCGCCGACAGCCGCGAGACGACCGTGCGCCGAGACGACGGCGCCGCGCCGAGACGACCGTGGTCGATGAGGCCGAAGATGCCGCGGACGCCGACCGCGCCACTGAGACGGCCGATGTCGGCCACGAGGCCGAGGAGACCGACGGGTCCGAGCTGACCCGCAGCCGGTCCCGCCGACGCCGGCCAGCAGCCCCAGCCGGCGGCGACGTCGGCCGCCGACAGATGACGATGACGTCACCGCGGTGATCGACAAGGTCGAAGCCGGACGAGAAGGCACGGGCCGAGCGGCGCCAGTCCGGCGGAGACCGACCGGACAACGACGTCACCGCCGTCGTCCGGCGAGCCGGTCGATCTGAGCCGCTCCGCGCACCGACGACGAGAAGGACCCGGTCCGGTGAATCTCGACTGGAGCTGGCTGCAACGCAATGCCGAGACATTGCCATGCTGCTGGGTGCGCACGCCCTGCTCGCGGTCGTCCCGGTGTGCTGGCCCTGATCGTGTCCGTGCCGCTGGGCTACCTGGTGTTCAAGACCGGTCGCGCCGCCAATCCCATCCTGGCCGTGTTCGGCGTGATCTACTCCATCCCGTCACTCGCGTTGTTCGTCGCGTTGCCCTTGGTGCTCGGTACCTCGATCCTGAGCCCGCTGAATGTGGCCGTGGCGCTGGCCATCTACTCGATCGCCCTGCTCGTGCGCAGCGTGGTCGACGGCCTCCGGTCGGTGCCGGCCGCGTCAAGCAGTCCGCGACGGCAGTCGGCTTCGGCTGGTTACGCCGCTTCGCTCGAGTCGAGACTGCCGCTCGCCATGCCGGTGATCTTCGCCGGACTCCGGGTGGCGACGGTGTCGAACATCGCTCTGGTCAGTGTGGCCGCCATGATCGGTGGTGGCGCGCTGGGCAAGCTGTTCGAACGCGGCCTGAGCAGCCGGTTCTACACCCCGCTGATCGTCGGGCTGGTGCTCAGCGTGGCGCTGGCCCTGGCGTTCGATGGGCTGATCCTGCTGATCCAGCGAGGAACCCTGCCCTGGGCGAGAAAGCGGCGGCTGGCATGAACATCTTCGCGTACCTGCAGGACCCGGCCAACTGGTTCGGCCCGGACAACATCCTCAACCTGCTGCTGCAGCACCTGGCGTACACGGCCGCCTCGGTGGCGATCGGGGCGGCCATCGCCATTCCGCTGGGCATCCTGATCGGACACACGGGCCGCGGCTCGTTCCTGGTCATCGGGCTGAGCAACGGCGCCCGGGCCATCCCGTCGCTCGGTTTGCTGGTGCTGGTGGTGCTGCTGCTCGGGACCGGCTTCTTCAAGACCGTCTTCGTCCTCACGCTGCTCGCCCTGCCCGCCATTCTCACCGCAACCGCGGCCGGTATCCACGGGGCTGATCCGGGGGCTGTGCATGCCGCCCGAGCGCTCGGCATGTCCGAGGGTCAGGTCGTCCGCAAGGTCGAATGGCCACTCGCGGTGCCGCTGGTCATCTCCGGCTTGCGCAGTGCCACCCTGCAGGTCGTGGCGACGGCGACGGTGGCCGCCTTCGTCGGCGGCGGCGGCCTCGGCCGGCTCCTGATCTCCGGGCAGCGGACCAACGACTACCCCCAGATGTTCGCCGGTGCCTTCCTGATCGCCCTACTGGCCATCGTGCTCGATCTGCTGCTCGGAGCCATCGCCTGGTTGGCCGCGCGGCGGGCGCGTCCGCGCACCAAGACGATACCCAGTTACGTGTTCGCTTCTACATAACCTAGTCCAATGGTCGGGAATAGACCGGGAACGAGACGGAGTCAGACATGTTGATCAAGAAATCCATCGCCACGGCCGGCCTGGCTGTCGCCGCGCTGGTTCTCGCTGCCTGCGGCGGCGGCGGTGATCCGCTCGGTCAGAATCATCCGCCGCGCCATCGGGATCGAGTTCCGGCTCGGCAAGCGGGCCGATCGTCGTCGGCTCGGCCAACTTCACCGAATCCAACGTCATCGCCGAGATCTACTCCCAGGCGTTGAAGGCGAAGGGCATCGAGTCCTCGACCAAGCTGGGCATCGGGTCGCGCGAGGTCTACATCAAGGCATTGCAGGACAAGATCGATCTCCGTCGTGCCCGAGTACACCGGCAACCTGCTGCTGAACTTCGACAAGAACGCCACGGCCAAGACCGCCGAGGAGGTCGAGGCCGCCCTGCCGGAAGGCGTTGCCGGCGGACCTGAAGGTGCTCAAGGCGTCGCCGGCCAGCGATCAGGACGTCTATGTGGTCACCAAGGAGTTCTCCGAGCAGAAAGGCGTGACATCTCTCGCCGATCTCGCCAAGATCACCGAAGGGGTGGCGATCGGCGGCTTCAGTGAGCTGGAGAAGCGGGCCTACGGTCCGGACGGGTCTGAAGAAGATCTACAAGGTGAAGGTGACGAAGTTCTCGCCGCTCGATTCGCCCGAGGTGATGGCGTCCGAGCTGAAGGAGGGCAACATCCAGGCGGCGGACATGTTCACCACGGCGAGTGCCATCCGGCGCAACGGACTGATCGAGCTCGAGGATCCCGAGGGGATGATCCTGCCGCAGAACGTGATCCCGCTGGTCCGCTCGGAGGTCGCTGACAACGCCGCGGCGACCGCAGCCCTTGATGCGGTGCAGGCGGCACTGACCACCGAGGACCTGTCGGCGCTCAACGACAAGGTCGACATCGACCACATGGATCCCGACGAGGTCGCGGCCGAGTGGTTGAAGAGCAAGGGTCTGGCCTGAGTTCTGGACCTTTACCGAGCGCTCGAATTCACTCCCGCCATCAGCAACACGGGTGGCGGGAGTGTTGCTGTCCCGGTGGGCTGAAGGTTCTGTACGTGGCAACCACGGCCACGTACGCTGACGATGGTCGCTCGGGGAGCCGACACCCTGGAGGTTTCCGTGATGCCACGCCGGATCGTCCGAACCCTGATGATCGGGCTGACGGCGACGCTGACGATCGGGTTGACTGTCGTGGGCACCGGAGTCGCCCAGGCCAAACCGACGTTCAAGATCACCGCCGTGGCCACCGGCCGGAACATCGTCTGGGATCTGACCTGGATCGGCGATCTGATGATCTTCGACGAACGTGGCGGCGGTCTGTGGTCCAAGCGCGGAACTGCGGCACCCCGGCGGATCAAGGTCACGCTGCCGGCCGCGTACAACGAGAGTGAAGGAGGTCGGCTCGGCCTGGTCGCCGACCCGAATGCGACGTCCAACGGTCGGTTCTACCTGTGCCAGACCTACGAGCGCAACGGCGACCCCGTCGACGTGCGGGTCCTCCGACTGCGGCTGCTCACCGCCACCTCCGCGGTGCTGGACGGTGACGATCCCGTGGTGGTCGACGAACTTCCGCTCAGCAGCGGGCGGCACAGCGGCTGCCGGCTGCGTTTCGGAACCGACGGCAAGCTCTACATCGGCACCGGTGACGCGGCCCGGGGGACGAACCCGCAAGACCGCCAGTCCCTCGGCGGGAAGGTGCTCCGGGTCAACTGGGACGGGTCGATCCCAACCGACAATCCGTTCTTCGGCGACGGCGGCAACGCCCGGTATGTGTGGAATCTCGGCCATCGCAACGTCCAGGGCCTGGCTGTCCGCCCGGGCACCGACGAGATGTGGACCGCCGAGCACGGCACGGACCGCGACGACGAGCTCAATCTCAATCTCCGGGGCGCCAACTACGGCTGGGACCCGGACGGCGACCCGGGGTATGACGAGTCCACCCCGATGACCGATCTGACCAAGTTCCCGGGAGCGACGAAGGCGAAGTGGAGTTCGGGCGATCCGACCGTCGCCACCAGTGGCATCACGTTCCTGAACAGCTCGGCCTGGGGCCACTGGCAGGGTGCCGTGGTCGCCGGCATGCTGGCCGGAGAGGGCATCCGGGTGTTCTTCCTCGACCCGGCCGGCAATGAGATCGGCGAGACCGACATCGCCGGACTGACCAAGTATCACCGGATCCGCACCGTGCAGTACGGCCCGGACAAGGCGCTCTACTTCACCACCTCCAACGGCGGCAACCGCGATGTGATCGGCAAGATCACGCCCACCGCGAAGCCGCCGTCGGTGAAGCCGGGCACCAACGTGTCGTCGAGCGGTGTCAGCGCGGTCCGCACCGGCACTGACCTCTACGCCTTCATCCGGTCGACCGACAACAAGGTCCTCTACAAGCGCAGTACGAACGACGGTCAGAGTTGGCCGTCGTCGTGGACCAGCACCGGGCTCACCAGCGCGAGCGCGCCTGCGGTCGCCTCGTCCGCCGCCGGTCGAGTGGACCTCCTCACCCGAACCTCGGGCAACTCCATCACCCACACCTGGTTGGTCAACGGGGTCCAGCAGGGCCAGCGCAGCCTCGGCGGCCCGATGACGACCGCCACCATCTCCACCTTGGGCGACGGGTCCTTGGACGTCCTCGGGCTGCGGACCACCGGTGGTGTCTATCGCAAGCATTTCGACGGCGCCGCATGGTCGTCCTGGCGCAAGTTGGCCAAGGGTGGGTTCACCTCTGCGGTCGGCGCTGCGGCCGATCGCTCGACGGCGAAGACGTTGTTGACGGTACGCGGCCCGACCGGGCGGATCTATCAGCGAACCATCACCGCCGGCTCGGACGGAACCGCCTGGAGCGAGGCGGGCGGTTTGCTGTGGTCGGCTCGGGCGCTGGGCGATCGCGTGGTCGGCCAGCCGCTGATCGCCGTCTCGAAGGGCAGCGACGGATTCCTCCGGCTGCAACGCGACGGGCTGGTCATGGCCCTGAGCATGAAGATCACCTCCGACCCAGATGTGGTCACTCGTCCCGACGGAAGCTGGGTGGTCTTCGGGCGCAGCAGCTCCGGAGCCCTGACCTCCTACGACTCCCGGACGCTCGTCGAGAAGAGCCTCGGCGGCACCGTCCGCTGAATCGTGCCCTGACCTTGCCGAAGGGCGAGCTTGTCGACAGGGTCGAGATATTGCCCTTCGACAGGCTCAGGGCGCGTTTTCGTCCCCGGCCGGCGCCGCTTTGCCGTCTCGCTCGTCACGATCGGCCCACTCCAGGAGCTGATCGAGCCGGTACGGGTGATCATCGATGTCACCGTGCAGATCGCCGAGTTCGGCGAAGCGCGCCGGCATGGTGGCGATGGTGAAGTCCTTCGGGTCGGCCTCAGCGATCTCGTCCCAGTGCACCGGTGCCGAGACGATGCCCTCCGGCGTGCCGCGGACGGAATAGGCGCTGGCGATCGTGTGGTCGCGGGCGTTCTGGTTGTAGTCGACGAAGATCGACCCTGGGTCCCGGTCCTTGCGCCACCAGGTCAGGTCGACCAGGCCGTCACTGCGCCGTTCCACCTCGCGGGCGAACGCCCAGGCGGCCCGGCGTACGTCCGGGTGTCCATGATCAGGAACGATCCGCACGTAGATGTGCAGGCCCTTGCCGCCGGAGGTCTTCGGATAGCCGACCGCACCGAGCTCGGCGAGCAGTTCCTGGACGATCACCGAGACCCGGCGGACGTCGTCGTAGCCGGCCACCGGCATCGGATCGAGATCGATCCGCCATTCGTCCGGCGACTCGACGTCGTCGCGCCGGGAGTTCCACGGGTGGAACTCGACGGTCGACATCTGGACCGCCCAGATCACGTCGGCCGGGTGGGTCACGCAGAGCTCGTCGGCGTCCCGGTTGTAGCGCGGGAAGTGCACGCGGACGGTCTCCACCCACGACGGTGCCCCGTGCGGCAGCCGCTTCTGATGGACCTTCTCGCCGTCCACCCCATCGGGAAATCGGTGCAGCATGCACGGCCGGTGATAGAGCGCGTTGACGATGCCGTCGGCGACGCTCAGGTAGTACCGAGCAAGATCAAGTTTGGTCTCGCCCCGGGCTGAGAAGTAGATCCGATCCGGGTTGCTGATCTTGACGACGCGGTCGCCCACCTCGAACTCGATCCGCTCCGCGGCCATGCGACCACCCTAGCGTCGGCCGATGCGCCATCAGTTGCCGCAGCGACAGGAAGCGCACCAGCGTCGACACGGCGTTGGCGAGCACCAGGACGACCACTTCGACCCCGCGGCTCGGATCGACGACCAGGTGATGCAGCACCCACAACGATCCGCTGGTCAGCGCCAGCCCGACTCCGAACGCGATCAACCCGCCGGCGTGGTGCTTCAGCGCCCCACCGCGACCGCGGACGCCGAAGGTGAGCCGGCGGTTTGCGGCCGTATTGGCCACGGCCGTCACCACCAGCGCAATGAGGTTGGCCGCCTGAGCTCCGCTCACCTCGCGCAGTCCGAGGTAGAGCGCGAAGTACGCAAGCGTGCTGAGCACACCGACGCCGCCGAAGCGGACCAACTGGCCGAAGAGGCCCCGCGGCACCCCGGGAACGGGGGACGGGATGTCGGAGTCGCGGTCCAGCCCGGCCCGAAGTCGGGCCACCGGGATGCCGCCCGTGGCGAAGCCCTTGATCAAGCGGACCACGCCGGCCAGGTCCTCCCTGGCGGTGGCGACGATGTCGACCCGGCTGTCCGGGTCGTCGGTCCAGTCCACCGGCACTTCGTGGATCCGCAGGCCGGCGCGCTGGGCGATCACCAGAAGTTCGGTGTCGAAGAACCAGTTGTTGTCCTGCACCAGCGGCAGCAGGTCGTCGGCCACCGAGGCACGGATGGCCTTGAACCCGCACTGGGCATCGGAGAACGAGGCCGCGAGGGCGCCCTTCAGGATCAGGTTGTAGCTGCGCGAGATGAACTCTCGCTTGGATCCGCGGACCACCCGACTGGACCTGGCCAGCCGGCTGCCGATGGCGATGTCGGAGTGCCCGGAGATCAGCGGGGCCACCAGCGGCAGCACGGCGCGGAGGTCGGTGGAGAGGTCGACGTCCATGTACGCCAGGATCGGCGCCGACGACTCCGACCACACCGCCTTGAGCGCCCGGCCACGCCCTTTCTGATCAAGGTGCACGGCCCGGACCTGAGGCAGCTCGGCCGCGAGGCCCTCAGCCACCGACCAGGTGCTGTCGGTGCTGGCGTTGTCCGCGATCGTGATGCAGTAGGAGTACGGGAAGGTCTCCGCCAGGAAGCTGTCCAGCCGGCGAACCGACCGGGCAAGATCAACTTCCTCGTTGTGCACCGGCACCACGATGTCGACGACGGGGTCCACCTCGACGGAGGTGCGAGTCAGTTGATCATGGGCCTCAGGTACCGGCAGCATTCATCGGGCTGTCATGCTGGGAGCTCGCTTTCCGGGCCAGGTCAGTTGCCGAGCGGCTCAGCGGCTGGAGGTGAGGTCGTATACCTGGGCGCTTCCGACGGTGACCGCGGTGAAGTTCTCGCTGACCCAGGTCGCGATCTGCGAGGCGGAACTCGACTCGCCACCGCGGCCGCCACGGTCACCCCCGGCCAGGTAGTAATGGATCTCGCCCTGAGCCACGTACGCCTGGAACTGCTCGAGCGTCGGGCTGGCGTCACTGCCGGTGAATCCGCCGATCGCCATCACCGGAAGCTCGCTGGCCAGCTGGTAGCCGGCCGCGCCCTGCGAGCCGGTCGTCGCGGCCGCCCAGCGGTAACTCGAGGCGTCGCTTCGCAGCAGTGCCGCAAGCTCGGTGCTGACGCCGGCGCCATCGCCGCCCGGCTGACCCGCGGGCGCTCCGCCCTGGGGCGCCTGACCACTCTGTTGCGGTCGGCCATCCGGGAAGGCCCCCGCTCCGGTCGGTCCGGCGCCCATCCGGGTGCGTCCGGGTCCGCCCTGCCCACCCGGACCTGAGCTGCTGCTCACCGGGCCGGCGGTCACGATCGAGCCCTGATGCGGGGTCGCGGCGGTCTGCAGCGCGTACGCCGCCGGCCCGATGCCGGCGCTCAGCAGAGCCAGTCCGAGGACGATGCCGGCCAGCGCCTTGGGCACCCGGTTGGCCACCAGCAGCCCGGCGGCGGCAAGGATTCCGATGACCAGCACCGGCCAGCGCAGCGCGCTGTACGGCTCGGTGGCCCGGCCGAGCAGCACGAACGCCCAGGCGGCGGTGATGATCATCGTTGCGGCGAGCCCGACCCGGGCCAGTCGAGTATTCCGCTGCCGCCAGAGAGCCTCGCCCGCGACCACGACCAGGCCGGCGATGGCCGGAGCCAGCGCAACCGTGTAGTAGTCGTGATAGGTGCCGGCCATGAACGAGAACACCAGGCCGGTCACGACCAGCCAACCGCCCCACAGCATGATCGAGGCCCGAACCGGGTGACTCCGGTCAGCGCGCCGGATGATCACCAGGGCGAACGCGCCCAGCAGCAGCGCGGCTGGGATCAGCCAGGCGATCATGCCGCCGGAGACTCCGGCGAACAGCCGGGTGACACTCGGCTCTCCGAACATGCCGCCCGGCCCGCCGCCGGCGCCGCCGCCTTGGCCGAAGATTCGGCCGAGGCCGTTGTAGCCGAAGATCAGATCGAGGACCGAGTTGTTCTCCGAACCGCCCACGTACGGACGCCAGGAGGCGGGGACGAGTTCGACGATGGCGACCCACCAGCCGAGCGAGACGATCGTGGCGCCAAAGGCGGCGAGAAGGTGCAGCAGTCGCTTGCGGACGGTCGTCGGGGCGGCGATCAGGTACACCAGGGCGAAGGCCGGCAGTACCAGAAAGGCCTGCAGCATCTTGGTCAGGAACGCGAAACCGATCAGCACGCCGGCTCCGACCAGGAGCCGCCCGCTCGCCTTCTCCGCCGCCCGCAGGGTGAGGTACCCAGCCGCCGTCAGCAGGAAGACCAGCAGGGCATCGGGATTGTTGAAGCGGAACATCAAGGCCGCCGCGGGCGTCAGGGCCAGCATCGCCCCGGCGACCAGCCCCGCCGCGTGCCCGGAGGTTCGCCGCACCGAGGCGTAGAGCACGCCGACGGTGGCGACTCCGAGCAGCGCCTGCGGCACCAGGATGCTCCACGAGTTGAGTCCGAAGATCCGCACGGACAGGGCCATCAGCCACAGCGAGGCCGGCGGTTTGTCGACCGTGATGGCATTGCCAGCGTCGAGCGAGCCGAAGAAGAAGGCCTTCCAGCTCTGCGATCCGGCCTGTACCGCGGCCGAGTAGAAGGAGTTGGCATATCCGGACGCCGAGAGTCCCCACAGGTAGAGAGCGGCGGTGCCGGTCAGCAACGACACCAGTCCGGCGGTGCGCAGCCGGCGCGCCAGATCTGAGGATGCGGGCGGGATGGAGGGAGAGCTCCGATCAGCTGGAGCGGTCGTCGGCTCGAGCGTTGAGGTGGACATGGCGACACTGTTGTCGGCCGATCTGTGGTGTCAGTTGGCCGAACCTGTGCCTCAGGTGTGAAAGTTCAGCGAGATCTCAGCCAGGCCAGCACGGCGAGCACCCGCCGGTTGTCCGAACCCAGTTCGGGCAGGTTGATTTTGGCGAAGATGTTCGACACATGCTTCTCCACCGCACCGGCGCTGACCACCAGTTGACTGGCGATCGCGGCGTTGCTGCGGCCTTCGGCCATCAAGCCCAGCACGTCCTTCTCCCGCGGACTCAGGGCGTCGAGCGGATCGGCGCGCCGCGCGACCAGCAACTGGGCGACGACTTCGGGATCAAGCACCGTGCCACCGGCCACGATGGTCTTCAATGACTCCACCAGCACCTCCAGTGAGGTGACCCGGTCCTTCAGCAGGTAGCCGACCCGGCCCCGGCCGTCGGACAGCAGGACGTCGGCGTAGGACAGTTCGATGTAGGCCGACAGCATCAGGACTCCGAGGTCAGGCTGGGCGGCCCGGGCCGCCACGGCGGCTCGGAGCCCGTCGTCGGTCATCGTCGGCGGCATCCGGACATCCACCACCGCCACGTCGGGCCGATACTCGGCCACCGCGGCCAGGAAGCTCGGCGCGTCGTCGACCGCGGCGACCACGTCGCAGTCCACCTCGGTGAGCAGCCGGACCAGACCCTCCCGCAGCAGGACGGAGTCGTCGGCCACCACAACACGCATGGTGGCCAGACTAGAAGACAGCCGCCGTATTCAGCCGAGATGCTGCGGGATGGTGGCGGTCAGTCGGGTCGGACCGCCGACCGGCGAGGAGACGGTGAGCGTGCCGTCGACCCCGGCCAGCCGGTCGGCCAGCCCGGCCAGACCATGCCCCTTGGCCATCGACGCTCCGCCGACGCCGTCGTCGGTCACGTTGATCACGGCGAGCGCCCCGACGTCGCGGAGTTCGATCCGGGCGTGCTGGGCACCGCTGTGCTTCTCCAGGTTCGCGAGTGCCTCGGCGACCACGAAGTACGCCGCGTTCAGGCCCAGTTCCGACAGCGCGACATCCTCCACGTCGACCGCGGTGTCGATCGAGCCGCGGGCGGCCAGCGCCGTGACGGCGGCCCGCAGGCCCTGCTCGGCCAGGATCGGCGGGGCGATGCCGCGGGACAGCGTACGGATCTCGGCGAGCGCATCCTGCGACTGTTGCAGGGCTTCGTCGAGCAGCGCCCTGGCGCGGATCGGGTCGTCGTCGAGGCGCCGCTGAGCCGCGGTGATGTCCATACCCAGCCGGACCAGGCGCTGTTGCGGACCGTCGTGCAGGTCCCGCTCCAGCCGGCGCAGCGTGTGCACCTCGGCCTCGCCGGCGGCGGTCCGGCTCTGGGTCAGTTCGCTCACCTGCTGGCGCAGCGCGGAGGTCTCGTCGACGATCAGTCCGTAGGCGATGGCCGCGTTGAGCCGCACCAGCGCCTTGAGGATGAACGGTGTGGTCAACAAGAACAGCACCCCGAGTGCGGTGTTGAACGCGACGTCGATCCAGTGCCCGGGGAATCCGAGCAGCGCGGGCAGCCCGGTCGTGTCCGAATCGGGCAGATAGCGGCTCCAGAACCAGTAGGTGATGCCGCCGGGGCCCGCGACCACCCAACTGACCGCCACCGAGAACGAGAACGTGGTCACGATGAAGCTGACCAGGACGTGCAGCAGGTCGCGCCACGACTGAGCGTTCCCGAGCCGCCGGAGCCGTTTCCGGAACCCCGGCCCGCTGGCCGGGTAGTACGTCGGCGGAAGGTCGATCCCGGCGTAGCCCAGCAGCGCCTTGGTCATCCGGGCCGACCAGCCGGCCACGTACAGGCACGCGACGAGGATGAACAGGCCGACCACCAACACCGCGAGCCCGGCACCGAGGCTGAACAAGGTGGTGCACACGATGAAGGCCGGCAGCGCGACGAAGAACAACCCGATCAGCACCGCCAGGCGCCGTCCGGAGTCGCGGATGATTGCCGTCACGGGATCATCTTCCCTTTCCGGCTGCATCGGGGCCGGCAGCACGTCGTAGAGATCGAGCATCTCCAGCGGAGCTTCGCTGGTGCGATAGTCAGGACTGGTCATACCCGTTACATTCCTCGATTCGGACCGGCGCCACCATCCGGCTATCCGGCCAAGTCGAGGTCGGGATAACCCCACCCGCTGCGCGCCGCTCATCCTTGACCTCATGTCAGCGTGAGGTTCTACGCTCGCCGCATGAGCATGGATGTCGCCGCCTGGATGTCGCTGCGCGGGATCATGACGGCCCAGCAGGAGAAGCGTCCGTTGTCCCGGGTGACCGTGCGCCGGGTCCTGGCGTTCGCCCGCCCGCATCGCGCCCTGTTGGCCGGCTTCCTGGTGCTGAGTGTGGTGGGAGCCTTTCTCGCCGTGGCGACGCCGCTGCTGGCCGGCCGGGTGGTCGACGCACTGGTCAACCACCAGCCCTACCGCACGGTGCTCACGCTCGCGATCATCATCGCCGGGATAGCGATCGCCGAGGCCGGGCTCGGACTGCTGTCCCGCTGGCTGTCGGCGCGGATCGGTGAAGGGTTGATCCTGGATCTGCGCCGAGCCGTTTTCGATCATGTCCTGCAGATGCCGATCGCATTCTTCACCCGGACCCGGACCGGGGCGCTGGTCAGCCGGCTGAACAACGATGTGATCGGGGCGCAGCGGGCCTTCTCGGACACGCTGTCCGGCGTCGTCGGGAATGTCGTCTCGTTGATCTTGGCGCTGATCGCCATGCTGACCATCTCCTGGCAGATCACCCTGCTCGCACTCATCCTGCTGCCGATCTTCGTCATCCCGGCCCGGCGGATGGGCTCCCGGCTGGCCCGGCTGGAACTCGAGGCGGCCAATCACAACTCCGCCATGGGTACTCAGATGACCGAACGGTTCTCGGCGCCGGGCGCGACGTTGATCAAGATGTTCGCCCGGCCGGCCCGGGAGTCGGCCGAGTTCGGCGCCCGCGCCTCCCGGGTGCGCGACATCGGTGTGCGAACCGCCATGGTCCAGACCACGTTCATGACCGCGTTGACGCTGGTCTCCGCGCTCGCACTTTCTCTGGTGTACGGACTGGGCGGGTTCTACGCGCTGCAGGGCACCCTGGAGGCGGGTTCGGTGGTGGCATTGGCGCTGTTGATCACCAGGCTCTACGCACCGCTGACCGGCCTGGCCAGCGCCCGGGTCGAGGTGATGAGCGCGTTGGTCAGCTTCGAGCGGGTCTTCGAGATCTTGGATCTGAAGCCTTTGATCACCGAGAAGCCGAAGCCGCTCGAGGTGCCGCCCGGGGCGGTGGCGGTCGAGTTCGACCAGGTGCGATTCGCCTACCCCTCGGCGGACAAGGTCTCGCTCGCGTCGCTGGAAGAGGTCGCGGTACTGGACTCCCGTGGCGGGGTCGAGGTGATCCACGGGGTGAGTTTCCGCGCGGAGCCCGGGCAGATGATCGCCCTCGTCGGCTCTTCCGGGGCGGGCAAGTCGACGATCGCCCAGTTGCTGGCCCGGCTGTACGACGTCGACTCGGGCGCGGTCCGGGTCGGTGGCATCGACGTACGCGACCTGAGCTTCGCCTCGATCCGGGCCACCCTCGGCCTGGTCACCCAGGACGGCCACCTCTTCCACGAGTCGATCCGGGACAATCTCCTGCTGGCCAAGGAATCGGCCACCGAGGACGAGTTGTGGATCGCCCTGGAACGGGCCCGGCTGGCTGATCTTGTCGCATCACTGCCCGATGGTCTGGACACCGTCGTGGGGGAGCGCGGCTACCGGCTGTCCGGCGGCGAACGGCAGCGGCTGACCATTGCCCGGCTGCTGCTCGGCCATCCGCGAGTGGTGATCTTGGACGAGGCGACGGCCCATCTGGACTCCACCTCGGAGGCTGCAGTTCAGGAGGCGCTGTCCGAGGCGCTCGGCGGGCGTACGGCCATCGTCATCGCGCACCGGCTGTCCACCATCCGCGCGGCGGACCTGATCTTGGTGATCGAGGACGGCCGGATCGTCGAGCAGGGTCGTCATGATCAACTTCTGGTCGCCGGTGGGCGCTACGCCGAGCTCTACGAGACCCAGTTCGCCCAGAGCGACCATTGATGATCACCGGGTGAGGATCACCCGGTGATCATCACACCGGCGGAGCCATGTCTGGCCCGGGCCCGCCGTGGGAAGGGTGGGTTTCGTCGGCGAGCGGCAGCCGGACGGTGAATTCGGTGTGCCCGGGCTGGCTGCTGACCCGCACGGTGCCCCCATGCGCCTCGACGACCGCCGAGACGATGGCGAGGCCCAGCCCGGTGCTCTTGCCCTGGGCGGCCCCTACGGCCCGGACCCGGCTGGTGTCGGCGCGGGTGAAGCGCTCGAACACCTGGTCCTGGATCTCCGGCGGGATCCCCGGACCGTTGTCCGTGACCGTGATCACCGCCTGGCCGTCGCCGATCGACGACCGAGCTCTCGACCCGGGTGCCGGCCGGGGTGTGGGTGCGCGCGTTGGCCAGCAGGTTGGCCACCACCTGATGCAGCCGATGATGATCGCCGAGCGCCAGCACCGGCTCCTCCGGCAGGGCGAGCTGCCAGACATGGTCCGGCCCCGCGGCCCGGGCATCGTTCACCGCGTTGATCACGATCTCGGTCAGATCGGTCGGGGCGAGGTCGAGGTCGGGACCCGAGTCCAGCCGGGCCAGCAGCAGCAGATCCTCGACCAGATGGGACATCCGCTCGGCTTCGGACTCCACCCGAGCCATCGCGTACGCCGCATCGTCCGGCAGGGCCGCGCGATCCCGCCGGGTGAGCTCGGCGTAGCCGCGGATGGCCGCGAGTGGATTGCGGAGCTCGTGCGAGGCATCGGCCACGAACTGCCGCACCTTGACCTCGCTGGCCTGGCGGGCGGCAAGGGCATCCTCGACATTGTTGAGCATGTGGTTGAAGGCGTTTCCGACCCGGCCGACCTCAGAAACCGGGTTGGCGTCCTCGGGCGGGACCCGGATCGCTAGGGCGACGTCGCCTCGATCCAGGGGCAGCTGGGAGACGTATTGGGCCGTCGCGGCGACCCGGTTCAGTGGACGCAGGCTTCGGACGACCAGGGCGCGGGCGGCGAAGACCGTGCCCACGATGGCGAGCACCGAGAGCAATGCCGCCAGTCCGACGAGCTTGATCAGGGCGTCGTCGACCTCATCCAGGGGAAGGCCGACGACGGCGGTGCCGAGCACCGTTGCATCAGCGGTCACCGTGTAGCCGACCACCCGGTAGCGGCCGAGGCCATCGGGCAGCGTGATGGTGTGCCTCGAGCCGTCGGTCGGGATCGTTGCCAGCTGATTCACCGCGTCGTCGGGAAGGGGCGTCACCATGAAGCGCCGACCGCCCGTCCGGGTCTCGGTCAGCTGACCGCTCTGCGGGTCCCGGTTGGTGGAGAACACGACCGCGAACGTCTTGATCGGCTGTCCCGGCCGGAGCAGCGATTCGTCAGGCCCGTGGCCGGGAGTCAGGTTCGTGCCGCTCGGGTCGCGAACCCGCCCGGTTACGTCGTCGAGTTGGGTGTCGACCTGACGAACGAGCACCTGCGAGGTGGCCAGCGCCGTCGCAGCGGTGATCAGCAGGGCGACGAGCGCAACCAGAGCCGTCACCCGGATGACCAGTTGGCGCCCGAGGGTTCCCCGGCTCAACGGCCCCGGTCCCGACGGTGGCGATGGGGCGGGCCCGGTCGCCAGAACGTCGGCCATCAGGTGGCCGGGCGCAACACGTAACCTGCTCCCCGCATCGTGTGGATCATCGGCGGGCGATGCGCGTCGATCTTCTTGCGCAGATAGGAGATGTAGAGCTCCACCACATTGGCCTGGCCGCCGAAGTCGTAGTTCCAGACCCGATCCAGGATCTGTGCCTTGCTCAGCACCCGGCGCGGATTGCGCATCAGATACCGGAGCAATTCGAACTCGGTGGCTGTGAGCTGGATGTCGACCCCGCCCCGGGTCACCTCGTGGCTGTCCTCGTCCAGGGTCAGGTCACCGACGACGAGGGTCGAGTCGCTCTTGGCCAGCGCCGCGCCGCTGCGCCGCAACAGCGCACGCAGCCGGGCGATGACCTCCTCGAGGCTGAACGGCTTGGTCACGTAGTCGTCGCCGCCCGCGGTCAGCCCGCCGATCCGGTCCTCGACGGAGTCTTTCGCGGTCAGGAAGATCACCGGCACGTCGGGTGACTCGGCGCGAATCCGCCGCATCACCTCGAGGCCGTCGAAGTCAGGCAACATCATGTCCAGCACGATGGCGTCCGGACGGGTCTCCCGGGCCGCTTTCACAGCCTCGTTGCCCGAGGCGGCGGTGGTGACCTGCCAACCCTCGTAGCGCATGGCCATCGACAGCAATTCGGTCAGGCTCGTCTCGTCATCGACGGCCAGCACCCGGATGGGCATGCCGTCGGGCCTGGTCAGGGGCGAGGTGCTGCTATCAGTACGAACCATGCGCCTAGCGTGGCACCGAAATCCGGCACAGCTCTGTGGGATTGCTGTGGCTTAGCTGTGAATCGCTTCTTCGCGTCTGAACCTGTCGGAGGACAACCGGTTCTGGGGGGCGTTTCAGGCGTTCGCCGACGCGGACGTGGTCTGCGGACTCCTCGTCGACCTCGGTCTTCTTCCGGCGGAACAGCCGGTCGACGGCGAAGGCGCCGCCGCCCATGACGAAGAACAGCAGGCCGAGCAGGCCGAGAGCGACGTTGTACTCGTACCCGCCGTTGTAGCTGCCGTCCGAGTTCAGCAGGTTCCAGTTCTTGTACCAACTCGTGTAGGCGATGATCAGCACCTGCTCGATCAGCAGACCCAGTCCGACGATCGGGGTCAACACGCCGACGATCAGGAACAGCCCACCGACCAGTTCGAAGATCGTCGCGCCCCAGGCGGCGACCTCCGGGTAAGGCGTCCCGAACTGCGTCAGATAGTCGACCTGCTTCTGGATTCCCTGACCCTGGCCCTGCCAGCGGGTCAAGCCGTGGCTGATCATGATGCCGCCGACCCCGAGCCGGGCGATCAGCAGGCCGAGGCTGCGGAGGAAGTGCAGGAACTGCGACATGACGCTGGTCTCCTAGGCGTTGAGCGGGCTGGCTCCAACGCTACGCGTAGGTGCCAGCGACCCTCGGCACCACGCCGCAGCCGACCACCGTCAGGGCTGAGCCTTGCGTGAGCTTGAGCGGATGGGGCTCAAGTCAGGGTTGAAGACCGGCGTTTTGTGGTGCATAGTTGAGCGCAGCACGCTCAAGGTCTAAACTTGAGCGCAGCACACTCAAGGACACAATACTTCCATACGGAGGATCAGAACATGGCTCGTGCAGTCGGCATCGACCTCGGCACCACCAACTCGGTGGTCGCTGTTCTCGAAGGTGGAGAGCCCACCGTCATCCCCAACGCCGAGGGTTCGCGTACGACCCCCTCGGTCGTCGCGTTCGCCAAGAGCGGCGAGGTGCTGGTCGGCGAGGTCGCCAAGCGCCAGGCCGTCACCAACGTCGATCGCACCATCCGCTCGGTCAAGCGCCACATGGGCACCGACTGGAAAACCAAGATCGACGACAAGACCTACCGCCCACAGCAGATCAGCGCCTTCGTGCTCCAGAAGCTCAAGCGCGACGCCGAGGCCTACCTCGGTGAGCAGGTCACCCACGCGGTGATCACCGTCCCCGCGTACTTCTCCGACGCCGAGCGTCAGGCCACCAAGGAGGCCGGCGAGATCGCGGGTCTGACGGTGGATCGAATCATCAACGAGCCGACCGCGGCCGCGCTCGCCTACGGTCTGGACAAGGCCGGCGCCGACCAGACGATCCTGGTCTTCGACCTCGGTGGCGGCACGTTCGACGTGTCGTTGCTGGAGATCGGCGACGGCGTCTTCGAGGTCAAGGCCACCAAGGGCGACAACCGGCTCGGTGGCGACGACTGGGACTCCCGGATCGTCGACTGGCTCGTGAAGCAGTTCAAGAACAAGAACGGGACCGACCTCAGCGCGGACAAGATCGCCCGCCAGCGGCTGCAGGAAGCGGCCGAGAAGGCCAAGATCGAGCTCAGCTCCGCCAGCGAGACCCAGATCAACCTGCCGTACATCACTCTCGGTGAGTCGGGCCCGTTGCACCTGGAGGAGAAGCTGACCCGCTCGGAGTTCCAGCGGCTCACCTCCGACCTGCTGGATCGCTGCCGGTCGCCGTTCAACGCGGTGATCGAGGACGGCAAGATCAGCCTCAGCGCCATCGATCACGTGATCTTGGTCGGTGGTTCGACCCGGATGCCCGCCGTGGTCGATCTCGTCAAGGAGATGACCGGCGGCAAGGAGCCCAACAAGGGCGTCAACCCGGATGAGGTCGTCGCGCTCGGCGCCAGCCTGCAGGCCGGTGTGCTGAAGGGCGAGGTTAAGGACGTGCTGCTGCTCGACGTGACCCCGTTGAGCCTGGGCATCGAGACGAAGGGTGGCGTGATGACCAAGATCATCGAACGCAACACCACGATCCCGACCAAGCGCTCCGAGGTCTTCACCACCGCTGATGACAATCAGCCGTCGGTGATGATCCAGGTCTACCAGGGCGAGCGGGACTTCGCGAAGGACAACAAGTCGCTCGGCAACTTCGAGCTGACCGGTCTGCCGCCGGCCCCCCGGGGCGTGCCGCAGATCGAGGTCGCCTTCGACATCGACGCCAACGGCATCGTGCACGTGCATGCGAAGGACCTGGCGACCAGCAAGGAACAGTCCATGACGGTCACCGGTGGGTCGGCGCTCGGCAAGGAAGACATCAACCGGATGGTGCAGGAGGCCGAGGCGCATGCCGAGGAGGACCGGAAGCGGCGCGAGGGCGTCGAGCTGCGCAACGAGGCTGACAATCTGGTGTTCCGCACCGAGAAGCTGATCAGTGAGAACGCCGACAAGATCACCGACGATGTGAAGGCGCCGGTCGAGGAGGCGCTCGCCGAGGTCAAGACCGCGCTGGAGGGCACCGACGACGACGCCGTCAAGGCGGCGGTGGACAAGCTGAACACCACCAGCGCTGCCCTGGGTCAGTCCATGTACGCCGCGGCTCAGGCGGCACAGCAGGCTGCGGCGGCTCCGTCCGAGGCCGGCCAGCCCAGCGACAACGCCGACACCAACGGCAGCAGCCAGGCTGCCGACGACGACGTGGTCGACGCCGAGATCGTCGACGACGACCAGAACGCGAGCGAGGCCAATAAGTGACCGATCGCACTGATGATCATGAGGGCGAGGAGCCGCACGGGCCGACCGTGCGGGACCGTCGCCGGATCGATCCGGAGACCTACCAGGTCAGGGAGCCGCAGGGCACTGCGGCTCCCGCCGCGGAGGCACCTGGCAACCCGACAGTGAGCACGGTGGAGGTGGAGGAGCTGAAAGTCGCCCTGGCCGAACGGACGGCCGACCTGCAGCGGCTGCAGGCCGAGTACGTCAACTACAAGCGTCGCGTGGACCGGGATCGTGATGTTGCCCGCAAGGTGACGATCGAGACCATGGTCAAGGACCTGTTGCCGGTGCTCGACGACATTCGATCGGCTCGTGATCATGACGAGCTGACGGGCGGCTTCAAAGCCGTCGCCGAAGAGATCGACCGGATTACGACCAAGCACGGACTCGAGTCGTTCGGCGAGAAGGGCGATCCCTTCGACCCCCACGTCCACGAAGCGTTGCTGCACGCGCATGCCGAGGGCATCGACGGACCGACCTGCGTGGAGATCCTGCAGCCCGGCTACCGGATCGGTGACCGGATCCTGCGTCCGGCCCGGGTCGCCGTCGCCGAGCCGGACCCCGACGCCGAGCCGGCCACGCCCGAGCCAGTCGCCCAGGAGGCGGGAACGGATCAGCCCGCCGACGATCAAGATCAATAAGTCTTCCATGATCAATCCCGTGATGAACTGTGAGGGGAGGCGTTCGTGAGCACCAAGGACTGGATCGAGAAGGACTACTACAAGACCCTTGGCGTCAGCAAGGACGCCAAACCCGACGACATCAAGAAGGCCTATCGCAAGCTGGCCCGGGCGAACCATCCAGACCAGAATCCCGGCAATGCCGAAGCGGAGCGGCGGTTCAAGGAAATCTCCGAGGCCAACGACGTGCTGTCCAGCGATACCAAACGCAAGGAGTACGACGAGGCTCGGCGGCTCTTCGGATCCGGCGGCTTCCGATTCCCCGGCAGCGGCGGTCAGCGGCCGGGCGCCCCGTCGATGGATGATCTGTTCCGCAACGCCGGCGACGGCGGTCTGGGTGACATCTTCGGCGGCCTGTTCAACGGGGGCGGGGCGACGCGTACCCAACGCTTCTCCACCGCGCGCGGACCGCGGCGGGGCAGCGACGTCGAAGGTGAGGTGACCGTCGACTTCATCCAGGCGATCGAGGGAGTCACGGTCGGCATGCAGATGGTCTCCGACTCCGCCTGCGAGGCCTGCCACGGCACCGGGGCGAAAGCCGGCACCATCCCGCACGTCTGCCCGACCTGTGAGGGCAGCGGGATGCAGACGTCCACCTCCGGTGGCGTGTTCGCGGTCACCGAGCCCTGCCGCGACTGCCGCGGCCGGGGCATGGTGGTCGATGACCCGTGCCCGGTATGCCACGGTTCCGGCCGAGGCAAGTCGACCAAGACGATGCAGGTCCGGATCCCCGCCGGGGTGACCGACGGGCAGCGGATCCGGCTCAAGGGCAAGGGCGGTGCCGGCGAGAACGGTGGCGCAGCCGGCGACCTCTACGTCATCGTGCACGTCCGGCCCCACCCGATCTTCGGGCGGAAGGGCGACAACCTGACGCTGACGGCGCCGGTCACCTTCAACGAGGCGGCCCTGGGAGCCGAGATCGAGGTGCCCACCCTGGGTGGCGTCCCGGTCAAGCTCCGCGTGCCCCCGGGCACGCCGAACGGCCGGACCTTCCGGGTCCGCGGCAAGGGCGTCGCCAAGCGCGACGCCAGCAGGGGCGATCTGCTGGTCACCGTCGAGGTGATCGTGCCGGAATCGCTCAATGACCAGGCTCGCCAGGCGTTGACCTCCTACGCGGAAGCGGTCGGTTCGGTCAATCCGCGCGCGAAGCTCTTCGCCACCCGATAGGAAACGGTCGTGTCATCCGCCGCACCGCTACCGCAGCGAATCGATCATGATGCGCCGGTGTTCGTGATCTCCGTGGCGGCCCACCTGGCCGGCATGCACCCGCAGACCCTGCGGACCTACGACCGGATCGGGCTGGTCTCGCCTCGGCGTACGCCGAAGCGGGGCCGGCGCTATTCGGCGCGGGACATCGCCCAGCTCCGGCTGATCCAGCGGCTCTCCCAGGATGAAGGCATCAACCTGGAGGGCATCCGCCGGATCCTGCGGATGCAGGACGAGATCGACGAACTCCGCAGTAACCTACGCGACCTCAGCGCATTGCTGTCCGCCGCCCGCGCGGCGCCCCCGGCCGCCCGGGTCTTCACCGCCGACCCGATCGGCGGTGTCCACCTCGGCGGCGCCGCTCGCCCGACACCCCCGCGGGCCATCACCCGCTGATCAGTAGCCCACGGTCGGGGAATACTCGACCGATGAGGCGTTGCTCGGCGTTGGTCGTTCCGGATCGTACCGAGGCGTGGGCCCACACCTTCGAGGGCCGGTGGACGACCTCGATCAAGCGGACTGTGGCCTTCTTCGACAAACACCTCGACTGAGTCGCAAAAAGTTGCGCGTATCCCGCTCAACGTGGAATCAACGTGTTGAATCAGAAGTTGAGTGGAGTAGGCTCAACGTACGAATCTGAACTGACAAAGGACGTCGATGGATACGAACAAGCTCACCGTCAAGAGTCGCGACGCCGTCTCTGCCGCGTTGCGCAACGCCCTCACCGCGGGCAACCCGTACGCCGAACCGTCGCACCTGCTGCATGCGCTGTTGATGGTCCCCGGCAACACCGTCGCCCCGCTGATCGCGGCCGCCGGCGCCGACCCGGCCGTCGTCGATGCTGCGGCGCAGGGTGCGATCGCCAAGCTGCCGTCGGCCAAGGGGTCGTCGGTCAGCCAGCCGCAGCTTTCCGGCTCGTTCGCCCGGGTGCTCGCCGACGCGGAGACCCGGGCCGACCAGCTCGGAGACGCGTACGTCGCCACCGAGCACCTGCTGATCTCGCTGGCCACCGTCGACTCCGACGCGCGCAAGATCCTCACCGACCTCAGAATCAAACCGAACGTGCTGACCCGGGCGTTCAACGACGCCCGCGGCAGCAAGCGGGTGACCAGCGCAGAAGCCGAGGCCACGTCGTCGGCGCTGGATCAGTACGGCGTCGACCTCACCGCCCAGGCCCGCGAAGGCAAGCTGGACCCGGTGATCGGCCGAGACACCGAGATCCGCCGAGTGGTCCAGGTGCTGGCCCGCCGGACGAAGAACAACCCGGTGCTGATCGGCGAGCCCGGGGTGGGCAAGACGGCCGTCGTCGAAGGGCTCGCCCAGCGGCTGGTGGCCGGCGACGTGCCGGACTCCTTGAAGGGCCGCCGCCTGGTCTCGCTGGACCTCAGCTCGATGGTCGCCGGCGCGAAGTTCCGCGGGGAGTTCGAGGAGCGGCTCAAGGCCGTGCTGACCGAGATCCGCGACGCCGAGGGTCAGGTGATCACGTTCATCGACGAGTTGCACACCGTGGTCGGCGCGGGCGCCTCGGGCGACTCATCAATGGACGCCGGCAACATGCTCAAGCCGATGCTGGCGCGCGGTGAGCTGCGGATGATCGGCGCCACCACCTTGGACGAATACCGGCAACGGATCGAGAAGGATCCCGCGCTCGAGCGGCGCTTCCAGCAGGTCTTCGTCGGCGAGCCCAGCGTGGAGGACACCATCGCGATTCTGCGCGGTCTGCGGGAGCGGTACGAGGCCCATCACAAGGTCGCCATCACCGACTCCGCCCTGGTCGCGGCCGCGAGCCTGTCCAATCGCTACATCACCTCCCGGCAGCTTCCCGACAAGGCGATCGACCTGGTCGACGAGGCGGCATCCCGGCTCCGGATGGAGATCGACTCCTCTCCGGAGGAGATCGACGTGCTGCGCCGCACTGTCGAGCGGATGCAGATGCAGAAATTCGCCCTGGAGAAGGAGTCCGACGCCGGCAGCATCGAACGGTTGCGCAAGCTGACCGAGGATCTGGCCAACGTCGAGGAAGAACTGCGGTCGCTGGAGGCCCGCTGGGAGGCCGAGAAGCACGGCCTCAACCGGGTCGGCGACCTGAAGAAGCAGATCGACGAACTTCGGACCGCCGCCGATCGGGCCCTGCGTGAGGGCGATCTCGGCCGCGCGAGCGAACTCAGCTACGGCGAGATCCCGGCTCTGGAGCGCGAGATGGCCGAGGCCGCGCAGGCCGAGAGCCAACTGCCGTCCATGGTCTCGGAGGAGGTCGGACCGACCGACATCGCCGAGGTCGTGGCCAACTGGACCGGCATCCCGACGGGCCGGCTGCTGCAGGGTGAGACCGAGAAGCTGCTGAGCATGGAGTCCCGGATCGGGCAGCGGCTGGTCGGCCAGCAGCCTGCCGTCCGCGCGGTGGCGGATGCCGTCCGCCGTTCCCGGGCGGGCATCTCCGACCCGAACCGGCCGACCGGATCGTTCCTCTTCCTCGGCCCGACCGGCGTCGGCAAGACCGAGCTGGCCAAGTCACTCGCGGAGTTCCTGTTCGACGACGAGCACGCCATGGTCCGGATCGACATGAGCGAGTACTCCGAGAAGCACTCGGTGGCCCGCCTCGTCGGTGCTCCTCCGGGGTATGTCGGCTACGAGGAGGGCGGCCAGCTCACCGAGGCGGTCCGGCGCCGCCCGTACGCGGTCATCTTGCTGGACGAGGTGGAGAAGGCCCACAGCGAGGTCTTCGACATCCTGCTGCAGGTGCTCGACGACGGCCGGCTGACCGACGGGCAGGGGCGTACGGTCGATTTCCGCAACACGATCCTGATCCTGACCTCGAATCTCGGCTCGCAGTTCCTGGCCGACCAGAAGCTCGACGAGAAGCTCAAGCGGGACGCCGTGATGGGCGTGGTGCGGAGCTCCTTCAAGCCGGAGTTTCTCAACCGGCTGGACGAGATCGTGCTGTTCGACGCGCTCGGCACCGAGGAGCTCGCGCGCATCGTGGAGATCAACCTGTCCCGGCTCAACGCTCGGCTCGCCGATCGGCGGATCACGGTTGACGTCACGTCGGCGGCCAAGGACTGGCTCGCCCTGACCGGCTTCGATCCGGTCTTCGGCGCTCGGCCGCTGCGCCGACTGGTCCAGACCACGATCGAAGATCAACTGGCTCGCCGGGTGCTCTCCGGAGAGGTGCGCGAAGGCGACACGGTGGTCTTCGACGCCGACGAAGGCACCGACGGCCTGGTGATCCGCCCCGCCGGCGTGTCAGACTCCCAGCCCGTCATAGCCGGCTGAGAGTCTGACCAGCGGTCACAACTCAGGCCCGGTAGCGCCGCCGGTGAGAGGCACGTATCTGGCGCACGCGCGGCTTCTCCTGTGAGGTTGACCCTCTCATCGACATCCAGGAGTTGCCCTGCGCGTGCGCAGATCCGAGCCCTGTTGATCGGATCGAGCGATGGTGCACGCCATCCCGATTCGTCGGCAGCTCGCCGCGATGCTGGAACCCGGTGCGGCGGCGGCCGGCGCCAGCCGCTTCGGCGACGCCCTCGCCAGCGTCACCATCTGAACCCCCTCCGACTTGTCAGACTCTCAGCGCGCTATAGGCCGTTGAGCGTCTGACAAGTCGGCCGAAGGGGCTTAAGGCCTAACCCCACCAGCCTTGCCGTTTGGCCCAGCGGAGCATGACCAGGGACATCGCGATCATCACGCTGAGCAGGATGATCAATATCACCCAGTGGGTGGACTCGTTGACGATCACGTTCATACCCACGACGGAGGAGATGGCCGTGACGGGCAGGGTGATTGCGGCGATCACCGCCAGCCGTTCGGCGGCGATGGTCATCTTGGTGTCGGTCCGCGCCCGGTAGAACTCGGTCACGCCCATCAGGAAGTCCAACTGGCTCTGGCTGATCGAGGCGACCCGCTCGTACTGATCCAGCAGATCCTCGATCATCTCCATTGACTCGGGCCGCGCGAACGTGATCACTTTGATGGCCCGACGATGGATCTCGCCCCCTTGGGCCGCCATGGTCTTGATCGTCAGCAACTGGTGCCGTGCGGTGAAGAGCTGGGTCAGGAACTCCTGCGGCTCCTCGTCCGACGAGGCCATCACGCGCTGCTCCAGCAGTCCCACCTGGCGGGCGATGTCGGCCACCAGGGCGGCTTCGCGGCGAGCGATCGCGGAGACGATCGCGTAGGAGATTCCGAACGGGGACGTCGGACGCAGCCGACCGCTTTGCATCCGCTCGGCCACGGACTCGGTTTCGCGGAGGGCCGCCTCCAGAGGGACGACCGGGTTCAACGGGCCGTGCACCGTGATCAGGAACGTCTTCCCGATGAACTGATCGAGCTCGAGATAGTGCACGTGCCCGGCGGTGCCCAACTCCGGTGCGTGGATCACGATGAACGCATGGTCGGGATAGACGTGCAACCTGGGCACATGGTTGCGGTCGCGGGAAGCGGCCAGTGCCATCGGATGAAACCCGAACTCCTTGGCCAGTAGCGCTTCCACCTCCGCGGACCAGGCCGGGATGTCCAGCCAGAGAAATCCGTCCGATCGGCCGTGCAGCGCCGCGAGTTCAGCGACGTCATGATCGCTGACGCCGTCGTCGTCGATCCACCGCAACTGCATGGGGCGACTCCTCTCCATGGAATATCTAGCACATGGGATCCTGTGATCGGCTCACACTCGTCAGGAGGCTGAACTGCGCAGCGGTGATCTCGTGCTGCGGCCCGGCGACGACGGAGCGATGCTCGTCCCCGATCGGGCGTACCCGAACGCGTTCACCCTGCGGGTCGGTCGGACCGACCAGTCCTATGTCGATTTGGACGACCCGTTGCGGCTCGAGTTCGATTACGTCCAGCGGATCGCCGACCTCGTCGAGTGCCTGGTCCCGATCGGGACCCGAGTTCGCGCGGTGCACATCGGCGGTGCCGCCATGACCCTGCCGCGCTACCTCGCCGCCACCCGTCCGCAGTCAGCCCAGATCGTGTTCGAGCCCGATGTCACCCTGACCGACTTCGTCCGCGCTCATCTGCCGCTGCCGAGGAGGAGTGGGATCAAGGTGCGGGCGATCGACGGTCGCAGCGGTGTCGCCGAACTGCGGGACGGCTTCGCCGAGTTGATGATCATCGATGCCTTTGTCGGGCCGCGGGTGCCGGCGGAGCTCGGCACGGCGGAGTTCTTCGCCAGTGCGCGGCGGGCGCTCACCGAGCCAGGGACGTTGATCATGAACATCACCGACCGCGGACCGTTCGGCTATGCCCGCCGGGTGCTCAGCGGGATTGCGGAATCCTTCGCGAACGTGGTGTTGTGCACGGAGCCTTCGACCCTGAAAGGACGCCGATTCGGCAACGTGATCATCGCCGGCTCGGCCGGCCCGCTGCCGTATGCCGCGATCGCCGAGCGTGCCGGCCGCGGTCCTTTTCCCTACCGCGTGCTGCACGGTGCCCGGCTTGATCAACTCCTGACGGGCGCCCGACCCTTCAGCGACGTCGATCCGGAGTCATCCCCCGAGCCGCCGCGCGGGATGACCCACTTCGCCTGAGCCCGTCACACCCGATCCCGAGGACCAGAAGCGTTTCCACTGGTGCGGGCCGAAGTGACCGTCCCGGTATGCTTGCCCGGCTCCGATGGAGTACTGGAAGCGGCGGATCGCGGCTATCGTCTCGCTGCCCTTCCTGCCGTCGCCGGCCCACGGACCGGGCCGAAGAAAGCCGCGGCGGAGCAGTTCGGCCTCGGTGGCCTCGATGGTCGCCGGATCGCCCGCCTCCCACGCCTTCAGCGACCAAACGGGCGCGAAGGTCGCGGGCGCGTCTAGCGCTTCCGTCTTGGATCCGAAGCTGGGCACCGGCCACCTCCTCGCGTCTGGGCAGCGAATCGCTACTGGAGGTAAAGAACGACGGCGGGACCATCCTGATACGTCCGGCTGTCGGATCAGCTTCGCGCGAGCTTCCTCAGCCGCGATATCGCCTCGTCCAGAACTCCATCGGACTTGCAGAAGGCCCAACGGACATAGGGTTTCCCGGCGTCGATGCGATCGTAGAAGACCTGGTGGGGAATGGCGACCACGCCGCACAGCCGGGGCAGGTCGCGGCAGAATTCGACGCCGTCGAGATAGCCCAACGGGCGTACATCGGTGGTCATGAAGTACGTGCCCTTCGGCAGTACCGGCGCCAGACCGATCGCCGACAGGCCGTCGGCGAGTCGGTCACGTTTGCCCTGCAGTTCCACCCGCGCCGACGCCACCCAGCCGTCCCCTTCGTTCAGGGCGCGCGCGACGGCCGGCTGGAACGGCGCACCCGACACGTAGGTGAGGAACTGCTTGACGGCGGTGATCTCGGTGATCAACTCCGGCGTGCTCTGCGCCCAGCCGATCTTCCACCCGGTCGCGGAGAACGTCTTGCCGGACGAGGAGATCCGTACCGTACGGTCCCGCATGCCGGGAAATCCGGCCAGCGGAAGGTGTTCGGCATCGTCGAAGGTGAGGTGCTCGTAGACCTCGTCGCAGATGACCAGGACGTCGTGCTGCCACGGCCAGCCGGGCGATCTCGGCAAGATCATCCCGGCTGAGCACCACTCCGGTGGGATTGTGCGGGGAGTTGATCAACAGCGCCTTCGTCCGGGGCGTGAACGCGGCGCGCAGTTCTTCGATGATCGAGTTTGAAGTCGGGACCGAAGAGTCCGACGCCGACCCTGGTGCCGCCGGCCAGATCGATCGATGCCGCGTACGAGTCGTAGAACGGTTCGAGCGCGATCACCTCGTCGCCCGGATCGACGAACGCCAAGATCGCGGCCGCGAGCGCCTCGGTCGCGCCGGTGGTGACCAGCACCTCGGTTTCCGGGTCGTAGTCCAGCCCGTAGTGGCGCTGCGCGTGATCGCTGATCGCCTGCCGTAACGGCTGGATGCCGCGCCCCGGCGGGTACTGGTTGATGCCGGCGGCGATCGCCGACCTGGCCTCCTCCAGCATGAAGGCCGGGCCGTCGGTGTCGGGAAATCCCTGTCCGAGGTTGACCGACTGCGTCGCGACGGCGAGCGCCGACATCTCCGCGAAGATCGTGGTGCTGGCCGACCGCACCCGGTCGGCCTTCCAGGCTGAGGCCATGGTCCGACCCTAACGTGCGCTGTGCCGCCCGGCCTCGTCGGCGAGAACGGCCTTCAGCCGTCGACCGTGAGGCCGGCGAGGGCCGCCCGGGCCGGCGGCAGCAGTTGTTCGGCGTTCTCCGGTATCGAGGCGTAGAACAAGCCGGCGGATCCGCCGCCGGTGTCAACGATCACCACGATCAGCCGCTCGCTCTTGGCCTGGATGCCCGGCACGTCGAAGCCGAGCTGCGATTCGATCACCCAGGCGTCATGGTCGTCGACCCGGATCGCCTCATTGCGCTTGTCGTCTCGGGTGACCGCCGAGCCGCCGTAGAACGTGCCACTGACGCACTTGACCACGATCGCCGCACCGTCCTTGGGGCTGAAGAAGCCGTCGCCCGCCACCAGTTCGCCGACCAGTACCGCGGCGAGCCAGCGCTCGTTGGTCGGGGTCTTCTCGATCTCGACCGACTGGATCAACACTCCCTTGCCGAAGGCGACCCGATCTTCAGGCTCCGGCGCCGACCACGGCGAGCCCAGTTCCGGATAGGACAGCTTCCCCGCGTGCACCCGGCCGTCTCCTGGCTGCGGCTCCGCCGTGGCCTTCTCAGGCTCGGGGCAGACCGCAGTCGAGGGCTGGCCCCCCGGGTCGGGCGTGATGGGCTCCTCACCGCCGATCCGCTGGACGACCAGGACCACCACGATGATCAGAGCGACGAGTACGGCGCCGAGCCCGATCAGCCATCCCAACGGTTGCTTACGACGGGGCCGAGGGGCGACGGGGTTCGGCTGGGTCGGTGGTGGCGGTGAACCAGGCCCGCTGGAGCCCGGCGCCGGCGCGCGGGGATGCGGCGACAGCGCTGCCGACCACACCCGGCCGTCCCAGTACCGAAACATCGACGGCTGACCCCCGGGATCGGGATACCAACCGGGTGCCGCAGTCACGCGGCCAGTGTAGGAGGACGCGGTCGCTGACATACCGCGTTACGGATGCATCCCTGCCGAAATTGGTCGCACCGGGCAGAATGTCGGGCGTGAGCAGTTCCATTGTGGAGAACGAGGCCGACGATACGCGGCCGATTCCCCTCGATGACGGGGACAGCGGGGACAGCTCGGGGAATACCGGCGGGGTAGACAAGCCACCTCGCCGGAGGAGGCCGTCGCCGCTGACGGTCATCGGCGTCGTGCTTCTGGTGGCGGGGCTGTCGTGTCTGGGTTGGGTCGGATACCAGTACTTCGGCACCAATGTCGTGTCGGAGAGCGCGTTCCAGAGTGAGCGTGATCAACTGCGGGCCAAGTGGGTCGAGGAGAAGAAGTCCGATCCGAAGAACAAGAAGCACGAAACGGTGATCCCCGGTGAAGCCATCGGGCTGCTCCGGATCCCGGCCTTCGGCGACAACTACGAGATCCCGATTTTGAACGGCACCGATCTGTCGATCTTGGCCAAGGGGGTAGGGCACTACAGCTCGACCGCGCAGCCTGGACAGATCGGCAACTTCGCCGTGGCCGGTCACCGCGTGACCCACGGTCAGCCCTTCTCCCGGATGCTCGAACTCGGCAAGGGCGACAAGATCATCGTCGAGACCCGGCAGGCGGTCTACACCTACGTGCTGGACGAGTCACCGAAGCAGCTCACGGTCAAGGACACCGACACCTGGGTCATCGATCCCGTGCCGGGCAAGCCCGATACGAAACCGACCCAACCGCTGATCACTCTCACCACCTGCCAAGACCTCTTCCACTCTCCGGACCGCTCGATCGGCTTCGGCCATCTGGAGTCGACCCAGAACAAGTAGCCGCGTCCGCGGCTCGATCCTGGGGCACCTATCGCACGATGTTGCGACGACCCCGCGAATCTGGGGAACGTGCAAACCGACAGAGCAGGACGGCCTGGGCCGGGTGGGACGGTAGACGACGAAGTGGCAAACGGCGGGGCCGGCGTGGACTAGGGTGCCGATCATGAGCGAATTGCCCGTGGTCGACGACACCGCGATGCTGATCGATCAGATCAAGGCGCTGGCCGTCGTGCGCGGGGAGGTCACGCTGTCCTCGGGGCGTACGGCGGACTACTACGTCGACATGCGCCGGGTCACCCTCGACGGTGTGACGGCTCCGATCATCGGCCGGGTGATGTGCGATCTGGTCGCCGACTGGGAGTTCGAGGCGGCCGGCGGTCTGACCCTCGGCGCGGATCCGGTGGCGGTGGCGATGCTGCACGCGGCCGCGGCGGCGGGCAAGCGGCTCGACACCTTCGTGGTCCGCAAGGACGTCAAGGCCCACGGCCTGCAGCGACGGATCGAAGGGTCACCAGTGGAGGGCCGCAAGGTGCTCGCGGTGGAGGACACCAGCACGACCGGGGCTTCGGTGCTGACCGCCGTCGAGGCGCTGCGGGAGGCCGGCGCCGAGGTCGTCGGGGTCGCGGTGGTCGTCGATCGCGACACCGGCGCCCGGGAGGCGATCGAGGCGGCGGGTCTGCACTACCGGTTCGCGGTCTCGGCTCACGATCTCGGACTCGCCTGACCGGCCGGCCGGCACCGATTAGTCTGAAGGCGCCCAGAGCCTCAACCACCCGCTCGATCCAGGCTAAGGAGATCTGATGGGTACCGCCATCACCGTGATCATCATCATCTTGGTGATCGTCGTCATCATCGCGCTCATCGCGATGGGCGCCTACAACGGCTTCGTCAAGTCCCGGAACCTGATTCAGGAGGCGTGGCGGCAGATCGATGTCGAGCTCAACCGACGCTACGAGCTGATCCCCAACCTGGTCGAGACGGTCCGGGCGTACGCGGCGCACGAACGCAACACGCTCGAGGACATCACCCGGCTTCGCGCCCAGGCCCAGCAGATCTCCCAGGCCGACGGGGCGCTGCCCAGCCAGCAGCGCGCTGACGTCGAGCAGGCGTTGTCCGGGGCGGTGCACAACCTGATCGTCAGCGTCGAGGCGTACCCAGATCTGAAGAGCAACCAGAATTTCCTCGAACTGCAGAAGCAGCTCACTGAGACCGAGGACCGGATCGCGGCCGGCCGCCGCTTCTACAACGCCAACGTGCGGGTCTACAACACCAAGGTCGAGTCGGTCCCGTCGAACATCATCGCCAACATGTTCCACTTCGAGAAGGCGACCTACTTCGAGGTGAACGACCCCACCGTTCGCCAGGCTCCGAACGTCAGCTTCGGTGAGATCGCCTACCGCGGCGATCCGCAGCAGGGCCAGTTGCCGCCCCAGCAGTCGGCGCCGCCGGTCCAGTTCGACCAGCCGCGTGACGACCTGCCCGATCCGCAGCAGTACCAGCAGCCCCAGTACCAGCAACCGCCGCAGGGTGGCTACCAGCCGCCGCAGTACCAGCAGCCGCCGCAGGGGGGTGGCTACCAGGCCCCCGACACCGGCGGGAGCCAGCAGCCGCCTCAGCCAGGTGGCTACAACCCGCCTCAGACCTGAGGTCGGTCGATCATGACGGCTGACATGACCTATCGACAGCTCGGCCCCTCGGGCCTGATGGTCTCCACTGTGGGGCTTGGCTGCAACAATTTCGGCGCCCGCATGGCTGACGAGGACGTACCGGCGGTGGTCGACACCGCGATCGACGCCGGCATCACGTTGTTCGACACGGCGGACGTGTACGGCAATCTCGGCGGCTCGGAGACTCTGCTCGGCAAAGCACTGGGTTCGCGACGTTCCGAGGTGATCATCGCGACGAAATTCGGCGGCGACATGCAGGGCGCCAACGGACCGGACTGGGGGGTACGCGGTTCACGTCGCTACATCCGGCTCGCGGTCGAGGCCAGCCTCCGGCGGCTCGGCACGGACTGGATCGATCTCTACCAGTTGCACACGCCCGACCCGAATACCCCGATCGAGGAGACGCTGACCGCGCTCAGCGAACTGGTCACCGAAGGCAAGGTGCGCTACCTCGGTTCGTCCAATCTCACCGGCTGGCAGGTCGTCGATGCGGACTGGACGGCGCACAGCAGTGGCTTGGAGCCGTTCATCTCGGCTCAGAACGAGTATTCCTGGCTGGACCGCTCGGCGGAGAAGGAACTGGTGCCGGCCCTGGAGCACACCCGACAGAGCTTGTTGCCTTACTTCCCACTTGCCCGCGGACTGCTGACCGGGAAGTACCGCCGGGGTGAGTCCGCTCCGCTGGGCACCCGGCTCGTCCGGCAGTCCGAAGTGCTGCAGCACGCCGACTTCGACACCGTCGAGGCTCTGCAGTCGTTTGCCGACGAGCGCGGGATCTCCATGATGCAAGTGGCGATCGGTGGGCTGGCCGCGCTGCCCACGGTCGGGTCGGTGATCGCCGGCGCTACCTCGGTCGACCAGGTCCGGCAGAACGCGGCCGCGGGGCTCTGGATGCCGACCTCGGCTGATCTGGAGCGGCTGCTCGAACTGACCGGCTGAGCGCTAGCCCACTGTCGCTACGCGACGCCGAGCGCTGAGTCGCTACGCGACGGCCGACGCGCGGCGGGCGCGTTGCCGGTGGAGCAGGAACTCGATTCCCATCGGAATCAGCGAGATGAGCACGATCAGGACCAGCACCACGTCGATGTTGTTCTTGATGATCGGGATGTTGCCGAAGTAGTAGCCCGCGGTCGTCACCCCGCAGGCCCACAGGACACCGCCGATCGCGGTGAATCCGATGAAGCGCGCGAAGTTCATCCGCCCGACGCCGGCGACCAGGGTGACGAAGGTCCGGACGATCGGCACGAATCGGGCCAGGATCAGCGCCCGGCTGCCGTACCGCTCGAAGAATTCGTGGGTCTTGACGACGTATTTGGGGTTGAGTATCCGGCCCATCATCCCGCGACGCGGTTTGAACAGTGGTGGTCCGATCAGTCGGCCGATCCAGTAGCCGCAGATGTTGCCGGCGATCGCGGCGATGGTCAGCACGGTGCAGACGAAGACCATGCCGTGGTGGATGGTGCCGGCCGCGACGAAGAGGCCCACGGTGAACAACAGCGAGTCGCCGGGCAGAATCGCGAACAGCCCGCACTCGGCGAAGATGATGAAGGCGGTGACCCAGAGCGCGTACGGCCCGGCCGCGGTGATCAGTTGCTCCGGATCCATCCAGGAAGGCAGCAGCATCGGCGTCAGGAAGATGGCGTCGAGAGTGGTCACGGGTCTAAACGGTACCGTCGCCAACTGTGAAGTTCCTAAGCGAAGACGAGGTCGCGGCGGCGTCCGGTGAGCCGGGAGTCGGGCCACATCCGAGCCCGTGGCCAGACGACCCGCGACTCGATCCCGACTGCTCGCGGACGGCGACCGGCGCAATGTCGTCGACCGATACCGCTATTGGCGCCTCGACGCGATCGTCGCAGACCTCGACAAAACAAGGCATCCGCTGCAGATCGCGATCCAGAACTGGGAACACGACTTCAACATCGGCTCGATGGTGCGCACCGCGAATGCGTTCAACGTGGACGGTGTTCACATCCTCGGCCGGCGGCGTTGGAACCGCCGCGGCGCGATGGTCACCGACCGCTATCTGCGTGTGCAACATCACGCCTCGGTCGCCGACTTCGCCGACTGGCTGAGCGCCGAGGACTATCGGCGATCGGCGTCGACAACCTGCCGGGCGCCGTCCCGCTCGAGACCAGCGAGTTGCCCGAACGCGCCTGCCTGGTTTTCGGCTCGGAAGGTCCGGGGCTGACCGATGAGCTGGTCGCGGTCTGCGAGCGGCTGGTCGAGATCACCCAGTACGGCTCGACCCGCTCGATCAATGCCGGTGCCGCCGCGGCGATCGCGATGTATCACTGGGCGCTGCGCTGGGCCCGCTGAACTCAGCGTGTGCGACGGACTGCCTCAGTCGGTCTGGGTGACTTTGCGCAGGCCGCGGGGCGCGTCCGGGTCGAGCCCCAACTCCCGTGCGAGCCGCTCGACCATCAACTGCGCCGGAATGGGCAGGGTCAGCGGGGCGAGCGTCTCCGACAGTTCAGGGCCGGCCACCGCCAGATCGCAGGCGGCCCGGAACTCCTCGTTCCCGCCGAAACCGAGGACCGGGCTTCCCTTGCCGCGGACGGTCCTGGCCAGGTCGATCAGGCCGGGAAGGGTCGGGCCCTCGGGCCCGGCGACCAGTACGGTGGCGAGTTCGTGGTCGACGATGGCGATCGGCCCGTGCTTGAGATCGGCGTAGGACAGCCCGCGTACCGGGCGCAAGCAGGTCTCCTCGAGCTTGAGCGCCACCTCGAGCGTGGTGCCGAAGGCCAGTCCGCGGCCACTGGCCAGGACCTCTTCGGTGCGGGCCAGCGCGGTCACCATCTCGGCCAGGTCCGGCCCGGTTTCCAGCATCGCCTCGGCGGCCTGCGGCACCAGCGCGAACTGCCGCGTCCAGCGTCCCGGACTCGGGAGCGAGCGCATCGACCGCGACCGCGAGGGCGGCCACCTGGGTCGTGTACGACTTGGTGGCCGGAACGGCGAGCTCGGGGCCGGCCTGGGTGACCATGGCGATGTCGGCGGCGTCGGCGAGCGGGGAGCCGTCGACATTGATGACGGCGATCGTCGCGGCACCCCCGGCTTTGGCCCACTCGAGGGTCTCGAGGATCTCCTGCGTCGAGCCCGACTGGCTCACCGCGATGGCGATGGTGTCGGACAGGTCGAGCCGAGCGCGCGTACAGCGTGGCGACCGACGGCGCGGCCAGGCTGCGCCGGCCAGTGCGCATGCACCTCGGACAGGTAGCGAGCGTAGATCGCCGCGTTGTCACTCGAGCCGCGGGCGATGAGCAGTACCCGATGGCGGCCGCGGCCAAGGCGCGCGATCTCAGGCTCAGCGGCAGTAGTTCGGCCAGGGTCCGATCGATCGCGGCCGGCTGCTCGGCGATCTCCACCGCCATCTGGCTGGTGATCGCCCATACGTGAGGCAGGGCACACTCCATCTATTCTGGTATTCACTGGTCTGGTATCGGACCGGACAATATCTGCCGCGATCTGTGAAGAATTTCTTCGCTGACGAGGAGTTCCATTGCAGCATGAGCACGGCAGCCTCACCGATGTGGCCTTCCGGCTCGATCGGCCGCTGTCCTCGGCGACGACCAAGCGGGCCCAGGTGCGGGGATCCTGGAGACGCTGATCGACACCGACTGCGCCCGGGGACGCCATCCCGTCCGAGCGGGCGCTCGTCGTGCGGCTCGGGGTCAGCCGGGTCACCGTCCGCCAGGCCATCGCCGACCTCGTTCAAGGCGGCGTGCTCGAGCGGGTGCACGGCAAGGGCACCTATGTCACCGGTCCGCAGGTCGACTCCCGGCTGCACCTCACCTCGTTCTCCCGGGAGATGCGCGATCGCGGTCTGCTGCCCGCGACCGTGGTGCTCGCGGCCAGCGAGCAGCCGGCCGACGACGACGTCTCGTACGCGCTGCGGATCCGTCCGGGCCGGCCGGTGGTCCGGGTGGAGCGGCTGCGGACCGCCGACGGGACGCCGATGGCGTACGAGGTCGGCCACTATCCCTCGGTGTTGTTCCCCGGACTGCTGCAGCGTGAGCTCGGGCGCGCTCTACGACGTCTTCGCCAGCGAGTACGGGGTGGTCGTGACCAGCGGCGAGCAGACGGTCCGGGCCGAGGCCGCCGATGCCCACCAGGCCCGGATCCTCGGCATCGCGAAGCGGGCGCCGCTGCTGGTTCAGGAGCGGGTGACCTACGCCGGTGACCGGGTGATCGAGCTCTCCACGTCGTGGTACCGCGCGGATCGCTACCGGATCCACATGGCGATCACGCCCCGGGGCGCGCGGGAGAACTGATCATGAGTACCGGTCCGATCGGCGAACTCGTCGTGCCCTACGACCCCGGCCCGCTGGCGGAGAAGGTCCAACGCCGGCGGCGGTTGATGCGCTCCCGGCTGATGAGCCTCGGCATCACCATCGTGATCATGGTCATCATCTACGTCTGGCAGCGCGAGCAGCTCCAGGGCGCCGGCTTCTCGTGGTCTACGCCGTGGTGCTCGGCATCTCGGTCGGCTTCGTGCCTGTTCACGTTGGTCGGCTACCTGCAGGCCCGGCGGGAACTCGGCACCATCGGCAACGGTGCGGCGATCCGGATCGGCGCACCCGGGATCCAGGTGGCGAACCTCGCGGCCCCGTGGGCCCAGGTCGCCTCGCTGAGCACCGTCAAGGGCGGCCTCGGCCGGAGCCGCTGCTCCGACTGACCCTGAGCGACGGGCGGACGGCCACGGTGCCACTCGATCAGGTCACGGTCTTTCCGGCGACGCTGGACACCACCGTGCGCGCCTTCTCCGGAGGTCGGCACGGCGTCGACCTGTCGGCGCTGGAAACCTAGGAACGTCCGGAACTCGCGGCTGACGATCGCTGAGACGCCCGGCCGGTATTCCCACCGGACATCGATCTTTGAGAGACTGACCCAGGCCGCTCGGGGTTCGGGTGGCGACGCGCCAGACCTGGTCTGCCCCTGAAAGGAACTGCCACCCATGCCTATCGCCACTCCCGAGGTCTATGCCGAGATGCTCGACGCGGCCAAGAAGGGCTCGTTCGCCTACCCGGCGATCAACATCAGCTCCTCGCAGACCATCAACGCCGCCCTTCAGGGCTTTGCCGAAGCCGGCTCCGACGGCATCATCCAGGTGTCCACCGGCGGTGGCGAGTACGCGTCCGGCCCGACGATCAAGAACAAGGTCACCGGTGCGGTCGCGCTCGCCGCGTACGCGTACGAGGTGGCGAAGAACTACCCGGTCAACATCGCGCTGCACACCGACCACTGCCCGAAGAACAATCTGGACAGCTTCGTCCGGCCGCTGCTCGCGATCTCCGCCGAGCGGGTCAAGAGCGGCGGACTGCCGCTGTTCCAGTCGCACATGTGGGACGGTTCGGCGGTGCCGGTGGAGGAGAACCTCTCCATCGCCGATGAACTGCTGGCGCTCACGTCGGCCGCGAACATCATCCTCGAGATCGAGGTCGGCGTCGTCGGTGGCGAGGAGGACGGCGTCAGCCACGAGATCAACGAGAAGCTCTACACCACCGTCGAGGACGGGCTGCGGACCGTCGAGGTGCTGGGCACCGGCGAGAAGGGCCGCTACATCACCGCCCTCACCTTCGGCAATGTGCACGGCGTCTACAAGCCGGGCTCGGTCAAGCTGCGGCCCGAGGTGCTGAAGGACATCCAGGAGCAGGTCGGCGCCAAGATCGGCAAGGACAACCCGTTCGATCTGGTCTTCCACGGCGGCTCCGGCTCGACCCTGGAGGAGATCCGCGCGGCCGTCGACTACGGCGTGATCAAGATGAACATCGACACCGACACCCAGTACGCCTTCACCCGGCCGGCCGCCGGACACATGTTCAACAACTACGACGGCGTGCTGAAGGTCGACGGCGAGGTCGGCAACAAGAAGGCGTACGACCCGCGGGCCTGGGGCAAGCTGGCCGAGGCCGGCATGGCCAAGCGCGTGGTTGAGGCCTGCGAGGATCTGCGCTCGACTGGTACGTCTCTGAACAAGTAGCTCTCGTTCTCTGCGCTTCGTACGGGGGCGGCCGTTCGGGCGGGCCGGAAAACGCGGTGGCCCGGAACTGCGCGCACTCGATTGCGGTTCGCGTGCGCTTGCGATTCAGGCATCTTAGGTTTCCGGCCCGCCCGAACGCCGCCCCCGTACGAAGCTTTCTGTCGACCGCTTCGTCGAGGCCGTGACGGCCGAGCGCCGATGCTCGCAGTCCTCGGGTGGTGACGGAACCAAACGTGCCCTGAGCTTGTCGAAGGGCGGGAGCGGCCCTGCGACTAGCTCAGGACGCGAGGACGAGCTCAGGGTGCAGATGGGGGGTGGGGACTACTCTGCGAGGGTGACCATCGCTCAGGCGTCGCGGCCGGTGCCGCTGAGTCGGGTGTGGTCGGGTGAGCGGATGATTGCCGAGGATCTGACCGGTGAGGATCTCGGCGACGTGCTCGAGCTGCAACTCGGCGGCGTCGGCCTGGTGGGTGCTGCCGCGCGACGACGACTACGGGGCAGCGCGAGTTGCGCGAGGTCGCCCAGGCGCTCGATCTCGACGACCTGGCGATCAAGGACCTGCTGGCCGATGATCGGCGGGCGAAGTTCGAGACGATCGGGCAGGCGCGGCTGGTGATCACCAACGCGGTGTCCCTAGACCCGGAGCGGGCCGAGGTGACCGTGCACCCGGTGTCGATCATCGCCACCGACCGGGTGCTGATCTGCCTGGTGGAATCGAACCAGGGCGTTCCAACCGGCGCAACTCCTGCTGAGCAAGGAAAACATGCTCGCCCGGGGCGGAGTCGAGGCGGCGCTGCAGCTCGTCATCGGTGCGGTGATCAACACCTACGAGTCGGTCGTCAGCTGGTTGGAGAGCTCCACTGATGATCTTGCCAACATCATGTTCGAGGAGCGCCCGCTCGACAAGCCGGAGCAGTTGCACGCGTTCAAGCTGCGCACGGCCCTGTCCCAGGTACGCCGCCTCACCGACCCGATGCGCGCGGTGATGACGGACCTGGTCGACGCGCCGCCGCCGCCGGTCAAGGGCAAGGCCGCCCGCAGCAACGCGGCCAGCCGGCGCTGGACGCTGCTCGCCGAGCAGCATCATCGCGTCGCCAACGCCGCTGACGCGCTCCGCGAGGCCCTGTCGTCGGTGTTCGACACCAGCCTCGCCCTGGCCGACGTGCGGATGAACCAGACCATGAAGAAGCTGTCGGGTTGGGCCGCGATCATCGCCGTGCCGACGCTGGTGACCAGCTTCGTCGGGATGAACGTCGGCTTCCCGCTCGTCGGCACCGCGGCCGGGTTCTGGGTCTATCTTGCGGTCATGGTCGCCGCGGGCGTCATCCTCTACTTCGCTCTTCCGCCGCCGCGACTGGATCTAGCGTCGCCGGCGGTGGGTTAGGGTCGTGACCGTGACCGACACCACCCACGAGAACCTGCTCGCCTTCGGACCGGGCGCCGCGCCGACCCTGCTGCCGATCGACCCGGCCGTCGCCGAGCTCGCCGAGAGCGGCAAGGAACGCTTCATCGAGATCGTCAGCGCGCCACCCGGAATCGTCCCTGTGCTGGGCGCTGCTTGCCGAGGGTTCGCTGACGATCGGCACCCCGGAGGGCGATGTCGGCGGCGTACGCGTACGCCCGCACCGGCTATCACCGCGGCCTGGACGCGCTCCGCCGGTCCGGCTGGAAAGGGTCCGGGCCGATCCCGTGGGAGCACGCGCCCAACCGCGGCTTCCTCCGCGCCCTGTACGCGCTGGCCGTCGCGGCCGCAGCGGATCGGCGACACCGTGGAGCACGAGCGCTGCCGGCAGTTCCTGCGCGACTCCTCAGAGACCGCGTACACCGAGCTGACCAGAGATTCTTCCGCGCCGACGGCCGGCTCAGGCGACACACCGGAGGAAGTTCGGTAGAGTCGGGTCGCAAGAGTCCCTGTGGCAAATGCCCGGGGGCTTCACTCTTTCCGTACGGTGACGTACGCAGCAGAAGGGCGGCGATCACATGCCGGGCATTGTGGTGGTAGGTGCGCAGTGGGGCGACGAAGGCAAGGGCAAGGCCACCGATCAGCTCGGCGAGCGGGTCGACTACTGCGTCCGTTACTCGGGTGGCAACAACGCCGGCCATACGATCGTCGTCAACGGTGAGCGGTACGCGCTGCACCTGTTGCCCTCGGGCATTCTGAACCCCAAGTGCGTGCCGGTGATCGGCAACGGCGTGGTGGTCGACCTCGATGTGCTGTTCACCGAGATCTCCGGTCTGGCCGCACGCGGGGTCGATGCATCGCACTTGATCATCTCGGCCAACGCGCACATCATCGCGTCCTACCACCAGGTGATCGACAAGGTGACCGAGCGCTTCCTGGGCAAGGCCAAGATCGGCACCACCGGCCGTGGCGTCGGTCCGGCGTACTCCGACAAGGTCAACCGGATCGGCATCCGGATCCAGGACCTGTTCGACGAGTCGATCCTGCGGCAGAAGGTCGAAGCCGCCCTCGAGCAGAAGAACCACCTCCTGGTGAAGGTCTACAACCGGCGCGAGATCGACCCGGTCCAGGTCACCGAGCATCTGTTGTCCCACGCCGAACGGGTCAAGCCGCACGTGGCCGACGTCAGCCGGGTGCTGAACGATGCGCTGGACGCAACCAGGTCGTGCTCTTCGAGGGAGCGCAGGCGCACCACCTCGATGTTGATCATGGCACCTATCCGTACGTCACGTCGTCCAACCCGGTCGCGGCCGGGGCCTGCGTCGGGACCGGCGTGGGTCCGACCAGGATCAACCGGGTGGTGGGCATCGCCAAGGCGTACACCACCCGGGTCGGGGAAGGTCCGATGCCGACCGAGCTGCTGGACGAGGACGGCGAGAAGCTGCGTCAGATCGGCGCGGAGTTCGGCACCACGACCGGCCGCAAGCGGCGCTGCGGCTGGTTCGACGCGCTGGTCGTGCAGTCAGCCGCCCGGGCCAACGCGTTCACCGACATCTTCTTGACCAAGCTCGACATCCTGACCGGCTGGGAGAAGATTCCGGTCTGCGTGGGCTACGAGGTCAACGGGGTCCGGCACGACACGATGCCGCTGACCCAGTCGGAATTCCACCACGCCTCGCCGATCTATGAAGAGCTCGACGGCTGGAGCGAGGACATCAGTGACTGCCGCTCCTTCGACGATCTGCCGAAGAACACCCAGGCCTACGTGAACCGGCTGGAGGAGCTCTGCGGTGCCCGGATCTCCGGCATCGGGGTCGGGCCGTCCCGCGAACAGTCGATCGTGATCAACGACCTGCTCTGATCCCGCCGCCCGGGCGCGGTCTCGAGGTTCGCTCGTCCCGCGCATCGGACCTATGGTGAGGCAGTGAGCGCACCGCGGAGGTCGACCGCGCAGGACGTGGCAGATCTGGCCGGCGTGTCCCGGAGTTCGGTCTCGCTCGTGCTCAACGGCCGGGGCGACGGGAACCTGTCGGCGATCAAGCAGGTGGCCATCCTTGAGGCCGCCCGGCAGCTCAACTACCGGCCCAATGCGGTGGCGCTGAGCCTACGGAGCCAGCGAACCTGGACCCTCGGCGTGCTGACCTGGCGGGGCGCTTCCGGATTTCCGCAGGAGATGCTGCACGGCGCGTGGGAGACCGCCGGCGCGGCGGGCTACCTGACCATCTTCATGGACACGCCGAACGGTCAGGATCGAGATCATCGGGCGGTGACCGCGCTGCTCGATCGCCGGGTGGACGGCATCATGGTCGTCGCTCCGGAACTCGTCGAGTACCCCATCCATGAGGTCCTCGGGCCGGTCCAGAAGATCCTCGTGAACTGCGCCGACCCGCAGCACGCGGTGACCACCATCGTGCCGGACGAGTTCGGCGGGGCCGCCTGCGCTGCCCAGATCCTGATCGACCGTGGTCACACGCAGATCGCGTTGCTCAGCGACGCTTCGGCGACGACGCAGGTGCACGACCGGCTGGCCGGAGTGCACCAGGCGCTGTCCGACGCCGGCCTGGAGGCGCCGCGGGTCTATACCTCCGACGTGACGGGGCAGGGGGGCTTCGGCCTGGCGCGTCAGGCGTTGCAGGCGGATCCGCGCCCGACGGCGATGGTCTGCACCCGCGAGCGGCTCGCCCTCGGTGCCCTGCTGGCTGCCCAGGGCCTGGGGCTGGAGGTGCCGACCGATCTGTCGTTGATCAGCCTGGACGACGGTGAGCGGTTGACGTCTGATCTGGTACCCGAGCTCGCCACCGTGCAACGGCCGGACCGGGCGATGGCCGAGCAGGCGGTCGCCCTGCTACTGCACGAGATCAACAGCAAGGGTGATCACGATGTACGCCAGCTGTCCTTCGCGTGCCCGGCGAGCCTCGGTGCCTCGGTCGCGGTGCTCGGCTCGGGCAGCCTCAACCCGTAGACCGACACGTCCTCGGATGCCGCGTCGACCATCCAGGCAGCCCGACGCGGTCGGGTAGCCGCGGGTCGTGAAGCTCACCCCGGCATCGAACAGCTCCACCAGGCTGCCGTCGACCAGGATCCGCGGCCGGGCCGTGCCGGTGCAGACGGCGCGGTCCGTGCCGCCATCGACCAACCGCAACGTGACCGGTCCAGCCGCCACGATCTCGAACGCGGCCGCGGTGACCGGCGGCCCGGCTGCCAGGCCAGCGGCGGCGTGCGGAGCTCGCGCAGCCGGAGGCCGGCCTGAGCGAGGATCCGCCGCGCGGACGGAGAGCTCCCGGGGGAAGTCAGCACGCCCGCCCAGCCGGCCGCCGCGACCTGCTCCTCGCTTCGACCCAGCTCCCACGCCCAACCCCACACCCGGTCACCGTCCGCCATCAACTGCGGGGCATAGAACGCGGGCCCTTCGTCCAGCATCGCCGCCCGACGACGGCTGGAAACGCAGACCGCCGGCGATGCCGGACCAACTCGCCCACCAGATAGCGCACCCCGGCCAGTTGGTGGGCGTCGTCGACCCAGCGCCACATCGAGACCAGCAGCACCCAGCGGTCGTCGACCAGGGCGAGGTTCGGGCACTCCCAGATGTTGGCGGCGGCCACCGCGGCGGCGACCGGGTCGTCGTCGGTGAGCAGCGGATCGAGCTCGATCCAGGCCTCGAGGTCATCGCAGTCGTAGAGCAGGATCTGCGGACGTCCCGACCGCTCGCCGGCGCCCTGCAGCGCGTACCGCTTGCCCTCGAAGCTGAAGACGAACGGATCACGGACCTCGCCGATGCCGGGCCGATCCGGCGTCTGCAGAACGGGCTTCTCGTCCTGCTCCCACGCGATCAGCGAGCGGTCGCTCCGGGCCAGCGTGACGCCGGCGTTCCAGGCGTGATCCGGGATTGGCCGTGTAGACCGCGGTCGGCATCCCGGCGTCGTCGACGACGCAGCCGCTCCAGCAGCCCGCAGCGTCGATCAGTCCGGGTCTTGGCCGCAGCGCGACCGGGGCCTCCTGCCAGTGCAGCAGGTCGGTCGAGGTCGCGTGCCCCCAGCAGATGTCGCGGTGCACCGGCGCGATCGGATTGAACTGGAAGAAGACGTGGAAGGTGCCGTCGATCCGGCACAGCCCGTTCGGGTCATTGAGCCAGCCGAAGCGCGGCCGGATGTGCAGTGCCGGGAAGCTGGGGTCGCGCACGAGCGGAAACCTTACCGTCGATCGACTCTTGGGTAGGCTTTCGTCACGTGGTCCAACCTCTGCGCGTGCTGGTGATCGGTTCCGGCGGACGCGAACATGCCCTTGCGCTCGCCCTCGGCAAGGATCCGGCGGTCACCGAACTGCACGCCGCGCCCGGAAACCCGGGCACCGCGCAGGTCGCCACGAATCACCCCGTCGACGCGCTGGACGGGACGGCGGTGGCCGACCTCGCCACCCGGCTCGGCGTCAATCTCGTGGTCGTCGGCCCGGAGGCGCCGCTCGTCGCCGGGGTGGCCGATGCGGTACGGGCGACCGGGATCGCCTGCTTCGGCCCGTCGGCGGCTGCCGCCCGGCTCGAAGGCTCCAAGACCTTCGCCAAGGAGGTGATGGCGGCCGCCGGCGTGCCCACCGCCCGCGCTCACAGCTGTCGGACCCGGGAAGAGATCGAAGCCGCGCTGGCCGACTTCGGGCCGCCGTACGTGGTGAAGGACGACGGGTTGGCCGCCGGCAAGGGCGTGGTGGTCACCGATGATCATGCGAGGCGCCGTCGATCATGCGATCTGAGTTGTGAGCGGGTGGTGATCGAGGAGTTCCTGGACGGGCCGGAGGTCAGCCTGTTCGGCGTCTGCGACGGTCGCACCGTGCGGCCGATGCAGCCCGCTCAAGATTTCAAGCGGGTCGGCGACGGGGACACCGGACCGAACACCGGCGGCATGGGCGCGTACACACCGCTGCCGTGGGCCCGCGATGATCTTGTCGACGAGGTCACCCGAACCGTCTTGCAGCCGACGATCGACGAACTGGCCCGGCGGGGGACCCCGTTCGTCGGACTGCTGTACGCGGGGCTCGCACTGACGAGCCGCGGTGTCCGGGTGATCGAGTTCAACGCCCGGTTCGGCGACCCGGAGACCCAGGCCCTGCTCGCGCGCCTGGAGACCCCGCTCGCCGGGCTGCTGTACGCGGCGGCGGTGGGTGATCTCGGGTCCGAGCCCGAGCTCCGCTGGGGGAGCGGGGCGGCGGTCGCGGTCGTACTGGCGGCGGCCGGGTATCCGGGGACGCCGCGTACCGGTGGGGTGATCAACGGCCTCGACATCCCGCGGCAGAACGGCAGTGTGGTGGTCCAAGCCGGCACCGCGGTGGACGCGTCCGGCCGGGTGATCAGCGCCGGTGGCCGGGTGCTCGCCGTCGTCGGCACCGGAGATGATCTTGCTGAGGCCCGCTCACGGGCCTATGCGAGCATCGGCAAGCTCGAGCTCGACGGCGCCTTCTATCGCACGTGACATCGCCGAACGAGCGGCGCGGATGCCCGCCCGACAAGCTCAGGGAGCGTAGAGCATGGCCATCGGCAATGTGCTGGCCAACCGCTATGCCTCAGATCGCGATGCGCGAGGTCTGGACGGCGGAGAGCAAGATCATCGCCGAACGTCGGCTGTGGCTGGCGGTGCTCGCGGCTCAGCGCGATCTTGGCGTCGACTTCGGTGGCGACGATCCTGACGCGGTGATCGCCGCGTACGAGGCGAAGGTCGACGATGTTGATCTTGGTCGGATCGCCGATCGGGAGAAGATCACCCGGCATGACGTGAAGGCGCGGATCGAGGAGTTCAACGCGCTGGCCGGTTTCGAGCATGTGCACAAGGGAATGACCTCGCGCGACCTCACCGAGAACGTCGAGCAGCTGCAGATCGTCTCGTCGCTCAAGATCATCCGGGACAAGATCATCGCCACCCTGGTGCAGCTCGCGCGGCTGGCGACCGAGTACGCCGACCTGGCCGATGGCGGGCCGGTCGCACAACGTCGCCGCGCAGATCACCACCCTGGGCAAGCGCTTCGCCACGGCGGCGGAGGAACTGCTGGTGGCCTACGAGCGGATCGACGAGTTGATCACCCGCTATCCGCTGCGCGGGATCAAGGGCCCGGTCGGCACCAGCCAGGACATGCTCGACCTGGTGGGCGGTGACCCGGACAAGTTGGCCCGGCTCGAGCAGCGGATCGCCGACCATCTGGGTTTCACGCGGGTCTTCGTGAGCACGCGGCCAGGTCTATCCGCGCTCGCTCGACTACGACGTGGTCACCGCGCTGGCCCAGGTCGCGGCGGCGCCGTCCAATGTGGCGACGAGCATCCGGCTGATGGCGGGCCACGAACTGGTGACCGAGGGATTCCGGCCGGGCCAGGTCGGCTCGAGTGCCATGCCGCACAAGATGAACACCCGCTCGTGCGAACGGGTCAACGGGCTCGCGGTGGTCGTCCGGGGCTACGTCTCGATGGTCGGGGAGCTGGCCGGCGATCAGTGGAACGAGGGCGACGTGCTCCTGCTCGGTGGTCCGCCGGGTCGCGCTGCCGGATGCGTTCTTCGCCCTGGACGGGCTCTTCGAGACGTTCCTCACCGTGCTCGCCGACTTCGGCGCCTTCCCGGCGGTGATCGAGGCGGAGCTGCAGCGCTACCTGCCGTTCCTGGCCACCACCAAGGTGCTGATGGCCGCCGTGCAGCACGGGGTCGGCCGGGAGACCGCGCACGAGGCGATCAAGGAACACGCGGTCGCCGTGGCGCTGGAGATGCGCGAGTCCGGCCGGAGCGACAACGACCTGCTCGACCGCCTGGCCGCCGACGAGCGGCTCGGCGTGAGTCGCGCCGACCTGGATGCGGCGATCGCCGATCCGCTGGACCTGGCCGGGACCGCCGGCCAGCAGGTGGCCGTGCTGGCTGCCCGCATCGCCGAACTCGCCGCCGCCCATCCGGAGGCCGCCGCCTACCGGCCGGGACTTGTGCTCTAGACCCTGCGCCGCTCCGTCGGGTCCCGGCGTTTCCCGTCGAGTGCGGGCAAACATGGGTGCGGATCGCGGGTTCGGGCCTGGTTTGCCGTCACTCGACGGGAAACGTGATCTCGGGTGCATCCGCTGATATGACCTGAGTAGTCCTCTTCACAAGCACCTCCGGAGGTGTCAGAAGGGATCCATCGGATTCCGCTGAGGATCGGGCGTTTGCCGCGCCGGGTTCTCCTGACACCCCTGGAGGTGGGGTTATGTCTATCAATGGTGCTCTGGCGCCGGCGGCCGCGGTGGTAGCGGTCGATGTTGGCAAGACCATGGCGGCGGCGTTGATCACTGACGCCGGGCGGCATCGGCTGCTCGGTCCGCTCAGTTTCTCGATGACTGCGCCGGGCGTCGATGGGGTGATCAGGAAGGCGCGGGCGGTGGTGCCGGCCGGTGTGATCCGGGTCGGGGTGGAGGCGGCGGGCCATTACCACCGGCCGCTGGCGACACCGACCGTGTGGCCGGGTTGGGAGGTGGTGGAGCTGAACCCCGCGCACGTCACTGAGCAGCGGCGGGTGATGGGCCGGCGTCGGGTGAAGACCGACGTGATGGATCTGGAGGCGATGACCGAGTTGTTGCTGGCCGGTCGCGGCGTCCGGGTGCAGCCTGATGTCGCCGGCCTTGGGTGAGTTGGCGTCGTGGGCGGCGCACCGGCAGCCGGCGGGTGGCTGACCCGGACGGCGACGAAGAACCAGTTGCTGGGTCAGCTGGACCGTTGCTTCCCGGGGCTGACGTTGGCGTTGCCGGATGTGCTGGGCACCAAGGTGGGCCGGCTGGTCGCCGAGCACTTCGCCGACCCGCGCCGGCTGGCCGCCTCGGTTCGGCCCGGTTCGTCCGCTATGCCGCCACCCGAGGGCTGCAGGTGCGGCGGCCGGTCGCGGACCGGCTGGTTGCTGCGGCGAAGGACGCGTTGCCCGTCGCCGGAGGCCGCCGTCGCCCGGCAGGTGCTGGCCGCGGATCTCGCGCTCCTGGCCGACCTCGATCCCAGATCCACGCCGCGGAGGCCAGGCTGGCGGAGCTGCTGCCCGCAGACACCGTTCGCGCCGCTGACTCACCGTCCCCGGCTGGGGCATCGGTGCGGGCCGGCAACTACGGCGCCGCCGTCGGCGACCCGGCCCGCTGGCCCAGCCCGAGGCAGCTGCTATCGCGCCTCCGGGCTGTCGCCGGCTGCAGTATGAGTCGGCCGGCAAACGCCGCGACGGCGCGATCAGCCGAGAAGGCAGCGTGCGAGCTGCGCCGGGCGTTGATCGACCTCGGCATCGGGCTGTGGCTGACCGATCCGGCCGCCCGCCGCTACGGCCGGCTCAGCTGCGGGCCCGCGGCAAGAAGGGCGGGGTGATCGGCTGCGCCATGGCGCACCGGGCCAACAAGATCGCCTACGCCTTGGTCCGCGACCAGACCAGCTACGACCCGACCCGCTGGGCCTGACCACACCGAGGAGGCTTCCTCGATCGCGGCCAGCCCTGCCGGAGCGCAGGACCGGTCAACCTGGAGCGCCCGCAGCGCAGCGAGGACGAACGAGGTTGACCGGGCCGAGCACCGGCACACACTCAGGCAGCGAGGAAGCCCCCGAAGCGAGGTGACCACTCGACCCTTCACAACACCGGCTTGCGGTGAGACGCTGGATCAGACGAAGGGCCGGACCAGACGCCGATTCCGCTATGGCGGACCCGCAACGGTTACGCCGAGGCTAGCTTGGCGCCCGGCCCTTCGCCATCCACGGCAGTCCGAACGACGCCAGATGACCATGATCAACATAGGTCGCATACGTCAGCGTGGACGCCCAGGCACCGACCCCAACAAGTCACCGTCGCCTCCCATAGCTTTGACACCGCCCCAACCAAGGGGCACACCCCAACGCGCCCATCGGAGTCCTTGACACGAACTACAGCCAGCTAGCCGAGCTTGATCACCCGGGCGGCCGACTCGATCAGCCGGGAGTCGTGCGACGCGGCGAGGATCGCGCAGCCCGCCCGGACCAGCGCCCGGAGGACGTCGATCACCCGGGCCGCCGAGGCCTCGTCCTGTTGAGAGGTCGGCTCGTCGAGCAACAGCAGCGGCGCGCCTGAGGCGAGGCAGCGGGCGAGCGTGGTGCGCTGGCGCTCACCGCCTGACAGTCGGTCAACCGGCTGGTCGAGGAGGGCAGTCAGCCCGAGGTCGTCAGCGATCCGAGCCACCTCCGCCTCGGGCAGCGGGTGCTGCCGGATCTCCGCGGTGAGCGCGAGGTTTTCGCGTACGGTCATCGGTTCGACCAGGATCGGCCGTTGGGGGGCGAGGGTGACCCGGTCGCGCCGGAGTCGCGCCCGTTCGGTTCGATTCCGGTCAGCCCAGTCGTCGCCGCCCACCCGCACCTGACCGGCGACGGGGTCGAGGATGCCGGCCGCCAGGCTGAGCAGGGTCGACTTCCCGGAGCCGGACGGTCCGATCACCGCAAGCAGTTCGCCGCCACGCAGCGACAGTTCCAGGTCGCTGAACAACGGGCGCCCGGGGTAGGCGGCCGCAACCTCGATCAGCTCCAGCCGCGGCCCGTCGTCCGGCGTCGCGATGCTCGGTTCGGCACTCAGCACAGCGGGTGGTCGACTGAGCGTCCCCGGCCAAGCCTGCGGGCCGACCGTCCCCGGCCGGAGCAGCAACCCGTCCGCGCGGGGTGTGGCGACCAGCCCCGGCAAGCGGCTCGCCGAGGGCAGCAACTCGGGAGGGATGCGGATCCAGCCGCGGCTGTCCGGGACCTGCTCGACCTCTGACCCGTGCATCCACTGCTCCGCCAGCCGGCCGTCCCGGATCGCCACCACCCGGTCGGCGAAGACCGCCGACCGCGGATCATGGCTGACCTGGATCAGGCTGGTGCCCTCGCGTGCCAGTTGGGCGAGCATGTCGTAGACCCGGCGGGCCGACGCCTCGTCGAGCTCGGCGGTCGGTTCGTCGGCCAGGATCAGCCGGGGACCGTGGGCCACCGCGGCACAGATCGCGACCTGCTGCGCCTCGCCGCCGGACAGCTCGGGCACCGGTCGCTCAGCGAGATGGTCCAGACCGAGCCGTTCCAAGGTGGCGTGCGCGGTCTGCCGGGCCTGCCGCCCCGGTACGCCGCTGAGCCGCAGCTGCAGCGCGGTGTTCTCCAGTGCGGTCTGCTCGGGCAGCAGCGCGCGGCGGGCATGCTGATCGATGAATCCGACTGCCTGCGACCGCCACTTGCGACGCTGGCTGGGACTCAATCGGTGTAATGCGGTGCCGCCGACCTCGACCGTGCCGGCGACCACCGGCTGCTCCCCGGTGATCACCCGGAGCAACGTCGACTTGCCGGAGCCGTTCGGGCCCTGGACCAGTAACCGCTCGCCCGCCGCCACGGAGAGATCAGCGCCCCGCAACGCCATCACCGCACCGGCGGCGCCGCGGAAGGCGACGAAAACGTCCCGGACCTGGACGATCGCCTCGGTGGCTGCTTCGAGTGCCGTCATCGCAGATCAACCTCCGGCATCCGGGGTAGCGGACTTCGGAAGGCGCTGACCGCGACCAGCAGGCAGCCGGCCAGTCCGAGCAGCGCCGCGGCCGCGACGACGCCCGCGGTCGGTGCAGCGGCCACCACGACGCGGAGCGGCGGAATCACGGCCGTGCCGCCGGGGCCGGTGACGACCAGCCGAACCGCGACCGCCGCCAGGACCAGACCACCGAGCACGCCGACCACCACGCCCAGACCCAGCACAAGTCCGGCCCGGATCAGCAACACCCGGCGCAGCGCCGCCGGTACGAGGCCGTCGAGCTCGAGGGCCAGATGCTCGGCCGCCGCCTCGTCGAGGTTGGCCCGCACCGCCGCTGCGCAGGACACGGCGGCCAACAGCAGTGCGATCACGCCGGCCATGGTCAGCAGCAGGATCGAGCGGGTGGCGACCGGATCGTCGGTGATCACCCGAACCAGGTCTGACCGGTAGGTCACGGTCGCCGTGACCGCCCGTGAGTCGGCCAGCGTGGTGCGTACCCGGTCGAGTGTGTTGTCGGGGGCGGCGATCCAGAGCTGGCTGACGTACGCCGTGCCGGGCGCGATCCGGGACAGCACGGCGGTGACCGCTGCCCGGTCGGCGAGCACGAACGAGTCGCCGACGCCGGGCATCCGGGGGAGCACGGCGACGATCTTGGCCGGCAGGGTTCGTCCGTTGACGGTGATGCCGAAGTCACCGGACGTGCTCGCCCGGGCGGCGGTAGCGCTGTCGACGGCCACGGCCAGCGGCGGCGCACCGGCCACCTTCGCGAAGCTCGGGACGATCACCACCCGGGTCTCGCCGATCTGGTAGTGCACGGATACCGAGCCCTCGGCTGCCGACACAGTCGCCCGGTCGCTGCCCCAGGCGGTCCAGGACCAATCCAGCGCCCGGCCGTCGGCCTGCATCTGGCCCAGGCGCAGATCACCGGTCGCCAGGCCCTTGTCGTTCTGACCCTCGCCGACCCCGTGTTGGCGGTGCATCTGGAACGAGGCGGACTCGGCGACCTCGACCGCGCGTACCGTCAGCTGCTGGGAACCGTCGAGCTCGGCGACCAGCTCGGAACCGCGCTCGACGAGCGGGATCATGAACTCGCGCCCGTTGCCGGTGCTCACCCAGATTCCGACCACGATGTCACTGTTCGCACCGCGCGCGGGCACCGTCAGCCGCCGAGTACCCGCCGGAATGACCGGTTCGTCGGTGCCGCCGTTGTCGGCCGACAGCCGGCCGGCGAGTTCTGTCGGACTGAGCTCGCTGCCGGTGGTCGCGGCGAATTCGTGGATCCCGAGCAACGCCTGCGGATCGATACCGGTCAGCGGCAACGCCGAAGCCAGGCTGGAGCCGGCGAATGCGGTGACCGTCGAGCGGACGACGGGGTAGATCTGCACCTGGTCCGAGATGGCCCGCAGCGCTCCGGCATCGACGACATCGGAGGGCACGGCGACCTGGGCACTGGCGGTGATGCTCACGTCGAGCGGTACCTGCTGGGCCGCCTGGTCCAGGGCCGATTGGCGCAGACTCTGCTGGTATGCGCCGGTGAAGACCAGCGAGCAGCACGCGGCCGCAATGAAGGCGGCAGTGACCATCGGCAGCAGGGGTCGGCGCCGACCTCCCGCCAGGGCCGCGGCCCAGCTGACGTGGGCCGGTCCGCGCCGCGAGGCGAGGGCGGCGAGCGGCCGCCACAGCCGGGCCGCCACCAACCCGGTCGCGACGGTCAACAGGACCACGACGCTGGCCGTCAGCGGCCCGGCCGATCCCTGCGAGCTGCTCACCACGATCAACACGGTGGCGGCCACGGCAGCGAGCAGCGCGGCGTCGACGATCAGCTGGGTGCTGCGGCCGGACTCTTCGGGCCAGCGCACCACCGCCACGGTGATCACGATCGCCGCCAGCGCCAGGCCGAGCAGCGCCGGCCACTCGGAACGCACGGCCGCGAATGCCGCGGGCCAGGGCGCTGCCAGCAACTCGCGGCCGCGCCAGCCGACCACGGCCAATCCGGCAGCGGCCCCGGCCAGCACCCCGAGAACGACGGCGAACAGCGGCTGAATCGCCGTGGTGACCACGATCTGTCGCGCCGATGCGCCGCGCCGGGTGAGCAGTCGCCCGACCAGCTGTTGCCGGCGGCGCATTCCCGCGGCGACCACGATGCCGAAGCCGAGCAGCAGCGATCCGCTACCGGCACCGAGGACGGCCAGTTGATCGGCGCCGGCGGTGGCCCGATCGCTGGCTGCGATCACCGCGTCGGACGGCCAGTTGATGGTCAGCGGACCGGACGTCGCGTTCACGCTCTCGGAGATGTCGGCGAGGACTCGGGTGAAGCGCGCGGCCCCGAGGGACGCGATCGACCGGCCGTCGAGGGTGCCGTACCAGGCGGTGTTGCGGCCGAAAAGGCTCAGGGACTCGAGGTCGGCGAGTCCGGTCGGGTCGGCCGCGAGCAGCAGCGGGGTGTCAGCGGTGATCAGTCCGGTCCCGATAGGCCGTTGGTCGAGGAGTTCCGCCGTCCCGGTGACGACCAAACCGAGTTGCCTGGCGGCGCGGTCGTACGAGTCGGCCGGCTCGGCGCCGCCCGGCACCGTGACGACGAGCACCTCACAGGATGTGGGCCGGCAACTCGCCGGCGGCCGACCCGACGTGAGGCGTACGGCCTTCTCCAGGCCGTCGACGCCGCCTAGGGTGAAGGTCAGGGCGCCGGCCGAGAGCGGCCGGAAGGTCAGCGCCCGGTTCACGTCGGTGATGCCGGCCGAGCTGAGACCCGCCCGGACGGAATGATCGACGTCGGCCAACGCCGTCCCGCGGACGTCCCGGAAGGTGACGGCGAGCACCGCACGCTTGGCCGGCGGCAACCCGTCGACCACCGAGTGCACCGCCGCGACGGAGGACTCCGCGCGCAGCCCGGCCGAGATCACCGGCAGAGCGGTGGCGAGTGCGACACCGAGGGCCAGCAGCAGCCAGCCGCCCGGACGGTGCCGGACGCTCGCCCAAGCCAGCCCGAGATAGGTGCGCACGCTTGATTATGCGTGAGCCGTCCTAGCGATGTGCGGTTTCTCGGGTTGGCAGCAGCCGTCCAGACAGCAAGAACCCCCTCAGCCGGGTGGCTGAGGGGGCTCTGGAACGAGCGGTCAGGCGAGGGTCGAGGACTCTTCGGGCATCAGGATCCAGGCGGCGAGGTAGATCAGGATCTGGGGGCCGGGGAGGAGCAGGCTGGCCACGAAGGCGATCCGGACGATGGTGGGGTCGATGCCGAAGCGCCGAGCGATTCCCGAGCACACGCCCGCGATCATCCTGTCGTTGCGGGGGCGGGTCAGTGAATCCATGAGAGTCGTCCTTTCTGGACGGATAGCGAAGGTGATGTCACTACTCTGGGGCACCGAAACCTCGCCTGGCCCCGGATTGCTGGGTGACTCCGGGTACCGCTCAGGGCTGAACGCGTACCCACCCTGACCAGGGCTGACACACTGGGGCGATGGACCGACCGCGGCGCGCGCTGATCGAGGATCCGGCCGACGAGCCGGACGTGAACAGCGGCTACGTCGCCCGCCGGTCGGATGGCTTCGCGCCAGCAGAACCCGAACCCGAATCCCAACCCGAGCCCCAATCCGGTCGGCCCGCCAGCCGCCCACATCACCGGCTGCACAGCCGGCATCGGATCGACCCCATCGTGGTCGACCGGCTGATCAAGAGCTACGGCGGTGCGGTCGCGGTGCGGAACCTCAGCTTCACCGTCGAGCCGGGTCGGGTCACCGGGTTCCTCGGGCCCAATGGCGCGGGGAAGACGACCACGCTGCGAATCCTGGTCGGACTCGTCTCGGCGACGGTGGGCAGCGCGACCTTCGGGGGCACCCCGTACGCGCAACTGTCCCGCCCGCAGCAGACCGTCGGCTGCGTCCTGGAGGCCGGCTTCCATCCGGGCCGCAGCGGCCGCAACCATCTCCGGGTGCTCGCCCCGACCGCCGGCGCCACCGACCGTCGGGTCGAGGAGTTGCTCGAGATCGTCGGGCTCACCGAGGTGGCGCGGCGGCCCGTCGCGCAGTACTCCCAAGGAATGCGTCAGCGGCTGGCCCTTGCCGCCGCCCTGCTCGGCGACCCCGACTACCTGATCCTGGACGAGCCGGCCAACGGCCTGGACCCGGAGGGCATCCGCTGGCTCCGCGGCTTCCTGCGGGAGTTCGCCGACGGCGGCCGGCTGGTGCTGATGTCGTCGCACCAGCTCAACGAGGTGCAGGCGACCGCAGACGACATCGTGGTGATCAACAAGGGCCGGTTGCTGGCGCAGTTGCCGATCTCGGAGCTCAGCCTCGGCGAGGGCAGCATCAGGACGCGGGTCTCGGACCTGGGCATCGCCCAGCGGGCGCTGGCCGGCATTGATGCCGCGGTCGAAATCGGCCATGATGATCAAGGTCAGTACCTCAGAGTCCATAGCCACGAGGTCGCTGCGGTGGGGACGGCGCTGTTCAGTGCCGGCGTTGTGGTCTACGAGCTCGTCACCGAGAAACGAAATCTCGAGCAGGAGTTCTTCGCCATGCTGGAACAGTCCACGTGACGTGGTGCCCTACGCGCCGAAATTCGCAAGATCACCACCACCCGGCTCTGGTGGATCCTGCTGATCTGCGTGTTCGTGATCGGCGGGGGATACGCGGCGCTGACGGCCATCGTCGCGATCATCGATGAGCGGTACGGCCCACAGACGTTCAGCGATCAGGGCATCGTGCTGAGCATCTACAACGGTGGCAACAGCTTCACTCGGGTGCTGGCGGTGGTGATCGGCATCGCCGCGGTCGGCAACGAGCAACGACACCACACCCTCTCCAGCACCTATCTCGCGACCCCGCACCGGCTGCGATTGCTGCTGGCCAAGGCGGTGTCGTTGTTGATCTTCGGGCTGATCTACGGCGCCGCGAGCGTCGCGGCCGGGGTGGTGGTGGCGATCCCTTTCGTGCTGACGCACGACGGGTCACTCTTCCTCCAGTGAGGCGGACACCTGGCGATCGCTCGCGCTCGGCGTGCTGTCGATCGCGCTGTGGACCATGATGGGCATGGGCATCGGGCTCTTGATCAAGAACATGCTGGTCGCCACGTTGGTCGGGATCGGCTTCACCTTCCTGATCGAGCCCGTGCTCGCGGTCTGGTTCTTCCTCAAGGCCTGGGACCTAGCCGCTTAATCTGATGCCCACCGGGGCGACGAACGCGATGCTCGGCACCACGTCGTGGATTCTGTTCGGCAGCACGGATCCGTGGGCCTGGTGGCAAGGTCTGCTGGTGCTCGCCGGATGGTGCCTGCTGCCGGCGATCATCGGTGTGCTGTCGACCGTTCGGAGTGATGTGACCGAATGAATCGAGAAGGGGACTCGATGTACCAAGATCAACTGCAGCTGCCGTTGCTGCATGCGGGCAAGATCCGCGAGCTGTACGCGGTCGACGACGATCGGCTGCTGATGGTGGCGACCGACAAGATCAGCGCCTTCGACTTCGTGCTGGAGCCGACCGTCCCGGACAAGGGCGCGATCTTGAACCAGCTGTCACTGTGGTGGTTCGACCGGTTGGCCGGTGTGGTCGACAATCACGTGCTGTCGACCGACGTGCCGGCGCCGGTTCGCGGTCGGGCGGTGATCTGCGAGCGGCTCGAGATGATCCCGGTCGAGTGTGTCGCGCGCGGCTACCTGACCGGCTCGGGGTGGCTGGAGTATCAGCGGTCGGGGACGGTCTGCGGGATCGAGCTACCGGCGGGGCTGGTCGACGGCTCGCGGCTGCCCGAGCCGATCTTCACCCCGGCCACCAAGGCGGCGCTCGGCGAGCACGACGAGAACGTCGACTTCGCGACCGTTGCCGCGACGGTCGGTCACGAGGTCGCCACCCGGATCCGGGAGCTCACGCTCGCCGTGTACGCCGAGGCCGAGGTGACCGCCCGCGAGCGGGGCCTGATCCTGGCCGACACCAAGTTCGAGTTCGGCACCCGGCCCGATGGCACCATCGTGCTCGCCGACGAGGTGCTGACGCCGGATTCCACCCGCTTCTGGGATGCCGCGACCTGGGAACCGGGTCACCGGCTCGACTCCTACGACAAGCAGTTCGTCCGGAACTGGCTGCTCGACGATTCGGGCTGGGACCGATCCTCCGGCGCCGCACCCCCGCCGCTGCCGCCCGACGTGGTGGCCGCGACCCGGGAAAAGTATGTCGAGGCCTACGAACTGCTCACCGGAAGGGCGTTCGTCGCCGGTTAGACTCGCCCGCATGGCACGAGTGGTGGTCGACGTAATGCCGAAGCCGGAGATCCTCGATCCGCAGGGTAAGGCGGTGACCGGTGCGCTCTCCCGGCTCGGCTTCGATGGCGTGTCGGTACGGCAGGGCAAGCGGTTCGAGCTCGAGGTCGAGGGCGACCTGACCGACGACCGGCTCGCCGAGGTGCACAAGGCGGCCGAGACCCTGCTCGCGAACACGGTGATCGAGACCTTCCACGTGCGGGTGGAGAGCTAGTGGCACCCGAAGATCGGCGTCGTCACCTTCCCGGGCTCGCTGGATGATCATGATGCGCTGCGGGCGGTCCGGCTCGCCGGCGCCGAGCCGGTGTCGCTCTGGCACGGCAGCGATTCCCTGAACGGTGTCGACGCGGTGATCCTGCCCGGTGGGTTCTCCTACGGCGACTATCTGCGCTGTGGCGCCATCTCCCGGTTCGCGCCGGTGATGGCCGAAGTCACCCGACAGGCGAATGCCGGTATGCCGGTGCTCGGGATCTGCAACGGCTTCCAGATCCTCTGCGAGGCCCACCTGCTGGCCGGCGCGTTGATCCGCAACGACGTGCGCACCTTCGTCTGCAAGGACCAGGATCTCCGCGTCGAGTCGGCTGACACCACCTGGACGTCGGACTTCACCGCGGGCCAGATGATCACCATCGTGCTGAAGAACGGCGAAGGCGGATTCGTCGCGGACGAGGAGACGCTGAACCGGCTGGAGGGTGAGGGGCAGGTGATCTTCCGCTACGTGAACGGCAATCCCAACGGCTCGTTCCGGGACATCGCCGGAATCTGCAACGAGCGCGGCAACGTCGTCGGGCTGATGCCGCACCCGGAGCACAACGTCGATTCGCTGACCGGGCCGACGCTCGACGGACGGCCGTTCTTCAGCAGTGTGCTGAGTTTCCTCTCCGCCAAGGTCTGATGCCCGCCGGCGTACGCCACTCTCCCCGCCGGCATCCCACCGGCGGACGCGTCGTCGATGCCGATCGACGAACCGGACCGCGGCGGCGTACCTGGATCCTGTTGTTGATCTTGCTGGCCGGTGTCTTCGCCGCTCTCCGGGGGATCCACGGGCTCGCCGAGCCGCCCGATCCCATGTCGATCTTCACCGACAAGGTGGTCGTCGTGGGGATGGCCGGCCACACCGAACTGTCGGCGGCTGACCGGGACGTGATCAGCTCCCGGCTCGACCAGGTCCAGGCCGGAACGGTCTCCATCCGGCCGCGATATGTGGGCGACTGCGCCGCCGCCGGTTGGACGACGCTCGGGGCCGGCCGGCGCGCCGCGGTCGGCGACCTGTGCACTCCGGAGGTGCATGGCCTCGCGGTCACCGATTGGCCGGCCCGGCTGGCCGCCGCCGCGGCGAACCGCGGAGACGCTCAACTGGGGACGTTGGCCGCGCTCGGTTCCGGGCTGTGTCGCCGCCGTCGGCCCGGGCGCCGCCCTCGCCGCCGCCAAACCCGACGGATCGCTGGCGCGGTATCAGACCGCGACCGACTTCGTCAGCGGCGGGATGAAGACCGACTGCCCGATCACCATCGTCGACGCCGGCGAACTGTCGTCGCAGGTGATCACCAAGCTCGCCGCCGACGACAGTGTCACCTTGATCGTCACCGGTGTCGGCCCCTTGCCGGGATCGAATGACCCCAGCCTGCAGGCCATCTACCGGCTGGGTACCACGCTGCCCGGCTGGCTCACCTCGGGCAGCACCCGGCGGGAGGGCATCGTCACCCTCACCGATCTGACCCGGACCTTGATCGACTTCGGCGCGCCCGGCGGTCAGCCGCCGACAGACGGTCGACGGCGCGCCGTTCGCGGTGTTCGACGCCACGATGACCGTCGACGGCATCACCGCCAAGATCAACTCGGTGGCCGCACTCTCCGACGCCGCGCCGGGTGGCTATCTGATCCTCGGGGTTTCGGGGTTTCTGGTCGTTGCCGCGAGCGTGATCATGCTGCTGCGGCGCCGGCTCGCGCGCGGCCTTGATGATCATGACCTGGCCGATGGTGCTGCCGGCGGCGATGATGCTGGCCGGCTCGGTGCACTGGGAGCGCAGTGCGTCGCCCGTGCTGGTCCTCGGGTGCGTGGTCCTGGGCTGGTGGCTGGTGCTCGGCGTCGCCGCGCTACTGGTCGGGCGTTGGCTGCGGATCCCCACCGCCATCGCCGCGGCGGCGCTCACCGTCGCCGCGTTCACCGTTGACGCCGCTCTCGGCGCGCCCATGCAACCCGGATCCCTGCTCAACTCGCGGCCGATCTACGGACTGCGCTGGTACGGCTTCGGCAACGTCACGTTCGCGGCGTACGCGACGAACGGACTGCTGTTGGCCGGTTACGTCGCCCACCGGCTGATCACCGGCGGTCGACAACGGTTGGCCCTGGTCGGGGTCGCCGCCATCGGGTTCGGTGTGATCATCTGCGAGGGCTGGCCCTCGATGGGCACCGACTTCGGCGGCGTCATCGCCCTCACGCCGGCCGTGCTCTGGCTGCTGTTCTCGCTGTCCGGCGTCCGGCTCACCGGACCGAAGCTGCTGCTGATCGCCGGCTCGGCCGTCCTCGTGATCGGCGCGATCTCCTTCCTCGACTGGCGCGCAGGGCCCCGATCAGCGCAGTCACCTCGGCAACTTCGTGCAGCGGATCATCGACGGCGATGCGCTGGACGTGGTCGCGCGGAAGGCCGTCGCCTCGGCCGAGACGATCATCAGCCCGCTCGGCATCGGTTCGCTGGTCATCGGCATCCCGCTCTGGATCCTGATCTTCCGCTATGCGCTGCCCGTGCTGGAACAGGAGTTCACCACCTTGCGCCCGTGCCTGCAGTCGATTCTGATCACCGGCGTTCTGGGCACCCTGCTGAACGACGGCGGGAGCAGCGTGTGGCTCATCGGTCACTGCGGTGGTGACCCTCAGCATGGCCTGGTTCATGGTCGCCGCGGCGGCCCGCGACGGCTGGACGGTCGCCGACTTGCGCGCCTCCCGCCGGTAGCGTGGCCTCATGGCGGACACAGTCGACAATGCGAGCCACACCCCGAACCAGGAGCAACCCTGGGCCGAGCTGGGGCTGAAGGCGGACGAGTACGCGAAGATCTCCGAGATCCTCGGCCGGCGGCCGACCTCCTCCGAGCTCGCGATGTACTCGGTGATGTGGTCCGAGCACTGCTCGTACAAGTCCTCCAAGGTCCACCTGCGCAAGTTCGGTGAGCTGTCGCCCGAGACGCCGATCGGCAAGCTCCTGGCCGGCATCGGGGAGAACGCGGGGGTGATCGACGTCGGCCAGGGTTATGCCGTCACCTTCAAGATCGAATCGCACAACCACCCGAGCTACGTCGAGCCGTACCAGGGTGCGGCCACCGGCGTCGGCGGCATCGTCCGCGACATCCTCGCCATGGGCGCCCGGCCGATCGGGGTGATGGATCCGCTCCGCTTCGGCCCGCTGCACGAACCCGACACCGCCCGGGTGCTGCCCGGGGTGGTCGCGGGTATCGGCGGTTACGGCAACTGCCTCGGCCTGCCCAACATCGGTGGCGAGGTGGTCTTCGACCGCACCTATCTCGGCAATCCGCTGGTCAATGCGCTCTGTGTCGGCGTGCTCCGGCATGAGGATCTGCACCTGGCCCACGCGACCGGCGCCGGCAACAAGGTGATCTTGTACGGGGCCGCGACCGGCGGCGACGGCATCGGCGGCGCCTCCATCCTCGCGTCGGAGAACTTCGAGCTTCGACAGCTCGGACAAGCGAAACCGTCCAAGCGGCCGGCGGTCCAGGTCGGCGACCCGTTCCTGGAGAAGCTGCTGATCGAATGCACCCTCGAGCTGTTCGCGGCTCGGCTGATCAACGGAATCCAGGACTTCGGCGCGGCGGGCATCTCCTGCGCCACTTCCGAGCTGGCCGCGGCCGGCGACGGCGGGATGCATGTTGATCTTGGTCTGGTCCCGCTCCGCGATCCCTCGCTGGCTCCGGAGGAGATCTTGATGAGCGAGTCGCAGGAACGGATGATGGCGGTCGTCGAACCGGCCCATGTCGAGGCCTTCATGGCCATCTGCCGCAAATGGGACGTGCTGGCCACGGTCGTCGGAGAGGTCACCGGCAACGGCCGGCTGACCATCGAGTGGCACGGCGAGACCATCGTCGACGTGGACCCGCGGACGGTCGCCCACGAAGGGCCGGTCTACGAGCGCCCGTACGCCCGGCCCGACTGGCAGGACCACGTCCAGAACAACGGCGTCGACTACCTGTCTCGTCCGAGAACCGGTGACGAACTGGCCGACACCCTGCTGCGGCTGGTCGCCTCGCCGAACCTCTGCGACAAGTCCTGGATCACCGACCAGTACGACCGCTATGTGCGCGGAAACTCGGTACTGGCCCAGCCCGAGGATGCCGGGATGCTGCGGATCGACGAGGAGTCCGGCCTCGGCGTTGCTCTGGCCACCGACTGCAACAGCCGGTTCGCCCTGCTCGACCCGTACGCCGGCGCGCAGTTGGCGCTGGCCGAGGCGTACCGCAACGTCGCCGTGAGCGGTGCGCAACCGGTCGCCATCAGCGACTGCCTCAACTTCGGCTCGCCCGAGGACCCCGCCGTGATGTGGCAGTTCACCGAGGCGATCCGTGGCCTGGTCGACGGCTGCCGCGAGCTCGGCACCCCGGTGACCGGCGGCAACGTCAGCTTCTACAACCAGACCGGAGACGTGCCGATCCTGCCGACGCCGGTGGTGGGCGTGCTCGGGGTAATCGACGACGTGACCAGGCGTACGCTGACCGGCTTCGCCGCCGCCGGCGACCCGGTCTACCTGCTCGGCGAGACCCGGGACGAATTGGCCGGGTCGGCCTGGGCCGATGCGATCCATGATCATCTGGGCGGCCGTCCGCCGGCGGTGGACTTCGACCAGGAAAGGCGGCTGGCCGAGGTGATGATCAGAGCCAGCCGACGCGGTCTGTTGCGCAGCGGCCACGATCTGGCCGATGGCGGTCTGGCTCAGGCCCTGGTCGAGTCCTGCCTGCGCCGCGGCTTCGGGGTCGAGGTGGATCTGCCGGACGAGGTCGATCCGTTCGTCGCGCTGTTCTCCGAGAGCACGGGGCGGGTGCTGGTCTCCATCAGACCGTCCGGCGATGATGATCTGGTCGGGCTGTGCGAGGGATCAGGTGTGCGACTGACCCGGCTCGGCGTGGTCGGCACCGACGATGAGAACGCCGGACTGCACATCGACGGGCAGTTCGACCTGCCTCTGACCCAGCTCCGGGACGCGTGGACAGCCACCCTCCCGGCCGCGATGGCGGCCCACTGAGCCCTAGCCGACCCCACTCCGGGCTTACGGCGTGTTGGGGATCCGAGTCGCGTAGCGGGCCCGGAGGGCGTCGTTGTGCCGATCGCCGCCCGGGACGTTCGCCGAGATCAGCACCGGGACCTCATGGCCGGCGTCCAGCAGCAGGCCGCACACCTCGGTCACCAGCATCTGGGCGATCAGCGCACTCGTGATGGTGGACGTGGCGAGCACCGAACCCTGAGCAGAGCCGTCCGGCGCGGGCGGCAGTTCGAGCGTCGAATCACCGAAGGCGCCACCGTTGTCGATCACTACGTCGGCGAGCTCGAAGAGCCGCTTGCCGCTGGAGTGCCGCGAGGTGATCTTGGTCGTGTGGTCGAGCGAGGTGACCGCGATCAGCGGATGGCCGTGAGCTTTCACCTGCTGGGCCATTTCCACCGTGGAGCCGTTGCCACCGGAGTTCGAGCAGATGATGAAGACATCAGCAGGGTCGATCTGATGCAGCGCGAGGATCCGGGCGCCGAGGGTCTCGTCTCGTTCGAGCGTCGGATCGGTCACCGAAGCCGGGTCGGCATGGCCCACGAAAACCAGGTCGGTCAAGGAGATCTTGTTCGCCGGCACCAGTCCACCGGCCCGCCCGGCGATCTCCATCGCGAAGCTCCGCGAGTGCCCGGTTCCGAAGACCTGGATGATGCCGCCCTTCATGATCGCGTCGAACACCAGGCCGGCCGCGCGGGCGATGTTGCCCTGCTGGGTGTCGACCACGCGATCGAACGCGTCGCGCAGGACCTGGGCGGCGACCTGCTGGTTGATGCCGTGATGACTCAATGGATGCCCCGATCGTCGGCTCCGGTCAATGGGATTTCTCGGCGGAGACCTGTTAACGGCATGTTACCGATTCCGCCGAGTCCGATTGAGCGTTGCTGGACCGGAGTCGTTGGGCCGCCGAGCGCGTCAGTCCGCTGTCGGAGACGCTCAGCTGACGTTGGCGGGCGCGGTGGTCTCCGGGTCGGCCCTGAGCTTCGAGGTAGTGCTGATGTTCCTCCGGCAGTACCTCGAAGAAGCGGTCGTAGAGATCCTTGCGGACCTCTTCGGCGAGCTCGCCGTAGCAGCGCAGACGAGCCAGGCCGCCATCGGGGTACACGTCCAGTCGCAGGTGCGTCGCCTCGCGCCGCTCGTCGACCAGGAAGCGATGCCGGGTGTCAACCAGCGAGCGTGTCTTGGGCACGATGTCCCACCAACTGCTGTCGTCCTCGAGCGAACCCGTGGCCTCGTCGGCGACGCTGATCCGCACCTGCCCGGGGGCGTTGCCGATGAAGTAGGAGGTGTCCACCTCGACCATGGTCGGCACGCCCCGGGCGCCGAGCTTGAACAGCGCCCAGTCGTTGCCGTCGCCGCGCCGACGCGCGTTCTCCCATCCCTCACCCATGATCCGGGCGCGATTGGACAAGATCAGGTTCGCCGGCGTGGAGTAGAACGCATCGGAGGTGTCCAGCAGCCGGCCGCCGTTCTCCTGCGCCAGCAGATCGACCGTGGTGGTGAGGAAGCGTGGGTCGACGACGACCTCGCCGTGCACGCGGAAGCGAGCTACGCCGCCGTCGGGGAAGATGTTCAGCCGGATGTGGGTCCACCGCCGATGATCATGAACCTCGTAGTAGTTCTCGCTGTCGCCTTGGCATTCGGTTTTCTCCACCAGGGTGATCCAGGCCACCGTCTCCAGCACCTCGGCCTCGGGATAGCCCTCGACCGATGTCCCCTCCACCGAGACGTAGGGCGGGTAGTTGCCCTTGAACCACGCCGTGTCGACGACAACACCGTGCACGATTCCGGGTACACCGAGGCGGACGACCGCCCAGTCGTGCCCGGGCTCCCGGCGCCGCCGGGTCTCCCAGCCGTCATAGATCTTGCCGCTGTGGCCGAAGTCTTCGACGGCGAAGGTGGGCTTGTGGGGCATGATCAGGTTCTGCCGGGGGGCGAACAGCTCGTCGTTGCAGCTGATGACGCTGCCGGCCAGGTCGCGGGAGGCTAGATCGGGGTACTCGGTGAAGGTGGGCATGACTGCTTTCTATGGGTGAGGAGGTTTCCCCGGGGATGGCCGCCAAGGACGACGCGCTGGCCCCGGAGGAAAGTGGACCGGACGACCCCGTCGAGGGTGCGTCCGTGGTACGGCGTCACGGCGTTGCGGTGCTGGAGCGACGCCGCGTCGACGGTGTAGGACTGATCGGGAGCGAAGATCGCGAAGTCCGCGGCATAGCCGACTGCGATCTTGCCCTTGTCGGGCATAAGGGTGATCTCGGCCGTCCTTTCGGCCATCCAGGTGATCACCCGGTTGAGGTCGTGCCCGTGCCGTCGTGCGCCGGTCCAGATCAGCGACAATCCCAGCTGCAGCGAGGAAATCCCGCCCCAGGCTGCCCCGAAGTCACCTTCGTCGAGCAGCTTGAGATCCGGCGTCGACGGGGAGTGGTCGGTGACCACGATGTCGATCACGTCATCGGCCAGCGCCTGCCAGAGCAGTTCGGAATTGGCGGACGCGCGTACGGGTGGACAGCACTTGTACTCCGTGTGGCCGTCGCCGATGTCTTCTGAGGCCAGCATCAGATAGTGCGGACAGGTCTCGACCGTCAGCCGGATTCCCTCGGCCTTGGCGGCGATGATCATCGGCAAGGACTCGGCGGCGGAGAGATGCACGATGTGCACCCGGCAGCCGGTCTCGCGGGCGGAGTTGATCACCGTCTCGATGGCAGTGGTCTCGGTCACCGGCGGGCGGGAATCGAGGAAGTCCTGGTAGTGGGTGGTGTGATCGACCCGGTGCTCGGCGATGATCGCGGCATCCTCGCAGTGCACGATCAGCAGCCCGTCGAACGCGGCGATCTCGGTCATCGCCTGGTGGAGCTGCTCAGCCGACAGGGGCGGAAATTCCGGTACGCCGGAGTCGAGCAGGAAGCATTTGAAGCCGAACACCCCGGCGTCGTGCAGTTCCTCGAGATGGCCGAGGCTGTCCGGCACCGCGCCGCCCCAGAAACCCACGTCGACCTGACACTTGCCCTCGGCCGACTCGCGCTTGATCCGCAGTGCATCGGCTGTCGTGGTCGCGGGGATGGAGTTGAGGGGCATGTCCAAGATCGTGGTCACCCCGCCGGCGGCAGCAGCGGCGGTCGCCGAGGCGAAACCCTCCCACTCGGTGCGGCCCGGCTCGTTGACGTGCACATGGCTGTCGACCAGCCCGGGGATCAGGACTTCGTCGTCGGTCAGCCGGATGATCTCTGCGGCCCCGGCGGCGAATCGGTCGAGAGCGGCCTCGGATAGCTGGTCGACCGCGCTGATCTCGTCACCGCGTACGCCGACGAGGCGCGGAGCGACCCCTTCTGGAGTCAGGACGGGGCCGGCGAACACGACATCGAACGGGGAGTTGGCATCGGTGCCAGCCGCGTCCGCCGACGTCACGCGAGCCATTCTCTCGCGATGCGCGAGCCCACCTGCCGCAGCAGGGGAGCAGCGTTGGCGATGCTCTGCTGGACGTCGGGCTCGAGCTCGGACAGCGGGTAGGCGGCCGAGATTCCGGCTTCGGCCAGACGCTCGGAACTCAGCAGACTGCGGCCAGCCACGGCGACGACCCGCACCCCAGCCTTCTGTGCAGCCCGAGAGACCCCGATCGGAGCTTTGCCGGCCAGCGACTGCTCGTCCAGTGAACCCTCGCCGGTGATCACCAGGTCGGTGTCGGCCAGCCGCTGGTCGAAGTCGATCATCTCCAAGATCAACTCGATGCCCGGACGGATTTCGGCGCCGAGCAGCGCCACCGCCCCGAAGCCGGCGCCCCCGGCCGACCCGGCTCCAGGCACCGCGGACATGTCCGCACCGGTGGCCGCGGCGACGACCTCTGACCAGTGGCTGAGGCCGCGTTCCAGGATTGCCAGGTCGAGATCCTCGGCACCCTTCTGCGGCCCGAAGACTGCGGTCGCACCGTCGGGACCCAGCAGCGGGTTGTCCACATCGGTCGCCACGATGATCTTGGCCGATCCCATCGTCGCCCGCAGCGGCTCCAGATCGAGCGTGGCGATCTCGGGCAGCACACCACCGCCATAGCCCAACTCCGCGCCGCCGTCATCCATCAGGCGCGCGCCCAGGGCCTGGACCATACCGGCGCCGCCGTCGGTCGAGGCGCTGCCACCCAGCCCGAGCACGATCTGGCTCGCGCCGTGCTCGATCGCATCCTTGATCACCAGCCCGAGCCCGTAGGTGGAGGCGGTCAACGGGAACAACTGACCGCCGGGAAGCAGATCCAGCCCGACCACCGCTGCCAACTCGACGACGGCACGCCGGCCGTCCAGCGCGTACGGCGCCTGGACCGGCTGACCGGTCGGTCCGACGGCGTCGACGATGATCTTGGTGTAGCCGGCCGTCAACGCGGCCGCAACCGTGCCGTCGCCGCCGTCGGCGACCGGCAGCATGATCATCTCCGCGTCCGAACGGACGTCGGTGATGCCACCGGCCACCGCCGACGCGACCTCGGCTGCGGTCAGGCAGCCCTTGAATTTGTCGGGAGCGAGGACGACACGCATATCAGAAGTAAATCCTGCTCAGTCGAGCATCGAGATGGCGGTCGGCGCATCCTTGCCGCTGAGTGCCAATTCCTCGAACTCGGCCACGTTGTCCAGTTCGGTGCCCATCGAGATGTTGGTGACCCGTTCCAAGATCACTTCGACCACGACCGGCACCCTGAACTCGGCCATCAACTTCTTGGCCTCTTCGAAGGCATCCGGCAGCGCTTCGGGGTCGAAGACCCGGATCGCCTTGCAGCCAAGCCCTTCGGCGACCTTCAGATGATCGACGCCGTAGCCGTTGACCTCGGGCGAGTTCACATTGTCGAAGGACAGCTGGACGTGGTAGTCCATCTCGAAGCCACGCTGGCTCTGCCGGATCAGGCCGAGGTAGGCGTTGTTCACCAGCACGTGCACGTAGGGCAGCTTGAATTGTGCACCGACGGCGAGCTCCTCGATCATGAACTGGAAGTCGTAGTCTCCCGACAGGGCGACGACCTCGGCGTCGGGCAGCGCGGTCACCACGCCGAGCGCGGCCGGCAGCGTCCAACCGAGCGGCCCGGCCTGTCCGGCGTTGATCCAGTTGCGCGGGCCGAACACGTGCAGGAACTGGCCGCCGGCGATCTGGCTGAGCCCGATGGTGGAGACGTAGCGGGTATCGCGGCCGAAAGCCTTGTTCATCTCCTCGTACACCCGCTGGGGCTTGATCGGCACATTGTCGAAATGGGTCCGCCGTTGCATGGTGTGCTTGCGCTGCTGGCAGTCCTTCACCCAGACGCCGAAGTCGGGGAGGTCGTCCGCGCGCTCCTTGGCGGCCTCGACGAACAACTCGAGCGCCGCCTTGGCGTCGGAGACGATCCCGTAGTCCGGGGCGAACACCCGGCCGATCTGAGTCGGCTCGATGTCCACGTGGACGAAGGTGCGGCCCTTGCGGAAGGTGTCCAGACCGCCGGTGTGCCGATTGGCCCAGCGGTTGCCGATGCCCAGCACGAAGTCGGACTCCAGCAGCGTCGCGTTGCCGTAGCGGTGCGAGGTCTGCAGCCCGACCATGCCAGCCATCAGCGGATGATCATCGGGGATCGCTCCCCAGCCCATCAGCGTCGGCACGACGGGCACGTTCAGAGTCTCGGCCAGTTCGACCAGCAGGTCGGCCGCGTCGGCGTTGATGATCCCACCGCCGGCGGTGATCAGCGGTCGTTCGGCGGCGAGCAGCATGTCCAGTGCCTTGTCGATCTGGGCGCGGGAGGCGGCCGGCTTGTAGACCGGCAGCGGCGTGTAGGTGTCGGGATCGAAGTCGATCTCCGCCATCTGCACGTCGAACGGCAGGTCGATCAGCACCGGTCCGGGACGCCCGGACCGCATCAGGTGGAAGGCCTGCTGGAAGGCACCCGGAATCTGCGCCGGTTCCAGGATCGTTGCCGCCCACTTGCAGACGGGCTTGGCGATCGAGGCGATGTCGACGGCCTGGAAGTCCTCCTTGTGCAGCCGGGCGACGGGCGCCTGGCCGGTGATGCACAAGATCGGGATCGAGTCGGCGCTGGCCGAGTAGAGCCCGGTGATCATGTCGGTGCCGGCCGGGCCCGAGGTCCCGATGCAGATGCCGATGTTGCCCGCCTTGGCCCGGGTGTATCCCTCCGCCATATGCGAAGCGCCCTCGACGTGCCGGGCCAGCACGTGCCTGATCGTCGTGTTGCTGTCGTCCAGATTGTGCTTGCGCATGGCATCGTAGAACGGGTTGATGGCCGCACCCGGCAGACCGAAGGTCTGGGTGGCGCCCTCCAACTCGAGGATCTTGACGGCCGCGTCGACCGCGCGCATCTTGGTCATTTTGTCTCGCTCTCTGAGCCTGTCGAGGATTCACCGGACACCGCAGTTCCGGACAGCCGTTCCACACCACGCAACAGCGCGGAGTGGTCGAGGCCACCGTCGCCCTGGGCGCGGAGGGCGCCGATCAACTGGGCGGTCACGGCGCCGACCGGGATGGCAACCCCCCTCGCCCGGGCAGCGTCGACGATGATGCCCATGTCCTTGTGGTGCAGGTCGATCCGGAAGCCGGGCTGGAAGTTGCCGGCCAGCATGCTGGCGCCCTTGCGGTTCATCACCGTGCTACCGGCGAGACCACCGGCCAGTACCTCCAGAGCGGCCTCGGTGTCCACCCCGTACGCCCGCAGGAAGACGATCGCCTCGGCCACCAGTTCGAAGTTGCCGGCCACGATCAGCTGGTTGGCTGCCTTGACCGTCTGTCCGGATCCGGCCGGACCGACCAGCACGACGGTCTTGCCGACCGCGTCCAGGATCGGCTTCACCTCCTCGAAGTCGGCCTGTTCGCCGCCGACCATGATCGAGAGGACGGCCTCGACAGCGCCGGCTTCGCCGCCGCTGACCGGGGCGTCCATCACCCGGATGCCGGCGGCCTTGCCGGCCTCGGCCAGTTCGGCGGCCACATCGGGTCGGATGGAGGACATGTCGATGTGGATCGAGCCCTTGGGTGCGTTGGCGTAGATGCCCTCGTCGCCGAGCGCGATGCCCTGCACATCGGGGGAGTCCGGGACCATGGTGATGATCACCTCGGCCTCGCGTACGGCCTCGGCGACGCTGTCGGCCCGCTGCCCGCCGGCAGCCACCAGCTTCTCCAACGGGGCGTCACTGCGGTTGACGCCGATGACGGTGTGGCCGGCCTTGACGAGGTGGCCCGCCATGGGGCTACCCATGATGCCGAGACCGATGAAGGCGATCGTGCTCAAGATGATCTTCTTTCTGTGCTGGTTAGGAAGCGGAGCGCAGCCAGGCGAGGCTGTCCAGGGTCGTGGTGGTCGGGTTGTACTCGAGAGCGACATGACCGGAGTAGCCGGCGGCCTCGATGACACCGAGATAGTGCTGGAGGTCGAGGGTGCCGCTGCCCGGTTCGCCGCGGCCGGGATAGTCGGCGATCTGCACATGGGCGATCCGGTCGGCGTAGGCCGCGATGGCCGCGTCGAGGTCGTCGCCGTTGTTGGCCAGGTGGAACAGGTCGAAGAGGAAGCCGACGTTGTCGGCATCGATCCGGTCGAGCACCTTGATCACGTCGTCGGCCGTGCGCAGCGGGTACGGCTTGGGGCCGCTGACCGGCTCGACCAGCACCTTCGCGCCGATCTTGGCGGCTGCCGCGGCGGCCCGGTTGAGGTTCTCGAGGCCCAACTCGTCCTGCTCCTGCGGGGTGACGTCGTCGACCCGGTTGCCGTAGAGGGCGTTGAGGGCTCTGACGCCGAGGGCTTCACCGATGCCGACCGCGACGTCGATGTTGTCCGTGAACTGTGCGGATCGCGCCGGAATGGAAAGCACGCCGCAGTCCGGGCCGAACAGGTCACCGGCGAAGAAGTTGAGGCCGATGAGTTGGACCCCCGAGTCGCGGACGGCGGTCACGAATTCGTCGATCGTCGAGTCGGCCGGCACCGGCTCGTCCGACCAGGGCCACCAGAATTCGATCGCATCGAAGCCCGCGGCTTTGGCCGCTGCCGGGCGCTCTAGGAGGTCGACCTCTCGGAACAGCAACGAGCAGTTGGCGGCGTACGGAAGGTTCGTGCTCATGTAGTCACTTTCGGGTATCAACGGCGAATGTTTCCATAATGTGGAAAAGGAATTCTGTCAGATGGAAGTCTAGGAGATAGCCGGGGGACCCGTCAACCTGGCGCCACGACTTAGCGGTACCCGATGCTTGTTGCTGTAACGCTCGGGTGGGAGCATCGTGGCGTGCCAGATGCTCACGTGCAGACCATTGCTTACCCGGCCCCCGGATCGAGGCCTGCGCGCAAAGGTCTCGACATCATCCCGCCGCACGTCATCGTGCTGTTCGGCGCCACCGGCGACCTGTCGCGCCGCAAACTGTTGCCCGGTCTCGCGCACCTGGCGTTGTCGGCTCTCGCGCCCGACATCCAGGTGATCGGGACCTCGCTGGAGGACAAGTCGGAGCAGGACTTCCGCAGCTTCGCCAAGCAGGCGGTGGCCGAGTTCAGCCACCATCCGCTGACTCCGGAGCAATGGGAGGCGTTCGCGGACCGGCTGACCTACTTGCCCCAGTCGGCCGGAGCGGCCGGTCTGGCCGAGGCCGTCCGAATCGCGGAGGACAAGTTGGGTGGCCCGGTGGGTCGGCTGCACTACTTGAGCGTGCCGCCGGCGGCTGCTCCCGCCGTGATCCAACTGCTCCGCGAGGCCGATCTCGTCGACCGGTCGCGAGTGATCATGGAGAAGCCATTCGGCACGGACCTGCAGAGCGCGATCACCCTGAACGACAAGGTCCACGAGACCTTCCGCGAGCGTCAGATCTTCCGGATCGACCACTTCCTGGGCAAGGAAGCAGCCCAGAACATCCTGGCCTTCCGGTTTGCCAACGGTCTGTTCGAGCCCATCTGGAACCGGAACTTCATCGATCACATCCAGATCGACATCCCCGAGACGTTGGGGCTTGATCGCCGGGCCGGTTTCTACGAGGCCACCGGGGCGTACAAGGACATGGTCGTGACCCACCTGTTCCAGGTGCTGGCCTTCGTGGCGATGGAACCACCGACGGCGCTGGAACCGCGGGCGATCAGCGAGGAGAAGAACAAGGTCTTTCGCTCGATGCTGCCTCTCGATCCGGACAACGTCGTCCGCGGTCAGTACAGCGGTTATCGAGACGAAGAAGGGGTCGTCCGAGACTCCGACACGGAGACCTTCATCGCACTCAAATGCGGTATCGACAACTGGAGATGGGCCGGCGTCCCCTTCTACTGCCGAACCGGAAAGAGAATGGCCCAGGGTCAGCGGATCATCTCGATCGCCTTCAAGGAGGCGCCGAAGAGCATGTTCCCGGCTGGGTCCGGCGTCGGCTCGTCCGGTCCGGATCACCTGACGTTCGACCTGGCCGACGAGTCCAAGGTGTCCCTGTCCTTCTACGGCAAGCGACCCGGGCCGGGCATGAAGCTCGACAAGCTGAGCATGCAGTTCTCCACCCAGGAGACGGACCGGGCCGGAGACATCCTGGAGGCCTACGAGCGGTTGATCATGGACGCGATGCTCGACGATCACACGCTGTTCACCACCGCCGAGGGCATCGAGAGCCTGTGGGAGCGGTCCGAGCCGCTGCTGCAGGATCCGCCGCCGGTGCGGCCGTACGCGCCGGGCTCCTGGGGGCCGAACGCCATCCACCAGCTGGTTGCGCCGCACGCCTGGCGGCTGCCCTTCGAACGAACCTGGCGGGACAAGCGGTAACCGCCGATCTCAGCTAACGTCGCGCCATGACAGAGTTGTTTCTCAATGGCGAGGGGATGCGCGGCGGCGGCGTGCACCACAACATCGCCGAGTATCCGTTTCTCGGTGAGGTCGCCACGGCTCCGCGGTACCGGTTCTATTCGATCCGCGACGAGTTTCCCGGTCTGGTCGATGTCGGCAAGGGCAACGGCGCTTCGATCGCCGGCGAACTCTACGACGTGCCGTTGCGAGTGCTGCTCGACAAGTTCCTTCCCGACGAGCCGCCGGAGCTCGAACTAGGGGTGATCGAACTCTCCGACGGTCGCGCTGTGCTCGCCGTGCAACTGCGCCCCGATGAACGCAACCGGCACCACGACATCACCGAGTGGAGAGGCTGGCACGCCTATCGCGCCAGCCTCGGCTGATCACGGGGGGTCGGGCGCTCGGCTGCGGTATCGGTGGCCGGTGGGTGTGATGATCATGGTCTCGTGGGCCCGCCCGTCCAGTCCGCCGTGGATGAGATCGGTACGCCAGTCCGGCGAGCTGCGCAGGTAGTTGTGCCGTTCGCAGAGTCCCTGACCATTGGTGAGATTGGTCGGCCCACCGTGACGGTATTCGACGATGTGGTCGAGGTGGCGGATCTGGGCGTCGCAGTACGGCATTCGGCAGGTCTGGTCCCGGAGCCTGATCAGTGCCGCGAGCTTCCCGGTGAAGCGGCGCACCCTCTTCTCGATGCCGACGACCGTGCCCGCCGCCGGCCGTCGTGGTTCGCCGAAGAGGTCGATGATTCGGGCCTCCATGAGGCTCGGCGCCTCGTGCTCCGCCGACCCGGGCGACGGCCGGGAGGTGATCTGCCGCCAGGTCTTCCGGCCCTGGCTGCCGTCGATGATCTGAGTCGCCAGGTGCCCGGGGATGGGGCCGTAGCCGTGCACGATCGCCGTGCGGTTACTGGCCGGGTCCGTCAGCAGCTCAGCCGGGAGGACGATCTGAACCTCGACGTTCACGTCCGCGGCGGTCGCCTGTCCGGTGATCCGCTCGACCAGGGTGTCGGCCATGATCTGCCCGCGGGTGCGGGCGTCGCCTACCGCTTTGAGTGCGTCGGTATGCAATCTCAACGCCGCGAGACAGGCCACTCCCTGCTCGACCGGCAGGTGGCCCGTCAGGAACGACATGGTGTCCGGCGCGGGGCGGAGGGTGACTCGTCGCTGCTCGCGCTCAGTCCTGCCCCGCTCGACATAGCCGACTCGATCGGCCTCGTAGGCGTACTTCTTCACGCAGGCCGTCGCGGCCCAGAGCCCCATCTCGGTGATTCCGGCGGTGATCACCTCCTGGTCGACGCGCTGGCGCAGCTCGTGTTCCAGATGTCGGGTCTCGTGCACCACCGCTTCGGCGACCCGCTCACTGAGGTCCCCGGCGGTCAGCGCCGCGAATGTCTGCGGCAGGTCGAACCACAAGGCGCGAGCCGCGGCCAGCCGGCGGCCGCCCTGGAACGCCGACAACTGGCAGGCCAATCCGATCTGATCAGCGATGCCGGTCCCGATCTCCCGAGGATGCATGTCCCTCGCCAGTTGCGCCGCCGTCTGAGACTGCCCGAACCGCACCGTCTCCGCCAACTGGAGTGCCGCTGTCACGGCGCGTAGCTTCTCCAACCGGGCGATCCGGTCAATGCGCACCGCGTCGGTGACCGGCGTACAGTCGGCGACCTCACCGGCCAACTCGGCGAGGAACTCGTCCAGACGCGTGACCAACCGGTCGGCCGACGATGGATCGGCCATCGGCTCGAAGTGGGTCACTGACATACACCGAAGGCTACGGACCGCCACCGACAAAATCGTAAGCCTGTTCGAAGACAGGCACCCTCGGCGGCGAGCCGGCGATCAGCCCACGCGCCGGTCGGCGAGCTTGGCGACGGTCTCCAGGGACGCTCCGGTCAACTGGGTCACCTCGGCGGCCGACACGCTCCACAGTGCACCCCACGCATCAAGAATGCGGCCAGAGCTTGAGCGGTCGCCGGCTCGTCCATCACCCCGCCCTCGGCGCCGTTCAGGTACGCGTCGAGACGCGCGCCGGTCCCCTCCAGCCCTCTGCGGAAGAACATGTACGTCGCGATGAAGCGAGTCGGCAGCTGGGCTGGATGGAGATCCCAGCCCTGATAAAAGCCTCGCTCCAGTGAGCGGCGCACGAGCCGGGCGTGCAAGGCCCAGGCCGAGTGGACCGAGTCCCGGTCGCCAACCGGAATGATGTTGGTCGAGCCGTCACTGACCCGAACGCCGGTGCCCGCGGCGGCCAGTTGCATGACCGATTTCGCGTGGTCGGCGGAGGGGTGGTCCATCGACTGATGGCCACCGGAGATACCCAGTGCGGCGGTGTAGTCGTAGGTGCCGAAGTGCAGCGCTGTGCAGCGGCCCGCCGCGGCATGGAGCATCGGCGCGACCCCGGCGGTGCCGTCGCTCAACAGGATCGCCTGTGGCGTCTCGACCTGGATCTCGAAGCCGAGGGCGCGCTCGTCCAGGCCGTACGCGCGCTCCAGACGTTCGCAGACGTCGACGAACGCGCTCACCTGGGCCACCGAGGTGACCTTGGGCAGCGTCACGACCCAGCCGGCCGGCAGCGGGCCTACGGCGAGCAGCGCCCCGAGCACCAGATCGAGCGACCGGAGGCCCCGCCGCCGAGTCCCGCCCTCCAGGGACTTGAACCGGATCCCCAGGAACGGGGGAGCGTTGCCGGCCCTGACAGCGGCCGCGATGGCCCCGCCGGCGGCAACGGCGTCCCGGTCCTCCTGCTCGTCCGGCCGGGTGCCGTAGCCGTCCTCGAGATCCACCCGCAGGTCCTCGATCGGCTCCGACTCGAGCTTGGCCACTGCCCTGGCCCAGACGGCACCGACCTCATCGGCGTCCAGTCCGGTCGCCGCCGCCAGCTCTTCCGGCCCGGATGCGTCCTTGGCCAACGCAGCGGCCGCCGCCGCACCCCACTCCTGAGCCAGCTCCGGATGGAATCGGTCAGCCGGCACGTACACGGTGTGCACCGGCTGCCGGTCCGCCCGATCTCCGGGGTAGGAACTGGTCCGGGCCGAGTCGGCTTCGGTCAGCAGCACGTCGATAGCGGCGAGGTCATTCTCAGTGAGAGCTGTGCGGTCGGCCATGGTTTCCGCTCCTTTTCTGTACTTTTGCTTCCTGCGAACGAGCCGTTAGGCTGGATGCGTAATTCCGCAGTTCGGAATCTGCACTACGCATCGTGGAGGTTTTGAGTGTCCGAGCGCGTTCAATCGGTCGACCGGGTGTTCGGGTTGCTCGAATGCCTCGCCGACGGTGGCGGCTCGCTGACTCTGTCCGAACTCGCCGGCCGCTCGGGCCTGCCGATGCCGACGATCCATCGCCTCGTGCGCTCCCTGGTCAGTCAGGGCTACGTTCGCCAGGAGCCGTCCAAGCGCTACGCGATCGGACCGCGGATGATCAGGCTCGGTGAGTCGGCGAGCCGGATGCTCGGTTCCTGGTCCCTTCCGTACCTCGCAGGCCTGGTCGAGCAGTTCGGCGAGACGGCGAACATGGCCATGCTCGAGGGCGACGCATGCGTCTACGTCGCGCAGGTGCCGTCGCCCCAGTCGATGCGGATGTTCACCGAGGTCGGCCGGTTCGTGATGCCGCATTCCACCGGCGTCGGCAAAGCCATGTTGTCCACGCTGTCCGACGACGAGGTACGCGCGCTGCTGACGAGGACCGGCATGCCGCCGCGCACGGAGCACACGATCACCGATCCGGAGAAGATGATCGCCGCCCTCGGCATCGTCCGCCGGGCCGGGTATGCGATCGACGACAGCGAGCAGGAACTGGGGGTGCGCTGTGTCGCGGTGCCGATTCGGGACCTGCCGTTCCGCGCTGCACTGTCGGTATCCGGGCCGAGCAGCCGGGTCACGATGGAGCAGGTCGGGGTGATCGCGCCGGGCCTGCGGGCGGTGGCCGAGCAGGTGAGTGCGGCCTTCAAAGGCGTCTGAACTCATCAAACCCGCGACAGCAGGGTTTTGCTGGCCTGATTGACTTCCTGGGCCAACGCGTCGGGGTCGATACCGACCAGTTGATCTTGCTCGACCACCGGATTCCCGTTCACCAGCAGCAGTTCCAACGGCGGCTGGCCACCGAGCACCAGCGCGGCCACCGGGTCCGCGATGTCGATGTGCGGCAGGGTGTCGAGCCGCCAGACCGCGACATCGGCCAGCTTGCCAACCTCGAGCGAACCGATCTCGTCTTGCCGGCCCAGCACCCGGGCCCCGCCCATGGTGGCCATGTCCACGGCGTCGCGCACGGTCAGGGCTTGCGGTCCGCCCTTCGCCCGGGCCAGCAGCAGCGCGTGCCGTAGCTCCTCCCACAGAGCACACGACTCGTTGGATGCCGCGCCGTCCACCCCGAGCCCCACCGCGATACCGGCATCGCGCATGTCGCGTGCCCGGGCGATGCCAGAGCCCAGCCGGGCGTTAGAGGAGGGGCAGTGGGCTGCGCTCGTTCCGGTGGCGGCCATCTTGGCGATCGACGCGTCGTCGAGGTGCACGGCATGGGCGTACCAGACATCAGGTCCGAGCCAACCGACACTTTCCATGTATTCCACCGGTGTGCTGTTGAAGTGCTCGCGGCAGTAGTCCTCCTCGTCGATCGTTTCGCACAGGTGAGTGTGCAGCCGCACCTCCTTGCGGCGGGCAAGATCAGCCGACGCTTGCAGGAGCTCGCCGGTGACCGAGAAAGGTGAACAGGGCGCGAGCGCGATCCGCAGCATCGAGTCGAACGAAGGGTCGTGGTGGGTGTCGATCGCGGCTTCCGACGCGCTCAGAATGGCGTCGATGTCCTCGACCACGTTGTCCGGTGGCAGTCCACCCTGGCTCTGGCCGAGGTCCATCGAGCCGCGCGTCGGATGGAAGCGCAGGCCGACCCGGCGGGCCGCATCAATCTCTGCGCCGAGCAGGTCGCCGCCGTCGTGGGGGAACACGTAGTGATGGTCGGTCGAGGTCGTGCATCCGGTCTTCGCCAACCAGGCCAGGGCACCGGTGGCCGCGGTTCGGGTGATGTCGGCGTCCAGCTTGCCCCAGATCGGGTAGAGCTCGGTCAGCCATTCGAAGAGCGTGCCGTCCACGGCGAAGCCGCGGGTCACCCACTGGTAGAGGTGGTGGTGGGTGTTGACGAAGCCTGGCGTGATCAGGCAACCGCGGCCGTCGACGCGGCGCCCCTGATGATCATCTGGCGCGCTCCCGCCCCCGACGGAGATGATCATGTTGTCCTCGATCACCAGATGCCCGCCGGCGTACTCCGAATGGCTTCGGTCGTTGGTGACGACGTGCGCGTTCTCGATGATGATCTTCGACATCTGAGCTCCCGACGGCTCTCGGATCAGCAGAAGCCGGGAATCGTGTCCCAGGCCCGACCGGCCGGCGGGGCATCGTCGCGCAGCACGCTGGCCTGGATGAGACCGTACGGGCGGTCGTCGGCGTGGAAGACCTCATTGGGATTCTCCAGCCCGAACGGCTCCAGGTTGTAGACGAAGTGGTGGATGTTCGGCGCCGAGAACTTGATCTCCGCCACCTCGCTGTGGTTCTCCAGCACGGCTCGGCCCATCTCGTACAGGGTCTGTTGCAGAGCCAGGCTCTGCACCACCGCGAACTGCTCCAGCAGGTGCTGGCGGATGCTGGCGTAGCTCGCCGCCCAGTCGATCGTCAGTGCCGATGTAGCGCCAGCGAGCGACCAGCGAGGTGGACATGATCCGGTCGTTCGTCGGGATCAACGTCGTGTACTTGTCGACCAGGAAGTCGTGGAACTCCGACCCGGTGGATTTCAACAGGATAAGGCCTTTCAGGCCGGACACCAGGTACTCGTTGCCCTGCTCGCCCTTGCCGTCGATGGTCAGGATCGTGGTCCGCACCTCGGTGTTGTTCCGTACCCAGGTGTGATTGTGCTCCTGGCCGTTGACGCTCACCCGGTCCCAGCTGTACTCGTCGACCTCGATCCGGCAGCCCTCAACCGGCTCGACGTCATTGACGAAGTGCCGGCCGAGGGCGAGGGCGTAGTCCTCGATCTGGCCGATGCCCTTCTCCTTGGCGTACGCGTAGCAGGTCTGCTTCTGGGTATCGGTCGGCAGCACCCGGGTCTGGTCGCCGGACAGGTGGGCACCGGAGAAGTCGCCGCGCAGCGACGTGGAGACGTTGATGTCGCGGATCTCATGGCGTTCGGTGTCGCGGTAGATCCGCACGACGCGGTTCTCCGCCTTGCCGTACTGGTTGGGCCCGAGCACGATGCTCATGATCATTTCCCTTCTTGGAAGTCAGGTCTTGGGACGTAAGGGTGCCGCCCCGCCCGTACGAAACGGGGCGGGGCCGACGCTGCGATGGCGGGTGGTTCCGAGTGTGTGTCAGTGACCCAGTTGGTCAAACCGCTGGGTCCGCGCGGAGTGGATCGGATTGGCCTCCGCGACAAGATCATCGAAGCGGTGGTTGATGATCTTGCCGGCCTCGATCAAGGCGGTGGCTCGCTCCTGACTCGGCGAGTGCTGCAGCCGTACCTCCCCGTTCTCCAGCAACTCACTCCGGCTGCCGGCGCTGCGCACCGCCGCCACGTAGGGGAACCCGAACTTCTCCCGGTACCTCGCGTTCAGCGCTGCGAACTCGGCGTAGTCCTCGTCATGCATCTGGTTCAGACCCAGCACGGACTGGTCGCGGTGCGACTCGGCTTGGCTGAGGGTCGTCGCGCCGAGGTCCGGGTAGGACCGCAACAGTTCCAGTTGCTCATCTGGAGTGGCACCGAACATCGCCTCCTGAAAGGCCGAACGAAGGTCGTCGGTGTCGGAGAAGGGACGCTGCTGGTAGGCCCGCTCGACTGCCCACGGCACGTTCTGGATACAGCCCGGCGAATGTCCTGCTGAAGTCGTCCAGGCTCATCTGGTTGACCTGATCCAGTCGCACCAGCGTCTCGCCGGGCGCGCCGGCCACTGCCGGGCCGTAGCTCTTGCCGAGATGGAAGAAGACCAGGTTCAGCACGATCGCGGTGATGCTGCCCAACGTGATGCCCGAACTGAAGAGCATCGCACTCCACCGGCCACCGGGCACCACTTCGAACAGGTTCGGCGTGACGGTCACCAGCATGGCCAGGGCGAGCGAGGTCGCGACGATCACCACGTTGCGATGATCGTTGAAGTCCACCCGGCCGAGCATCTGGAAGCCGACGACGGCGACGGTGGCGAACATCGCCAGCGCGGCACCGCCGAGCACGGAGTGCGGAATGCTGGCGGCCACCGCGCCCGCCTTGGGGATCAACCCGATGATGATCATGATCGCGCCGGCGGTGGCCACCACCCAGCGGCTCTTGATCGCGGTCAGCCGGACCAGGCCGACGTTCTCCGCGAAGCAGGTGTAGGGGAAGGAGTTGAGGATGCCGCCGAGGAAGGTGGCCAGACCGTCGGCCCGCAGCGCTCGGGTGACGTCTTCCTGACCGACCTTCTTCTCCACGATCTCGCCGGTGGCGAAGACGTCACCGGTGGTCTCCACGGCCGTGATCAGCATCACGACGATCATCGAGACGATGGCCGTGAGGGAGAACTTCGGAATGCCGAAGTAGAACGGCGTGGTGATGCCGAACGCCGCAGACTCGCCGACCGCGCTGAAGTCGGCGTCGCCGAGAATCGTCGCGACGATGGTCCCGATGACCAAGCCGGCGAGCACGGCGATAGTGGCCATGAAGCCCTTGAACACCCGCTGGATGACCACGATCACCGCGAGGGTGAACAGGGCGTAGGCCAGCCCCTTGCCGCTCACCGGGCCGCCCGGGATGCCATCGCGCACCGCGTCGTTGGCGGCGACCGGAAGGAGCGAGATGCCGATGATCGAGATCACCGAGCCGGTGACGACCGGCGGGAAGAACCTGATCAGCCGGCCGAAGAACGGGGCCATGAAGAACGTGAACAGACCGGCCACGATGACCGCGCCGTAGATGACGACTAGGCCGTCCGTGCCACCGCCGGCCGCGAGGCCGATCGCGATCATCGGCGAGACCGCAGTGAAGGTGACGCCCTGGAGGAGCGGCAGCCTGACACCGATCTTCCAGAAGCCGACGGACTGGATGATCGACGCGATACCGCAGGTGAACAGGTCCGCGTTGATCAGGTGGATCAGTTGCTCGTCCGTGAGGCCGATGGCCCCGGCCAGCAGGATCGGCACGATGACCGCGCCGGCGTAGAACGCGAGGACGTGCTGAAAGCCGTAGATCGCCAGCTTTCCCGGTGGCAGTACCTGATCGACGGGGTGTTTGACGCTAGCCCGCGTGGGGGCTTCGGGAACCGCTGTTGTCATCGATGCCTCTGGGTCGAGTTCCGCCGTGTCCTAATGCCAAGCCGGTCAAATTCCACGATGCGGATAAGGGATTCCGTGCTGCGAGAAGATCGTACGTAGAAGTTGCCGACATCGTCAAGGAGATGCGGCGTTAAAGCTCGAATTCAGCGGTTACAGTCCGGCGACGATGGCGCCGGCGGTCCGGAGGAACTCATCGGCCGCGTGCGGGCCCAACCCTTCACCGAGGCACCTGGTCCGGTAGGCCCGCCGTTTGTCGGCCAGCGGGTCGTCGCCCAGCAGGTTGTCCAGGGTCGACTCCAGCGTGGTCAGGTCGGGCTTGATCACGTACGCGACCCTGGCCATCGGAACCTCCCGGCGGAACGCCAGTGCGGTCGCCTGCCGGATCGCCACCATCGCCAGTGGTTTGCCGCTGGCCAGGAAATCCGAGGCGACCGAGGACACGTCGGTGATCAGGGCGTCGCTGTGGTTGAAGCAGTCCGGGATGTCCCAGGCGGTCTCGGCCTGGTCCCCCCAGACGTGGGCCCGGCCGGTCGCCTTCTGATCGTCCTCGAGCTGGCGCTGAATCTGTCGAGCCATCCCGGCATGGTTGGGATCGCGGTAGCTGTGCGGGTGCGGGCGGAAGATCACCGTGACGCCGCGCTTCAACAGCGCGGCCACGATCTGGCTGCCGAGCGGCAACGAGGAATAGTTGGTCGCCGGTTGGCCGCCGTGCCAGGTCGGAGCGTAGAGCACCGTGCGCGGCGCATCGGCGGGCAGCAGTTGATCGCGCACCTCGATCTTCTCGATCTGGGGCCGGCCGACGATCGCGAACTGCTCGGGCCTGATCCTCACCCCGTGCTCGGCGTACCGATCGACACCCTGCTGGCCCGACACGAAGATCTTGTCGAAGGTCGCGTGCTGGGAGCTGTAGTTCGCGGCCTTGTCGGAGTCTCCGTGATTCAGCCACACGTGGGTCAACTGGCTGAAGCGCTGGAACGAGAGGTTGGCCGGGTGGTTCTGGACGTAGAACGCGGCCCGCATCGAGGGCACCACCAGATGCACCAGCCGCCCGGCGGATGTGCGGAGCCGCGGCACCAGGATGGGCGCCGAGGTCAGTTTGGCGATCTCGCGACACGGTACTGGGGTGCAGCGTGATCACCACGAACGGCCGGTTCAGCCGTTCGAGATACGGCAACCACATGCCGAGCTGATAGGTCGCTCCGTTCTTGGTGGCATAGAACACGGCGAACTCGGGCTGGTACTTCTCGAGCGCGGCCGGCACCCCGAGCGCCGCCTGACGGCTGCGGACCAGGGCGCGGGCGACGTACACGGCCATGATCAGCGTCGGGGCACGATGCCGACCACCGACGACCAGCAGGTAGCACCAACCTGGCGCACCGAACGCGGCCAGAATCCCGCCGAGCAGCGCCACGGCCAGCGGCGCCACCGCGACCATGCTGCGGTTGAACGGGTGGCTTCGTCACCACCGGCACCCCAGGCAGGTTGGTGGCCATCGACCTCGTCCGGCCCAACAGCGTGCGAAGCGTCGACTCGCTCAGGATGGCCAGCAGGGCCAGGCCGGTGGCGATCCATACCCAGACCGAGTCCTGCGGGCGGCGGAGCAGGTAGCCGCCGGCGACCGCCACCATCAGCAGCACCCGGGGTGCCTGGTTCATGCCCAGCAGCCCTCGCCGCCGACCCACCTCGCGGCGCATCAGCCAGCCGATGATCAGCAGCGAGACGACCGCGAAGAGCGCGCCGACCAGGCCGAGAACGAGTCCGTCGGCGGTGAACAGCACCACGATGGCGACCACCAGGCAGACGTTCAGCCCGTTACTGATCAGCAGATCGACGACTTTGGACTGATTCGCACCCGCGAATCCCGACCACGTGCCGACGCTGAGCGTCCGGTTCGACTGATCCGACTGGCTCGGCTTGGGAGTATCCATGGCGAGGCAAAGGCTATCGGTCGGGTCGAGATGATTTACTGGGACCCGCGGACGAGAAGCGTCCCCGGCGGCATCGGGCCGATACGATGAGGTAGTGCCTGGAGCCGATGGTCTGCTGAATCACGATCTCGATCCGCAGGAGCGTGGACCGCAGGATGCCTGCGGGGTCTTCGGGGTGTGGGCACCCAATGAGGAAGTCGCCAAGCTGACCTACTTCGGTCTGTACGCGTTGCAGCACCGGGGCCAGGAGTCGGCGGGAATCGCGGTCAGCAAGGGCCAGCAGATCCTGGTCCACAAGGACATGGGCCTCGTCTCCCAGGTCTTCGACGAGAACGCCCTGAACACGCTGCGCGACGCGCACCTCGCGATCGGGCACTGCCGCTACTCCACCACCGGCTCCAGCGTCTGGGACAACGCCCAGCCCACCTTCCGCTCGACCGCGACCGGCCACATCGCCCTCGGCCACAACGGAAACCTGACGAACACCCTCGAGTTGCGCGAATGGCTGACCGAGCGCGACGAGGCCGCCGACTCCCTGATCCCGGGCTCGCTCGGGGGCTGCACCACCGACACCGTCGTTGATCACCGCGTTGATGTCGACCTTCCCCGGGCACTCGACCGAGCAGGCCGCGCTCGAGGTGCTGCCCAAGCTGCGCGGCGCGTTCTCGCTGGTCTTCATGGACGACGAGACGCTGTACGCCGCGCGGGACCCGCAGGGCGTCCGGCCGCTGGTGCTCGGCCGGCTGGAGCGCGGCTGGGTCGTCGCCAGCGAGACCGCCGCGCTGGACATCGTCGGCGCGTCCTACATCCGCGAGATCAATCCCGGCGAGCTGATCGCGATCGACGCCAACGGGTCTCCGCTCGACGACCTTCGCCCCGGCCGATCCCAAAGGTTGCCTGTTCGAGTTCGTCTACCTGGCCCGACCTGACACCACGATCTCCGGTCGCCGGCTGCACTCGGTACGGGTCGAGGTCGGCCGAATCCTCGCCCGGGAGTTCCCGACCGACGCTGACCTGGTCATCCCGGTGCCCGAGTCGGGTACCCCGGCCGCGATCGGCTACGCCGAGGCGTCCGGAATTCCCTACGGGCAGGGCCTGGTCAAGAACTCCTATGTCGGCCGCACCTTCATCCAGCCCAGCCAGACCATCCGGCAGCTCGGGATCCGGCTCAAGCTGAACCCGCTGCGGGACGTGATCGCCGGCAAGCGGTTGGTCGTCGTCGACGACTCGATCGTCCGCGGGAACACCCAGCGCGCGCTCGTCCGGATGCTGCGCGAGGCCGGCGCGGCCGAGGTGCACGTCCGGATCTCCTCGCCGCCGGTGAAGTGGCCGTGCTTCTACGGCATCGACTTCGCGTCCCGCGCCGAGTTGATCGCCACCGGCCTGAACAACGACGAGATCTGCCGTTCGATCGGCGCCGACTCGCTGGGCTACGTCTCCCTGGACGGGCTGGTCGCGGCGACCGCGGTCGGCAACGACAAGCTCTGCCGGGCCTGTTTCGACGGGGTCTACCCGATCGAGCTGCCGCTGAGTGAGCGGCTCGGCAAGAACATCCTGGAAGATCCGGTGCGAACCGACGTCGACGGTCTGGAGCGGCTCGACCGTCGGCGCCGGCGCCGTCCGACGCTTTGAGCAGGCCGTGATCCCTGACGAGCAGCCCAGTGCTTATGCGGCTGCGGGCGTGGACATCGCGTCGGGGGACCGGGCCGTCGAGCTGATGAAGTCCTGGGTCGCGAAAACCCGGCGCCCCGAGGTGCTCGGCGGCATCGGCGGGTTTGCCGGGCTCTTCGATGCCAGCCGGCTCGCCCAGCTCGACCATCCGGTGCTTGCCACCTCGACCGACGGCGTCGGCACCAAGGTCGCCATCGCCCAGGCGATGAACGTGCACGACACCATCGGCTTCGACCTGGTGGGCATGGTGGTCGACGACCTGGTGGTGTGCGGCGCGGAACCGTTGTTCATGACCGACTACATCGCCTGCGGGCGGGTGGTGCCGGAGCGGATCGCCGAGATCGTCAAGGGCATCGCGGAGGCGTGCGCGGAGGCGGGCTGCGCGCTGCTCGGCGGCGAGACGGCCGAGCACCCCGGCCTGCTGGAGCCCGCAGAGTACGACGTCGCCGGCGCGGCCACCGGGGTGGTCGAGCGCAACAAGATTCTCGGCGTCGAGCGGGTCGAGAACGGCGACGTGGTGCTCGGCATGGAATCCTCCGGCCTGCACTCCAACGGATATTCGCTGGTCAGGCACGTCTTGAAGACCGCGGGATGGTCGCTCGACCGGGAGGTTCCTGAACTGGGCCGGACCATTGGCGAGGAGTTGCTGACGCCGACCCGGATCTACAGCCGGGACTGCCTGGCCCTGATCGACGACGTCGATGTACATGCGATGAGTCACATCACCGGCGGCGGCCTGGCCGCCAACCTGGCCCGGGTGATTCCCGGCTCGGCCGAGGTGCGGATCGATCGGACGACTTGGCAGCCCGGGCCGATCTTCGGGCTGCTCGGGCGGCTCGGTGGCATCGCTCGGGCCGATCTCGAAGCGACTTTCAACATGGGCGTCGGCATGGTGGCCGTGCTGCCGCCGGATGCCGTCGATGCGGCCATCCGGGTGCTGGCCGGGCGCGGGCTGCGGGCCTGGGTCTGCGGATCCGTGGCGCCCGCCGGGTCCGGGACCCGGGAGCGCGTCAGCCTCTTCGGGTAACACCCTTCGGCGCTCCGTGAGCGTCGTGAGGAGGCTGGAACAGCCACAAATGGGAGTCCGCTTTGCGCGGTCGTCACCATTGGGTAGCCTTACCCTCACGACATTAACCAATCTGAGCCGCGGCCCTGCCGCAGGCGGACAACTGCGAGGGGGTCGACCCGAGATGGGGCGCGGCCGTGCAAAGGCGAAGCAGACCAAAGTCGCTCGCGAACTCAAGTACAGGTCCTTTGAAACGGACTTCTCATCGCTGGAGCGTGAGCTTCGGCACGGCGAGGAGGGACACGAAGTCCCACCGGCGTACGCCGATCTAGCCGAGGAGTACGACGACGAGGACGACGCTTCGATTCAGGATTACGGACACCTTCGCAAGTCGGGCTAGGAAAAACCGCGTTTTAGCCGCGGATCGGCCATAGCCTTGGGCCATGAGCCAGAACCCTTCAGAAACGCCCGGTGTCGATCCGTCACGTCCGAGCGACCCCTCCTCCTACCCGTCGTCCAGCGGTAGCGCCAATCCGGTCGAGGGCGGTGAGGCCGCATCTGGCTCGGGGGGCGCGCCTTACGGCAGCCCGAGTGCGCCCGGTGCCGGTTCGGCACCCTCGGCCTCGGAGCCACCCACGTACGGCTACCCCCAGCAGGGATATCCCGACGCCAGCTACGGCAGCCAGCCGCCAGGGCCAGCCGTCCGCGCCGCAGCAGCCCTACGGGCAGCCGTCCGGGCCGCCGCCCTATGGTCAGCCGGGCTACGACCAGGGCTACCGGCCAGCCGGGCTACGGCCAGCAGCCGCCGCCGGGCTACGGCGATCCCAACGCCGGCTACGGCCAGCAGCAGGGCTATCAGCAACCGGGCTACGGCCAACAGGGCTACACCGATCCGAACGCTCCGCAGGGCTACCCGCCGCAGCAGTACCAGCAGCCCGGGTACCCGCAGCCAGCCGTACGCCGGCGCACCCGGTCAGGCCCCGGCTTCGGTCAGCGACGAGAACACCTGGGGGATCATCTCCCACATCAGCATTCCGTTCTTCTGGTTCATCGGGCCGCTGATCGGCTACCTGATGTACAAGGACCGCAGCCCGTACCTCAAAGAGGTCACGACCGAGGCGCTCAACTTCTCGATCCTGTACAGCATCGTGCAGGTCGCCGGCTGGATCCTGTCCTTCATCACGTTCGGTTTGATCAACCTCGTCGCGTTCATCGTCGCGTTGGTTCTGCTGCATCATCGCCACCATGGCGGCGAGCAAGCATACAGCGGCTGCAGCGATTCATAGCGAGGCAGGCCATGCGCCTTGCTGACCTCCAGCGCCGACTTCAGCCGTGCTGCGGAAAAATTCGATGCACCGAGAGCGCGCACCTTGCCCTGCTTCACCAGGTCGGCGAAGGCCTGGGCGGTCTCTTCCTGCGACGTGTCCGGATCGTCACGGTGCGCCTGATACAGATCGATCACGTCGGTCTGCAGGCGCTTCAGCGATACGTCGACCTCCTTCATGATCCAGGCGCGTGACAGGCCCTTGTCGCCGGAGCCCATCTGAGCGCCCACCTTGGTGGCGATGATCACATCGTCCCGCTTGCCTCGGCGCTTCAGCCAGTTGCCGATCACGATCTCCAATTCGCCGCCCTGATGGCCGCGAGCCCAGACCGAATACACGTCCGCGGTGTCGATCGCATTGATGCCCGCCGCAACGCATGCGTCCAGCAGCTTGAACGAAGTCGCTTCATCGGCGGTCCAGCCGAACACGTTGCCGCCGAACATCAGCGGCGGAAGTTCGAGGCCGGAACGCCCTAGCTTTCGTTTTTCCACGTCCATGTCACCTCCTGTAGCACTTTGGTAAGCTCTCGGTCTCTATGTCAAAGGTGAATGGAACCACGGATGAACACGGATGAACACGGATGAGATGAAGTTGGGTCGCATCTCAGAGCGCATCATCGGCTGTGCCATAACAGTTGCCAATACGTTGGGGTCGGGCTTTGTCGAGAAGGTATATGAGAATGCCTTGGCGCATGAGCTTCGGAAGGCGGGTCTCGCGGTCAAGCAACAATGCGGCGCTGTTGTCCGATACGATGACGTGATCGTCGGCGAATACGCCGTTGATCTCCTGGTAGACGGTTCGGTGTTGGTCGAACTGAAAGCTGTCAGGGCATTGGATGATATCCATCGTGCCCAGTGCCTCAACTATCTCAAAGCCACCAGTCTCCAACTTTGCATGTTGATCAACTTTGGCAATCCTCGCCTGCAGATCAAGCGCCTCGTTCTCTGACCGCCAGGCCTCATCCGTGTTTATCCGTGTTCATCCGCGGTTCCAATTACGCGGTTCATCCGTGGTTCCAATCACGTGCGCCGCACACCCCAGAACAGCACCGCCGCACATTTCACGAAGTCGGTCAGATCCTTGCGGATCGCCCACGGATAGTACCACTGGCCGATCGGCATGAACGGTATCGCCTGGAACGCCTGCAACTGGATCTGCTCGCAGATCTTCTTCTGTTCAGCAACGTCGGATGTATCGAACCACTGATCGCGCAGTTCCTCCATCTTTGGGTCTGTCGGCCAACCGAACCAGCCCCCCTTTCCATTGCCGCGCAACGGAAAGGAACTGCCCGGATTCGATGTCGCGAGCCCACCCCACGTCGTATGGAACACGTTCCAGCCACCCTGCGACGGCGGGTCCATCTTCGCACGGCGTGCTACCAGCGTGCCCCAGTCCATCACCTGGTAGTCGACGTTCAGTCCCAGCTTCACGAACAGATCGCGCGATACCTGCGACGGCGCAACCAAGGAAGCTTGGTCGGATGGCGCCATCATCACGATCTTCTCGCCCTTGTAGCCACTCTCCGCCACCAGCTGCTTCGCTTTCGCCAGATCGCGCGGCGAGGTGAACGCTGCCATTCCCGCGTCGTTCGCCATCGGCGAATGGCCCGTGAAGAAGCCCACCGGGTACGTGCCCAGGTCCGCCTGCTCTCCTACCCAGGCCGTGACGTATTCCTGCTGGTTGATCGCCGGCAGCAGCGCACGCAGCAGCTTCGGGTTGTCGAACGGCGGAAACAAATGGTTGAATGCGATGATCGCCAGCGCTCCGAGCGGATCGTAGCGGACCACATCGCATCCCGGGGACTTGCGCAGCATCGGCAACAGGTCGAGCAACGGGAATTCCAGCCAGTCCACTTCGCCCGTCTGCAACGCCGCTGACGCGGTGGCAGGATCGGGCTGCACCAGCCATTCCACCCGCTCGAAATTCACCATCTTGCCTCCGGAATAGTACTCCGGCTTCTCCTGCCGCGGCACATAATCCGGGTTCTTTACATAGACTGCCTTGGAGCCGGACGCCCATTCGTCCCGCTTGAAGATGAACGGCCCGGAGCCGATGTATTCCTTGATCTGCTCGGAGGCCGGCGTCTTTGCCATCCGCTCCGGCATGATGAAGCAACCCTGCGAGCCGAGCGCATAGGTCATCTGGCGGAAGCGCTTCTTCAGCCTGATCTGGAAGCGCTTGTCGTCGAGCGGCTTCATCTCGTCGGTCTGCGCCACGAGCTGTTGACCGAACGGGTTCTTCGCAGCCCAGCGCGCGATCGATGTCGTGCAGTCGACGCCTCGCACCGGCTCGCCGTCGGTGAATTTTTGGCCGTCGCGCAAGCGTGAACGTCCAGGTCAGCTCGTCCGATGACACCTCGTGGCCCGCGCACATCTGGGGCTGGCCGATCAGCGCGTCGTTGATGCCATACAGCGTGTCCCACACCATGTAGCCGTGGTTGGTCGCCACCGTCGCGGTGGTCCAGATTGGATCCGGATTCGCCAGGTCCGCTTGCGGCACGAACCGCAGCACTTTTGCCGATGCACCCTGGGCAATCGCTGGTCGTGCGAGCCCCGTGGCGCCGACGGTGGCCAGCGCGGCTCCGCCGCCGAGCAAATTCCTACGTCTCATGTCGGCCTCCTTACGCCACCAGGTCCTGTTGTGCCTTCGGGTCGTAGTTCGCGTCGTACCAGTATTCCTGCCAAGCCGCATAGGTGATCGGCTCCCAGCGCGGCGGGTTGCTCGCACCGGTGCAGGTTGGCAGGCATTCGATCATCCAGTCGAACTGCGGGCCGAGGAAGAATGGTATGGCATAGCGAGGCCGTCCCACCGGCGGCAGTGCGCGATGCGGCGTGGACTTGAACCGGCCATTGGTCCATCGCTTCATCATGTCGCCAGAGTTCACCGCGAACGAGCCGGGAATGTACGGCACGTCGAGCCAATCGCCTGACGGCATGCGTACCTGCAGGCCTGGCACGTCGGTCTGTGCGAGGAACGTCATGAAGTTGCTGTCGGTGTGCGGCGCAATGCCGAACTGATTGGCTGCGGCCGCAACCGGTGGATAATGCGACAGCCGGAGCGAGAACTGGCTCTGCTGGAATGCCTCATCGAACCAGTCCGGCGGAAGGTCCAGCGCCACGGCAACCGCCGGCAGCATGCGACGCGCGAAGCTATCCATGGCGTCGGCGTAATCCAACGTACGGTGACGGAACCCCGGCAGTTCCGCCTCGTCCGGCCATACATTGGCGCCGACGAAACGCCGGCCCGAGCGGCGCAGCGGATCGTCCGCGGCGCGCTCGCGTTTGATGAAGAAAGCCTCGTTCAGGTCGGGCTTGTCGTTCCTGTTGACGTCCGACGTCCACACAGCGTAGCGGCCCATGGCCATGTAGCCGTTGTTGTGCTCGTTGAGCCGGAGCGTGAGCTTGCTGGCCATTGGCAGATCGTGCAGCCGTTTAGCCTCGTTGAAAGTCTGGGCGATCAGGGACTGCGGCACGTCGTGGCCGGTGAGTACCAGGAAGCCAACGGTGGTGAGCGCGTCGTGCACCTGACGCGCCGTCGCCTCCAATGCGCCAGGCCGGCCGGCAAGATAGTCCGCGACGTCGATGACCGGGATGGCACTGGCCATGGTGAGGATCCTTACGTTAGGCGGATACAGCGGGGAACCCTGTCATTGCGAGGAGCGCAGCGACGAAGCAATCTCGTGCCGGTTTGGTATGTGCGCGGCGCCGTTCCTGCCTTTCCCCTCGAGATTGCTTCGTCGCTGCGCTCCTCGCAATGACAGTGGGCGTTAGGCAATTTCCGGCGTCCACCTGTAGCGGAAATCGCAATGCGTGGCGCCGCCCATCAGGGTCTGCGTGCGCTGCAGCTTCAGGCGAGGATCGTAGCCTTCGCAGAACGCGCCATCGCGGTTGCACGACAGCACCGCACCGAGCTCGGCAAGCCCCATGGCGCGATACATCTCGGCATATCGGCAGCGCGTGACGTTGAAATGGAATTCTGCCCCGGTCGATTTCACCACGTCGATGTGCAGCGCGTCCTCGGCAGTCCAGCGCGGCAGTATGGCGCGGAACGTATCCAGGCTCGGCTCGCCGCCCGGCGCCTGCCGCGCCATCTCGGCCGCGGTCTGCTTCGCCAGCTTGATCACCGCATTGGACAGGATGCGCTTCGCCGTCGCCTCGCCCAGCTCCGCCTTCATCTCGTCATAGACGCCCTTGGCGAACGCCGCCTCGATGCGGCGTTGCGTCAGGATCGGCAGCGCATCACTCATCCGCAACCTCTGGCGCCACCGTGCGGAAACGCTGGCGGTGAACATGCGGCGGACCGTAGAGCGGCGCCAGCACCATCGCCTTGCGCAGGAACAGGCCGATGTCGGCAGCGTCGGTGTAGCCGATGCCGCCGTGCAACTGGATGCAGGCGCGCGTGACCGTCATCGCGGCGTCCGAGGCGCGCACCTTGGCGCGCGATACCGCCGCCTGGCGCTGCGCCAGCGTGGGCGCGCTGTCCAGCGCATTCGGCCGCGGTGGCGACCGTCGCGCGGGTCAGCGAGATCTGGATCTGCATGTCGACGGCGCGGTGCTGCAACGCCTGGAAGCCGCCGATCTTGCGGCCGAACTGCTCGCGCGTCTTCATGTAGTCGAGCGTGATCGCGAACGCGCGGTCCATCAGCCCGAACAGGTAGGCGGAGCTGGCCATGATGGTGTGTTCCAACGCCTCGGTCGCGTCGCCCTCGATCGCCTCGGCCGGCGCATTGTCGAGGATCAGCGTGCCGAATTGCCGCCGTCCTGTGTCTGCTGGATTTCCAGCGACACGCCGGGCGCGTCGCGCTCCACCAGCGCAAGACCGCCCGGCACGGTGACCAGGAACGCATCGGCGCCGGCGGCCATCGGAATGAACACCTTGCGCCCGTTCAGCTTGCCGTCGCGCAGCACGGTCTCGCCGATCAGGTCGATGCTGTTGGGCTTCTCCTGCCACGCCGGCAGCATGATGCGCTCGCCGGCCAGCACCGGCGCCAGATGATCGGGCGGCAGACAGCTGCGCAGCCATCGCGGCCGGGATCAGCGGCTCCGGCACCAGGCCGGCGCCGAGTTCCTCGGCCAGGCCGCAGAACTCGCGCGCGCCGAGGCCGGAGCCGCCGCCATCCTCCGGGATGCGCAGGCCGAGCCAGCCCATTTCGCACATCTCGCGCCACGTATTGCGGTCGAAGCCGGCTCGGTGAAGCGCAGCGCGCGGATCCGCTTGAGGTCGCCCTTGCGCGGCGCAATGCCCGCCGCGCTGTCCTTCAGCATCTGCAGATGTTCGAGCGGATCCATCATGGCGGCGTCCTCCGCCTGCATGACGAAGCGATGCAGGTATCAGCGCTGCGATGCAGCGGCGCGTCGGTGCGTGCCTGCAACGCATCGAACGTCAGCCCCGGCGCCATGTCGAGCACCACGAAGCCGCGCTCGGTGACGTCGAGCACCGCCAGGTTGGTATATACGCGCTTCACCGCGCCGACCGCGGTGAGCGGATAAGAGCAGCGATGCACCAGCTTCGACGTGCCGTCCTTGGTGGTGTGCTCCATCAGCACCCAGAGCCGCTTGGCGCCGGCCGCGAGATCCATCGCACCGCCGACCGCGGGCGCGGTGTCGTTCTCACTGTCGCCCAGTTGGCGATGTCGCCGTTCTCCGCCACCTGGAACGCGCCCAGCACGCAGAGATCGAGATGCCCGCCGCGGATCATCGAGAAGCTGTCGGCGTGATGGCAGAAGCTGCCGCCCTGGCGCAGCGTGACATACTGCTTGCCGGCGTTGATCAGCCACGGATCAATCTGATCCTTCGGCGGCGCGGGACCCATGCCGAGCACGCCGTTCTCGGAATGGAAGATCACCTCGCGCTCCAGCGGCACGTGGTCGGCGATGGCGGTCGGAATTCCGATGCCGAGATTGACGTACCAGCCTTCCGGGATGTCGCGCGCCACGCGGGCGGCCATCTCGACGCGGCTCAGCGGCTTGAAATCGGTGACGGCGGTATCGGGCATTGCTGCCTCCAGCAGGAAAGGGAAGGGGCGTGCGCTGGACTATGCCAGATCGTTCGCCTTCTGTCTGCCTACACCGCCCGCTCTCACGATTGCGCGAGAAACGCGGGGATTATGCTCTGTGTGAAATAGCTCTCACGTTCGCTCCTGTGCCGCCGCTATTAACCGGCCGCCCACTGCGAAACCAATCATCGCCTGGGCGAGACGTCATCAACCGGATGCGCAAGCGTGTCGGGGGCGCACCTTACAGGAGCGAAACGATGTCAACCACGACCCAAGCCCAATCGGCAGCGCAGACGCTGGCTGCCTTCGTCGCGGCCAACATGTTCACCCTCGCGGGCGGCGGACTGCACGTCAGCTACAGCACCAGCGGCATCGACGGTAAGCCGCACATGACCTACCAGGATCGCCATGCGCTCGCTCAGCTTTCACGGGCGACGAAATCCGCAAGGTGGAGGGCGATCTCGGCACCGTGGTCAGCGTGACCATCGTGCGAACCATCGACTCCGGCTCAACGACATTCAGCCTGCTGGTGCCGCGCGTGAACCTGCCGGCGCCGTTCAGCAATGTTTCCATCTGCACTGACGGCATCACCACCCATCACGCCTTCTCGATCGTCCCGGCGCTTCAATCAGGGGCAGCGCGACTTCTACCACGTGACGGAAATGCAGGGCACCGCCTCGAACGTCGTGTTCTGATCGGAGCCGAACATGGCGTCGCCCCGCGGCGCCATGTTCGCCCCACCGGTAAGGCCGCATCATCGGCGCCTCGGGCATCCGCAGCAGCGTCCGCAGCACATACTCCGTGTGCGCTCCCGCCGCCGGACCGGGCCACGCCACCACCGCCTCTGGCGCGTCCCCATCCAGCCGGATCACAGGCCCAGGATGCAGCGTTCGCCCGATCAGAGGATCCGCCACCTCCTGCACCGACCCGCGCGCCCGGAAATGCGGGATCGTTGGCGCAGTCCGCGATGTCGTAGAGCCGCGAGCACGGCACGTCCGCCGCCTCCAGCCGCGCCTCCGCATCCTTCGCCGGCAGCGTCCGCGTCCACTCGGCAATCGCCGCGTCAAGTTCGCCGCGATGCGCGCAGCGATCGCCGTTGGTGGCATAGGCGGGGTCGCGAGCCAGCTCCGGCCGGCCGATCGCCGCCATCAGTCGGGCGAAGATCAGGTCGGAGTTGCCGGCGATGCACAGCCACTTCCCGTCGGCACAGGGATAGGTGTTGGTCGGCGCCGCGGTCTCGATCGCCGCACCGACCGGCTGCCGCACGCGGCCGTCCATGGCGTACTCCGGCAGCATCCCCTCCATCAGGCTGAACACGCTGTCCGCCAGGTTCACGTCCACCACCCGCCCGCGCCCGGTGCCCGTCACGTCGCGCTGCCACAGCGCCGACAGCAGCCCGATCGCCGCATACAGGCCCGCCAGGTCGTCGCTGATCGAGATGCCGCAGCGCGGCGGCGGCAGATCGGAACTGCCGGCGGGGTGTGCGGTGAGGTGCCGGATGCCGCCCATCGCCTCGCCGATCGCGCCGAACGCCGGTTTGTCGCGATACGGTCCGTCCTGGCCGTAGCCCGAGATGCGCGCGATCACCAGCCGGGGATTGACCTCGTGCAAGGCCTCCGGACCCAGCCCCAGTCGCTCCAGCCCACCCGCGCGCAGGTTCTCCACCAGCACGTCGGCACGCGCCGCCAGCTTCAGCACCGTCTCCCGGTCGCGCTTCAGGTCCAGCACCACCGACAGCTTGTTGCGCCCGTGCACGCTGAACCAGACGGAATGGCCATTGACCGATGCCCCCCAGCCACGAAAGGGATCACCGCCCGGCGGCTCCACCTTGATCACCTCGGCACCGAGGTCGGCGAGGACGCGGGTGCAGAAGGGTGCTGCGATGTAGTGGCCGATCTCCAGCACCTTCAGGCCGGCAAGCGGGCCGGTACGTTGCGGCGGAATCGCATCCGGCACTCCTGTTTCGTGAAAATGTGATCTTCGTAAATGGAGTTTTCGGGGCCACACATCCCCGTTACCATTCCATTAGACTTTTACCACCATATTGCCTGCCAGGAGCCGGCTTCGGCCGGTGTCCTGTTTCCTCCCCGATGTCGCGCCTACGTGGCGCGGCCCCCTTGGGCGGTGTGGCACCTCGCTGCACCGCCCCTCTTTTCGCCGCGGAGATGACAACTGAGGGCGTAGCGCTACCGTCAATCGACGCAGTTAATTCGTCTCAGGCCCTTAGGCCGGCGGAGGACGCGGGTTGCAGAAAGGTGTCGCTATGGAGGGGCTGATCCCAGCGCCTTCAGGCCGACGCGCGGTCCTATCGCGGCGGCTGGACCTGCATCCGGCGGCCGTGATCCGTGAAATGTATCGTGAACGGCTACGGGGCGGTTTCCACACGCCCATTACCATTCCATTAGAGTTTGGTCGCCATATTGCCCTGCCAGGGAGTCGGCGTTGGCCGGTTCCCTGTTCCTCCCCTATGTCGCGCCCGCATGGCGCCGCCCCCTTAGGCGGTGCGGCTGCCGCTGCACCGCCCCTTTTTTGTCCGGCTTCGTTCCCGCCCCGCCGATCGCATGATCGGCGCAGGGTATATGGAGATCGACATGGACAAGGACCTGATCGCGAAGCTGGCGCACGCCGCCGGCCTGGACAAGGCGCTGGGGGAGTACCCGACGATGTGGCGGTGGCCGCCGCACAGGCGCTCGGCAACCAGGGGGCGATAGAATACCCCGCCGATCCCGCGGCGGAGCCCTGGCCGCCGATGCGCGCGGGGACCGGACTGTGAGCGAGCTCCACACGGAGATGTGGGGCGTCAACAACACCAACGCCTGGCGCATCATGTTTGAGAGGCCAATGCCGAAGGCGGCATAAGGCCGCAAGATCAAGTATATCGTGGAGGACATGCCGTACCAGGTGCCGCGCGCGGTGCGGGCGGCGAACAGCTGATCAACCGCGACAACGTATTCATCATGGCGGCGAACGGCGGCACGCCGATGAACAACGCCACCATGCCCGAGCAGCTCGCCAAGGGCGTGCCGAACATCTTCCCGCTCACCGCGGCGCGCTCGATGTATTACCAGCTCAACCACATGAAGTTCGGCTTTGCCGCGTCGTAGTACGATCATGGACGCGCCGGGGTGAAGCTGTTCGCCGAGAAGTACGGCAAGAGGCGATCTGTGCCATGTCACAGGACACCGACTTCGGCCGCGACGTGATGGATGGCGCGCGCGATCAGCTGAAGGCGATGAAGATGCAGCTTGTGTCGGAGACGATGCACAAGCCGACCGATACCGACTTCAGCGCCTCGGTCGCCAAGCTGCACGATGCGAAGTGCGATCTGGTGCTGCTCGGCAGCATCGTGCGCGACACCGTGCAGATCGTCTCGGCGATCCGCAAATCAGGCTGGAATGTGGACATACTCGGCAATATCGCGATCTACGATCTAGTCCGTGGCGGAGGTGCCGGGCGGCGTAACCGAGGGCATCTACACCACGACCTCGGTCATCTTCGCGCAGCCGGATGATCCACGCCCTGCGGTGCGAGAGTTCGCAGACGAGTACGAGAAGATGTTCGGGCACGCGCCCAACTTCGCAGCCCAGGTCGGCTACTCGGCGGCGCAACTGGTGGTGCAGGCGTTCCAGAAGGCGGGCCGCGGTCTTACGGCCGACAGCTACATCGCCGCGCTGGAGAGCATCAAGGCTACAATGACATCTTCGGCTCGCCGACGATGAGCTTCAGTGCAACGAAGCACCAGGGCTCGAATGAGGCCTTCCTCGCCCAGGTAAAAGGCGGCCACTGGGTCCAGGTCGGCACGAGTCCTACGGCTACTGAACCACTGTCATTCCGAGGAGGCGAAGCCGACGGAGCAACCCCATCAGAGTTGTGCGCGAGGTGATGGGGATTGCCGCGTCGCTACGCTCCTCACAATGACAGGTGTGCGCGGACCGCTACAGCGTCTCGATCTCCAGCGGGAACAGCGCATCCGGATCGGGCGTGTGCAGCAGGTGATAGACATTGAACCGGTATGCCGGCCCCAGCGATACCTCGGGCGGCGTGAACGGAAACGCCAGATTGCCTGCGGTCGACAGCCGTCCGGCATAGCCGTGGTGCAGCAGGTATTGCTTCAGCGTCCTCACCACCTCCGCCGCGCGTTCCGCGGTTGGAGCGATGCATTCGCCCATGATGAACACCTCGCCCGGCGGCGGTTCACCGATGGGCGCCGCCATGCGCACGCCATCCACGCCATAGACGCGGAAGCGCAGCGTGTAGTCCTCCGGCGCATCCTCGCACACCAGGTCGCGCACCACGGTGGCAACGGCGGGCAGGATGTCGCGATGCTGCGCGATGAAGCGCGGATCGGCGGCACCTGCCAGCAGCACCGCGCGTTCACCGATGCGTCGCGCGCCTTCGATCTTCACGCACGGATCGGCTGACTCGTGCCACGCCGCGCCGGTGACACGGCAGCGCCGATCGTCCACCGCAGCATAGTCCGCGCCGCTCAGATCAAGGCGGCCTTCCGGTTCGTACACCGTGAAGGGGTCCGCCTGCTCGTACAGGCTGTGCGCGGCGACCGACACCGGCGTCGCGCGCCGCTGCTCGGCCATGCTTTCCAGCACGAACCCGTCCTCATCGAGCGTCGCCAGAATCGAATCACGCCCGCCCGGCACGCAGCACAGCGAGGCGCACTCGATGATCTTCGCCATGTGCACCGACAATCCGGTGGGAAATCCCAGCATCGTCGGCAGCGAGGCAAAGATCGCCGTATCGCACGCACGGCCGGCGATCAGCACGTCGATGTCCTCGGCCAGCGCGCGACGGAACGGACCCATGCCCATCTGGCCTACGATATGCGCGGCCTCGGTCACTTCCTCCTCGGTCAGCGCCGGCATGTCGTCGATGCCGATCACCGCTCCGGCACGCACCGACGCACGCAATGCGTCGCGCGACAGATCGGCGCGCAGCACGCCGAGGCGGAAGTGCAGACCATCGGCGCGGGCGATGTCGCGAATGATGGCGAGAGTCGCCTCCAGATGCGGTCCGGCGCCCGCGGAACCGGCCGAGCCGATCACCAGCGGCACATCGATCGACCGCGCACCGAGCAGCGCCTTGCGCAGATCGCGCCGTGTCGCCGCCGGCGCGGTCGCCATCTCGCCCTTGCCAAGATAGGTGGGCCCGATGTCGATCGAGCCCATATCGCAGCCGATCAGGTCCGGCATGTGCGCCAGGCCTGCATTGAACGCCGGCGTCGGGATGCCGTAGCCAAGCTGTCCCGACGCGCCGAGGAAACGCATCGGCCGCCGCGTGCGGCGCACGTCGTCGAAGAGGCGGCCCGAGGCGCTCATATCTCCACCCCCAACAGCGGTGCGTGCTGCTGCGCGCCATACACATCGCGATCGCCGGGATCGCCCGCCATGATCGGCCGCGCCAGCACGATCTTGATCGCGCGTCCCACCGGATACGGGATCACCGTCACGTCATCGGCGGGCACTCCGTAGAGCGCGCCGATCCGTTCGCGGCCCAGCGCCGGCGATTGCGCGACGCGGCGGTAATCCGCATCGGTGGCGAACATCAGGTCCAGCGTCAGCCGGCGCGGGCCGGCGTTCTTGCTTCGGATCACCTGGGCGATGTCGGAGAGTTTCATGGGAACCGCCTGCGCAGGAATGCCAGGATGTCGGCGGCGCAGCGATCCGGCGCTATATCGCAGATGTTGTGCGGCAGGCCCTCATAGGTGATCAACTCGCAGTCGGGGATCTTCGCACGCATGATTTCGTAGTTCTGCGTGCCGCCCACGGTTTCCGCGCCCGGCATCACCAGCAGCGTCGGGCACTTGATGCGCGACAATTCGTCGGCCCACCAAAGCGTCGTCATCAGACCGACAAAGCGGCCGATATAGGCTGTGTCGTTCTTCGCCGCCTCGTCCAGAAACCACTCGATGTGGCCGCGATCGTGGCCGTGCGGGAAGCGGTCTTCGATTGTGGCGGCGAGAAAGCTGCGCAGGCCCTCGCGTGCGACGCGCGGCAGCCAGGTGTGCGCCTGACTGTTCTTGAGACCAGGCGTGGAACCGAACAGCATCAGGCTGCGCACGCGTTCGGGCGACGCCATCGCCAGGTTTTGCGCCAGGTAGCCGCCGGCCGAGTTGCCCACGATGTGCACCGGGCCGCAATCGAGGTGATCGAGCAGTTCGCGCACGTCCTGCACCAGCCGGTCCATTGACAGCGGTGGCACCTGCGGCGGCACCTGCAATTCGCCGTGACCGCGCAGGTCCATGCGGACGACGCGGTAGTGGCGGCACAGTGGTGGCAACGCCGCATACCAGCGCTTCGACGATCCCATCGCGGCGTGCAACAGCAGGAGGGTTGCTGGCGGTCGCCACGGATCGGTGAAGTCGTCGATCGTGTAAGCGATGCGGTTGCCGTCGCTGGCGAGGAAGCTGTTCGACATCGGCTGTTCGGTCTCCTCCCATTCCCACTGTCATTGCGAGGAGCGCAGCGACGCGGCAATCCCCATAAAGTTGTGCGCGCACCGCGTGACGGAGATGGCTTCGTCGTGGCGCTCCTAACACTAAACCCGGTTCGCTAATCGCGTCACTTCCACCGTCATGGCCGGGCCTGTCCAGGCCACCGGTCGTGGCACTCTGCCGCTGCTGTTGCCCGGCACAAGACCGGCCTTGACGATAAAGGCCGGTTTCATCCAGGGCGGTCGGCCCACGGCGGGTGTGAACCCGCAATGACACGGATCCGCCGTTCACTGCCAGCGATACGTCTCGGAGCGATCGGCGGCCACGGGGATCTCCACCGCGCTACCGGGCGCATATGCCACCGCCTGCTCGTCACGACGGCGCAGCCGATGCGCGATTGACGGCGCCATCAGGTCGTAGTGTCCGCCTTGCAGTTCCTTTGCCGCGCGCAACGGCCAGTCGGCGTGGATCATCAGTTCGCGCGCCATCGCCACCAGATCGGCATGGCCCTCGGCCAGCACTGCCTCCGCCTGCGACGCTCGCGCCCAGCATCAGGCCCCACATCGACTGGAACTGGAACAGCCGGCCCCAGTTGCGTGCCTCGACCTTGCCCTCGGCCGCACGGTTGGCGGCGAGGTACGCCTGGTCTTGTGGTTCCAGTTCGGTCTTCGCCGGATCGCGGTACAGCTTGAACCACACCAGCGCCCCCAGCACGCCGACGAGGCCCATGGTGACGAACATGGTCCGCCAGCCGAACGCCAGCATCAGGCCGGTCAGCAGCGGCGGCGCGATGAACGGACCGATACTGCCGCCTGAGTTGTACACACCGGTCGGACGACCGCGGTCCTTCACGTGGTACCAGTCGCTGGTGACGCGCACCGCGGCGGGAAATGCCGGACACTCGGCGGCGCCGAGAGCGACGCGCGCCCACAGCAACTGCACATAGGACACGGCGAGGCCTCCCGCCGCCTGCGCCAACGACCACAGCACCAGCGCAACGCCGACCAGCCAACGGGGGCCGAGCCGGTCGAGGAAATAGCCAATCGGCACCTGGCACAACGCATAGGTGATCGACCACGCGGACTGCAACGCGCCGAACGCGGTGGCGCTGATGCCGAACTCCTCGCGGATCTTGATGTTGCCGACCGCAAGCGTGGAGCGGTCGACGTAGTTCAATGCGATGGCGGCGGTGGCAAGTCCGATCGCGATCCACTGCATCCGCCGCATGCGCGACGAAACCGGCGAGACGGCCATGGCTCCCTCCAGTCGGCGGAAGTGCCCCGCCGTTTCTTATCTTTGATCAATTGACGTACCCCGTCCTGCCTTGGCAAGGCGGATCGGGTTGTCGGGACGGTGGTTCGCGCCCATGTTACCGGGCGATCCAGAGGAGCCAGAATAATCGACAAATCGCCGGCGGGCCTGCGTATCGATATCGTCTCGGATGCGGTCTGTCCGTGGTGCTACATCGGCAAACGCCAGCTCGAGCGTGCATTGACCACGCTGGCGGAGGAAGGGCTCCACTTCTCGGTCCACTGGAATCCGTTCCAGCTCAATCCGGACATGCCGAAGGAGGGCCGCGACCGCGCCGCCTATCGCGCACAGAAGTTCGGCAACCCCGAGCGAGTGCGTGAGATGGACGAGCGCGTGACCGGTGCGGCGGCCAATGTCGGCCTGCCCTTCCGCCTGGACCTGATACAGCGCACGCCGAACACGCTGGATGCCCACCGGCTGATCTGGCTGGCCGGCCGCGAGGGCGTGCAGGACGCGGTCATGGAAGCGGTGTTCATCGCTTATTTCACCCAGGGCCGCGACATCGGCGACCGCGACGTTCTGGCGGAATGCGCGGCGCTCGGGGGCATGGACCGCGCTGCGGTCGCCGACTTCTTGGGCGGCGAGGTCGCTGCACAGGAGATGCTGGCCGCTGACCGCGCCGCACGCGAGGCCGGCGTGAACGGGGTGCCGTCGTTCTTCCTGGATGGCTACGGCCTCTATTCCGGCGCGATGCCGGCCGAGACCATGGCCGAGGCCCTGCGCAAGGGCCACGAGATCCTGCGCCAACGCGCGGCTGGGGGGGGGGGAGAACGAGAGGAGAGGATGGGTTGAGGGTAGCGAAACCCATCGCCTCAGTTATAGTCGGGCGGCATCAAAGCGGGAGCAGACCATGTCGAACCAGACGAAGCATCCGGAAACCCTGGTGCTGCATGCCGGCTGGCGGCGCGATCCGGCGACCAATGCTGTCGCGGTGCCGATCTATCAGACCACCTCCTACCAGTTCGACAGCGCGGAACACGCGGCGAACCTGTTCGGCCTGAAGGAACTCGGCAACATCTACACGCGTATCATGAACCCGACGCAGGATGCGTTCGAGAAGCGCATCGCGGCGGTCGAGGGTGGCGTGGCGGCGCTCGGACTTGCCTCCGGCCAGGCTGCCTCGGCGTTCTCGGTGCAGAACCTGGCGCGCGCCGGTGACAATATCGTCAGTTCCACGGACCTGTACGGCGGGACCTGGAACCTGTTCGCCAACACGCTGAAGGACCAGGGCATCGAGGCCCGCTTCGTCGATCCGGCCGACCCGGAGGCATTCGCGCGCGCCACTGATGACCGCACCCGCGCCTACTACGCCGAGACGCTGCCGAACCCGAAGCTGATCGCGTTCCCCATCGCGGAGGTCGCGGCGATCGGGAGGAAGTTCGGCATTCCGCTGATCATGGACAACACCGCCTCGCCGACGCTGGTGCGGCCGTTCGACCACGGCGCGGCGGTCACGATGTATTCGACCACGAAATACATCGGCGGCCACGGCACCTCGATCGGCGGTGTGGTGATCGACGGCGGCAACTTCCCTTGGGACGAGCACAAGGAACGCCAGCCGCTGCTGAACACGCCGATCCCAGCTACCACGGCGCGGTGTGGGCGGAGGCCGCGAAACCGCTCGGCCCGATCGCCTATATCCTGCGCATGCGCGTGGTGCTGCTGCGCGATCTTGGCGCGTCGATGGCGCCGTTCAACGCGTTCCTGTTCCTCCAGGGGCTGGAGAGCATGCCGCTGCGCATGCGCGAGCACTGCAAGAATACGCTGGCGGCCGCGCAGTATCTGTCGAGCCGCAAGGAAGTGACGCGGGTGATCCATCCGGCGTTCCATACCGGCGTGGCGGCGGAACGGACCGCGAAGTACCTGCCGAATGGGCATGGCGGACTGCTCGGCTTCGAGCTTGCCGGCGGCATCGAGGCGGGGCGTGCATTCATCAACGCGCTGCAGATGTTCTACCATGTGGCGAATATCGGCGACTCGCGCAGCCTGGCGATCCATCCGGCGAGCACGACCCATTCGCAGCTTACACCGGCCGAACAGTTCGCGACCGGTGTGACGCCGGGCTACATCCGGCTGTCGGTCGGGATCGAGCATATCGACGACATCATCGGCGATCTGTCGCAGGCGCTGGATGCGGCGGGTAGCGGGCTGAAGGCGGCGGCGGAGTAAACCCGCAACTTGTCATCCCACGAAAGCGGGGACCCAGGACCGCCGCGACTGCAGGGCAATCGGGCGAAGGCGG
>CAVRSH010000048.1:0-92769 GCA_963723815.1 uncultured Actinomycetota bacterium | reverse complement strand
TGGTCATTTACCTGCTGGTTTCGAGGTCACCGGGCGCGCGACCGGACGGGACGATCGAGGCCCTGGAGGACCCCAGTCGGCCGTTCTGGCTCGGCGTTCAGTGGCACCCGGAGAGTGGCGATGATCACGGCCTCTTCCTTGGCCTGGTCGAGGCCGCGTCCCGCACACGGGTAACTGGTTGATCAACCCGTCGGACGCAGCGCGGGATCGTTGACTGAGAAGGTCCGCACCGGCCCGGGAGGAGTCTCGCGGGTCTCGAATCTGACCGTGACGCGGCCGAGCCCCGAGCCCCACACCCAGCCGGGGCCATGATCGTCGTGTTCGACATCGGCTCCGGTCGCCAGGTCCGGTCCGTTTCGGGCTCGGCCTTCTCGGCCGTCGCCGGCTCCATCGGATCCGGCTCGGCCGCGGCCACCGCGTCGTCGGCGAACAGGTCCTCCTGCAGCACGTCGGTGAGCCCGGCGACGCCAACGCCGAGCAGCCGGACGCCGCCGGTCGCGTCCACGGCGGCGAGCAACGACTGGGCGACGGCACCGATCACCTCGACGTTGTCGGTCGCGCTGAGCAGCGTTCGCGATCGGGTGTAGGTCGAGAAGTCGTGCAGCCGCACCTTGATGGTGACGGTCCGGGCGAACAGGCCCGCGGCCTGGAGTCGGCCGGCGACCTGCTTGGCGTCCCGGCGCAGGATGGCGCCCAGTTCGGCGAGGTCCACCCGGTCGGTCTCGAAGGTGTCCTCGACCGAGATTGATTTGGTCTCGCGCTCCGGCTCGACGGCACGGTCGTCTCGCGCATACGCGAGGTCGGTCAGCGACTGGGCGTGCGCCCGCCCGACGACCTGAGCCAGTTCCTCGACCGAGAATCCCTGCAATTCCCCGATCAGGTGGATGCCGATCCGGTGCAGCTTCTCCTGGGTGACCGGGCCGACTCCCGGGATGACGCTCACCTTCATCCCGCGCAGCATCTCAACCTCAGTCCCGGGGCCGACGATGCGGCAGCCGTCCGGCTTGTCGAGTTCGGAGGCCACCTTGGCCAGGAACTTCGACGAGGCGATGCCGACCGAAGAGGTGATCCCGCCGGTGACCTCCGACACGTCAGCCTTCAGTTCGGCGGCCAGCCGTCGAAGGCCCGGGCGGCTGAAGTCGACCGGTGAGTTGGCCGCCCGCAGATCGACGAACGCCTCATCCAGCGAGAGTGGTTCGACCACGGGGGAGAGCCGCCGGAGCACGGCCATCACCTGGGCACTGGCCTCCTTGTAGGCCCCGAACCGAGTGGACAGGAACGCGGCATTGGGGCAGCGGCGGCGGGCCTCGTGCGTCGGCATCGCCGAGCGGATGCCGAAGAAGCGGGCTTCGTACGAGGCCGTCGCCACCACGCCGCGCTGGCCGATCCCGCCGACGACAACGGGTTTGCCGCGCAGCGACGGCTTGTCGCGCTGCTCGACGGAGGCGAAGAAGGCATCCAGATCCAGATGCAGGATCGAGGCCTCAGGTCGCACAGGCCTATTCTCTGCGCTCACATCCCCTCGCCTGACACTGTCCTCGAGGCCCCGGCCAGACACTGAGGCAGTCCTGAGGCCGGGCCGCGCCAATGCCGACCGAGCACCAACATCGAGGGTCCACGGTTGCCTCATCAGCCTGCTCACACAGGCTGAGGGGTAGGAGCGCAGGCGGGGGCGATCACCGATCGCCCTCGTCTGTGTAAGGGCAGTGTGCCGCTCAGGCGGCTCGTTTGCCGCCGATCGCCTTCAGCACGGCGTCGGCGTCCCGCCCCTTCATTCGCGCCATGGACCGGGCCGTCGAGCCGTACTCGATGGTGATCGCCGCCCCCTCGTGGTGCCGGTTGAACCACATCGTCATGGTGCCGTGGCACGCCCGGCCGCAGGTCAGCGGCTTCTTCGGCAGGTCGAGATTCGTCGCCAGGCGCCGCATCAGGCCCTTGTCCTTGGCACTGTCGGAGTCCACCGCGCGCAGCGGCTGGTGCCAGGAGACCAGGTACTCCGGATCCACCCGGTTGAGGAAGCGCATGATGACGCGGGTCTCCACGCCGGACTTGGCCCGCGGACCGGAATTGGCCGTCCGGACCCACCCGGTCGGGAAGTTGCGGTTCAGGTCCACATGGCCCTTGATCCACCGCCGGTCCTTGGCCAGGCCGTCGGGATTGAGCACCGGCACGACCCACAGGTCGACGTCTTCGATCATCTTGCCTTCGAGCAGCCCGCGGGCGGCGTACTGGCCGAAGTTCTCCTCGCCGTGCATGGTGGCAACGACCATGACGACCGGCTTGCCGGCCTGTCCGGCGCGGTACGCGACGATCGCTCGCCCGCCGGCCGATCGGCCGATGATCTCCTGGTGGTACCAGGTCTTCGGTCCGGTGGCGGCGGCCACCGCCTTGTCGATCGCCGACCCGGTCGCGGCGTTGACGCGGCCGGTGCGCGCAAGGTCGTATCTGCCCTGGACCCGTTTGACGGCGGCCCTGGTGGCGTCGCCGAAGTACCCGCTGTTGAGCTCGGCTTTCAGATAGCCGGCCGCGATCAGCTTGTTCTGAAGTTTTCGGACGGCCGTTCCGCGCTGCCCGTATCGGGGATAGCTCGCGGCGGTCGTCACCTGCGACTCCGGCGCCGGGGCGGGATCGGCGACGGCCGGCAACGAGCCGGCGGTGAGCACCGAAATCGCCAACAGGACACTCAGCAGGAGTCGAAGCCTTCGCCCGATCCTCGATCGCTTCATCCGCGTACCTTCCCCTGACGGAAGTGCCCCGACGCTTTGCCCGGCGACAAGTCGGCAGTATCGCCCGCGGTGGCGGACGACGCAAGGCACGCGCCCGGGTTGTGGATGTCGCTGGTCGCACCCGTCCCAGGGCAGAACCATCGGGTTTGGCGCGAGTCTGTGGGTTCTCGTAGCGTGTCCGTGACGCTCATCGCGGATCTTGCATCGACGCAGGCCCCAGCTGAGCTCGGCGATGCTGAACGGGGCGGGAGCGAATGATGGAGATGTGGCCAGGCAAGCCGTATCCACTGGGTGCGACCTTCGATGGGAGCGGGGTGAACTTCGCTCTCTTCTCCGAAACGGCGATCGCGGTCGAGTTGTGCCTGGTCGATGACGACGGCAGCGAGACCCGGCTGGAACTGACCGAGGTCGATGGATTCGTCTGGCATGCCTATCTCCCGCGCATCCAGCCCGGGCAGCGGTACGGGTACCGGGTGCACGGCCCGCACGACCTGGCCAGGGGTCACCGGTGCAACCCGTCGAAGCTGCTGCTGGACCCGTACGCGAAGGCGATCGACGGCCAGATCGACGGGGACGAGTCGCTGTTCTCCTACCGGTTCAGCGATCCCCGGGCCTTCAACGATCTCGACTCGCTCGGCCACACGATGCTGTCGGTGGTGACCACGCCCTACTTCGACTGGGGCCATGACCGGCCGCCGCGGCACGAGTACCACGAGAGCGTGATCTACGAGATGCACGTCAAGGGTCTGACCATGACCCACCCTGGCGTACCCGAGGACATTCGCGGCACGTACGCGGCCATCGGTCATCCGGCGATCATCGAGCACCTCACGAGTCTCGGCGTGACCGCGATCGAGTTGCTGCCCGTGCACCAGTTCGTCAACGACTCCTATCTGGTGGACCAGGGCCTGTCGAACTACTGGGGCTACAACACGATCGGCTTCCTCGCCCCGCACAACGGCTACGTCAGCAGCGGCACGGACGGGCAGCAGACGACCGAGTTCAAGGCCATGGTCAAGGCGTTGCACGAAGCCGACATCGAAGTGATCTTGGACGTGGTCTACAACCACACGGCCGAGGGCAATGAGAAGGGTCCGACGATCGCCTTCCGGGGCATCGACAACGTCAACTACTACCGCCTGGTCGACGGAGACCCGCAGCACTACTACGACACCACCGGCACCGGTAACAGCTTGTTGATGCGCAGCCCCCACGTGCTGCAGTTGATCATGGACTCACTGCGCTACTGGGTCACCGAGATGCACGTCGACGGGTTCCGATTCGATCTTGCTGCGACCCTGGCCCGGCAGTTCCACGAGGTCGACAAGCTGTCGGCCTTCTTCGACATCATTCAGCAGGACCCGCTGATCTCCCAGGTGAAGTTGATCGCCGAACCGTGGGACCTCGGCGACGGCGGCTACCAGGTCGGCAACTTCCCGCCGCTGTGGACCGAGTGGAACGGCAAGTACCGCGACACCGTCCGCGACTTCTGGCGCGGAGAACCGGCCTCACTGGCCGAGTTCGCGTCCCGGATCACCGGCTCGAGTGACCTGTATGCGCACTCGGCCCGCCGGCCGACGGCGTCGATCAACTTCGTCGTGGCCCACGACGGATTCACGTTGCGCGATCTCGTGTCCTACAACGAGAAACACAATGACGCCAACGGCGAAGGCGGCAATGACGGTGAGAGTCACAACCGCTCGTGGAACTGCGGCGTCGAGGGCGAGACCGACGATCCGGGTGTCAACGCTCTGCGGCTGCGGCAGCAACGCAACTTCATCACCACGCTGCTGGTCAGCCAGGGGGTGCCCATGCTTGCCCACGGCGATGAACTGGGCCGGACCCAGCGAGGCAACAACAACGTCTACGCCCAGGACAACGACCTCTCCTGGGTCGACTGGGATCTGACCGCCGACCAGAAGGACCTGCTCGCGTTCACCTCGGGGGCCATTGCGCTCCGCAAGGCGCATCCCGCCCTGCGCCGTCGCCGGTTCTTCGCCGGCGATGCCCGGCACGGCGGCAAGAGCTCGATCGGCGACATCGAGTGGTTCAAGCCCGACGCCTCGCCGATGGGCGATGCCGACTGGAACTCCGGCTTCGCGCGCAGCCTCATGGTCTTCCTCAACGGCGACTCGATTCCCGAGCCGGACAACCGCGGGCAGCGGATCACCGACGACCACTTCGTGCTGCTGTTCAACGCCCACAACGAACCGATCAGCTTCGTGATGCCACCGAAGGCGTTCGGTGACAACTGGCTGGTCCGGCTGGACACCGCCAGTGGCGCGGTCGATCCAGCGAACGCCAAGCCGTGGAAGGCTCGTTCGAAGCACACGGTAGAGGCGCACTCGGTGGTCGTGCTGTCGACCGGCAACGTGCCGGAGTACGAGCGGGTGGCTTCGGAGGACCGGGCGGTCCGGGCGGCTGGAACAGTGGCCAAGTCGTCGCACAACCCCCGCCGCTGAGCCGGCCCGGGGGCCGGGACCCGGTCGTCCGATTCGTCAGCTGAGCACCAGCAGGTCGATGATCACGATGCTGACCAAGCCCGCGATAACGGTGAGGGTCAGGTTGCGCCAGCGATAGGCGACGACCGCCACCACCGCCATCGCGACCGCGGTCGCCGCATTGCCGACCAGGTCGCCGTCGCGGACGACGGCGACCACCTCCACGGCGGCGATCGCGGCCAGCACGGCGGGTGCCAGGTACTCCAGCCCACGGGTCAGGCCGGCGGGGAGCCGGTCGGCGGGGACGAGACTGATGAAGGCGACCCGGAAGATCCAGCACACCGCCGCCAGCAGCCCCATCACGATCAGTTCGGTCATCTCAGCTTCTCCTGATCTTGGTCGGTGGCTGTGTTCTTGTTGCTCACCCAGAGGGCCGCCGCGACGCCGGCCAGCGCGCCGGCGACGATGCCGATCGACGGCAGCACGGCCGACGTGATCGCCGCGACGCTCCCGCCCACCAGGGCGGCCACCACGGCCGGCCGTGAGGTCAGCCGGGGGACCAGCAGACCCACGAAGAGCGCGGTCGCGACCAGGCCCAGATGAGGCAGTTCGGGCAGCACCGGTCCGAGACCGATACCCAGTGCGATCGATCCGGTCCAGATCATCAACACCAGCCCGCCGATCCATCCCCAGTAGCGGCGGAAGACCCTGCCCTCCAACGACATCCGGGTGGTCGACATGAGATACGTCTGATCGATGATGAAGTGGGGTGCGAGCCAGCGGAACCAGCCTGGCTGGCTCTGGAACCGCGGGGCCAGCGATGCGCTGTACAGCAGCAGCCGCAGGTTCACCACCGCCGCGGTGAGGGTTGCCGCAGCGATGCCGACGCCGCGGTCGATCAGCGTGATCGCGGTGAGCTGGGCGCTGCCGCCGTAGACGAGGGCCCCGCCGAGCAGGCCGGCGAGCCGGCTCGAGGCCAGAGTCACCACCGTGACGCCCAGGGCGACCCCGAAGGCGATCATGCCCGCGGCAACGGCGAGCGCGTCGGCGAGGGCCATCCGCAACGGTGACGGGCTGACCGCCGCAGGCGCCATTGCCGGGTCGGTTCGAATGATCATGTTCGTCGTCATGTCCACCAGCCTCGGCCCAATCGCGCCGGCAAACTTGGCGGAGTTGTGGAGACCCGATGGAGAACCGTGGAAGGCTGAGGACATGGCGGTGGCCTTCGCGGGGATGGAACTCGATGCTGCACGATTCGAGTTGCGGCGGGACGGCATGCCGGTCCCGATGGAGCCCCAGGCCTTCGACGTGCTCGTCTACCTCGTTCAGCACCGGGACCGGGTCGTCGCCAAGGAAGAGCTGATGGATCAGATCTGGGGTGGCCGCTTCGTCAGCGAGACGGCGGTCACCAGCCGGATCAAGCAGATCCGCCGAGCGCTCGGCGACGACGGCCGGGTGCAGAACATGATCAAGACCTCACACGGCCGCGGCTACCGCTTCGTCGCTCAGGTGCGCGAAGTCCATGATCACCGCCCACCGACTTCGACGCCGACCCTCGAGCGTTCTCCGGTGCGCTACACCACGTCCGATGGGCTGAGCATCGCCTACCAGGTCACCGGATCGGGCGATCGCGACATCGTCCTGGTGGCCGGCTTCATCTCCCATCTGGAGCTGGACTGGGGCAACCCGGCTCATGATCATTTCCTGGAGCGGCTTTCAGGGATGGGCCGCTTGATCAGATTCGACAAGCGCGGGACCGGCATGTCGGACCGGCCGTCCGGTGTCCCGGACCTGGAGACCCGGATGCACGACGTGCTGGCCGTGATGGATGCGGCCGGATCGGAGCGGGCCACGCTGTTCGGCTACTCCGAGGGCGGACCGATGGCGGTGCTCTTCGCGGCGACGCATCCGGATCGGGTCAGCGAACTGGTGCTCTTCGCCTCGTACGCGAAACGCACCTGGTCGCCCGACTATCCGCTGGCCCAGCGGATGGAGGACCGGATCGCTTACACCGATCAGCTGATCTCCACCTGGGACTGGGAGGCGGACATGAGGATGCGCACCCCTTCCGCCGACCCAGCCATGGCTCGATGGTGGTCGATGCGGTGCCGGACGGCGGCCACACCGTCGACCGTGCGGGCCCTGATGGACATGAACGCCCTCGTCGACGTGCGCAAGGCACTCACGGCCGTTCGGGTGCCGACGCTGATCATGCACCGCACCGGCGACCCGATCGTCACGGTGCCGAACGGGCGCTACCTGGCCGAGCACATCGCCGGCGCTCGCTATGTGGAGCTTCCGGGCGACGACCATTTCGTCTCCGGATATCCCGAGCAGATCCTGGGTCCAATCGAAGAATTCCTGGCTTCGGCACCGGGTCGGCCGCAGCCGGCCCTGGCGCTGGCGGCGGTGCTCGGCGTCTCCGGTCCGGGCGTCGATCGGCTGCTCGACGGCCTGAGCGCCGCAGGCGGCCGGGTCCGTGAAACTCGGCGGGGTGATCGCCTGGTCCTGTTTGACGGGCCGGCGACCGCCGTACGCGCCGCGCGGCCGTTGCTGGACAGGCGGGACGGCGCCTGCAGCCTGGTGATCGCCGAGGTCGCCCGCGATGATCCGGTACTGAGCGGCTTCGCGGTCGAGACGGCGGTCGGGCTGGCTCAGATCGCCCCGGCCGGCGCCTTGTGGACGTCAGCGACCGGGCGCGACCTGCTGGCCGGATCGGGGCTCGTACTCGAACCGGCCGGCATCCACGAGGTGGAGCCGGCCGGTCGATTGGAGTTGTTCGCGGTCGGAACGGCTTAGATCTGCAGTCCTTCGACAGGCTCAGGACACGGGAATGCACGTTTCGCACCCGCGGGTGCGACACGACCGCCCACAGCTCCTGGATTCGCGCGCTTGGCCCCCGCGGGTGCGAAACGTACGGAAACCACAGGGCGTTGATCAGCCGACGTTCACCTCGATGTCGATCGCGGTGCCGTTGGTCAGCACGTCCCAGACGGCCGACCGGCGACGCGACTGCTCGACCAGAGCCCGGAGGTCGTCGGCCGAGCGGTCGCCACTGATCATGAAGCTGACCTTGATCCGCTGGTAGCCGTTGCGCACGTTCGGGTCCAGCCCGAAGATGCCGAGCAGGTCGATGTCGCCCTCGACTGTCGAGCTGACCTGGTCGAGCCGGATGCCGCGAGCGGCGGCGATGTTGACCAGCCCACTGGTCAGGCAGGCGGCCAGGGCGTGCAGCAGATACTCCACCGGAGCTGGACCTTGATCATTTCCGGTGAGGACGGGCGGGTGATCGGCGTCGTAGCGGAAGCTCTCCGGGCGCTGGTGTTGCTGGCCGGCGCCGTAGTAGCCGTTGATCTCGCTGCGGTTGTGGGTGCCGCTGATCCAGGTGTTGGTGGCGCGGAATTGGAAGCCGGCCAGTTCGGGATGCTCCCGGACGGCGTCCAGGGTGCTGAACAGGGCGGCGGTGTCGACGCCGTTGCGGATGGTGGTCTGGTCGATAACGGTCATGGTGATGTTCTTTCTGTGCTGGGCTTTGGGAATTGTTGGTCTTGATGGAGGCCCCGGTGTGGTCGGGCGGTTCGGTCAGGACATGAGCTGCACCTCCGCTGGGTGATCGGTGTGGGTCGGGACGAGGTGCGGCTGGGCGGCCAGGGTCAGGGCCTCGCGTTCGATGGCGTCGCTGAGCCGCTTCTGCAACTCGACGAAGCGCGGCACCCCGGGAAAGGCGGTCAGCGCCTTGGTGAGGCCGAAGATCTCACCGATCGACTTGTTGCGGGCGAAGGCGTAGCCGCTGAGTGCCGACGTCTCGTCGCGCTCACCGCTCAGCTTCTGGTGGACCGCCCGGGCCAGCAACTCGGCGTCGCGGAAGGCGTCGGTGATCCCGTGGCCGGTGATCGGATCGCGGTGATAGCCGGCGTCGCCGACCAGAGCCCACCCCGGGCCGTACGGCTGGCGGACGACGTTCGGCAGGTTGATGGCGCCGCGGATGGGGGAGGCCCAGCTCGTCCGGCGCAACCGGGCGCCGAGCCCAGGCGCCGCCGCGGCGATCGACGCGGTCAGCGCCGCCGGCCGATCCGCGCCCGCGGACAGCAGCGTTCGGCTCTCCGCAGTCGGGCTGGAGATCCACACGCACGCCTGGTCGTCGTGGGTCCGGAAAACTCCGGCCATCGCTCTCGGGGCCAGGTGGAACTCGAAACCGCGATCGTCCAAGCCGTCGACGTAGCCGTAGAACGTGCCGCTCGGCGAGATCGACTCGGTCAGGCTGCGCGCGCCGACCGCACGAGCCAGCCGGGACCGCACGCCGTCGGCGATGACCACCAGGTCTGCGGTCAGCCGCGCCTCCCCGGAGGCCTGGTGGGTGGTCGTGACTCCGGTCACCCGGCCATCGGCATCGCGGACCAGATCCCGTACCGTCGTCTGCAGGTACAGCTCGGCGCCGGCCCGTTTGGCGGCGTCGGCGAGGAGCGCGTCCAGCCAGAGCCGTCGCGGCGCCAGCAGGAGGTCGACGCCCGCGGTCAGCTTGATCGTCCGGGTCAACTCGCCCTCGGCGGTCCCGAACGTGACCTGCCGGACGGCGGGCGCGCCGGTGGCGAGCACGTCGTCGAGCAGGCCCCAACGATTCAGCGAGACGATGCCGCCGCGGGACAGGGCGTGGGTCGACAACGTGTCGCTCGGAAAATGCGCCTTGTCGACGAGAGCTACGTCGTGACCCATCCGGGCCAACAGCATGGCGGTCGAGGCGCCCGCGGCGCGCGCGCCGACGACGATCACCTCGTGGTGTCGGTCAGTGGTGGTAGGCATGGCTCCAATCTCGCGGAGCGCGGAGCGCCATCCTTGGAGGAAGTGTGGAGAGCGCGGGGAGAGGGTGTGGCCTTCGGCTCTCCCTCCAGTCGTTAAGGTCGGTCGGGCAAACGCGACCCATCGACGAAAGAAGGAGATGCTCACGGTGAGCTCTGTTCCTGATCTTGCTCTGAACAACGGCCAGACCATTCCCCAGCTCGGCTTCGGGGTCTTCCAGATCGAGCCCGACGAGACCGCTGAGGCGGTGCAACGGGCGCTGGAGGTCGGGTATCGCCACATCGATACCGCTGAGGCGTACCGGAACGAGAAGGGGGTCGGCGACGGCATCCGGGCGGCGGGTCTCGACCGGGGCGAGGTCTACGTGACCAGCAAGCTGCACAACGGCGCCCACCGGCCCGACGATGCCCGCGCGGCCTTCGACGGCACCCTGAAGGCGCTCGGCTTCGACTACGTCGACCTGTTCTTGATCCACTGGCCGCTGCCCACGCTGTACGACGGGGACTTCGTGTCCACCTGGCAGACGATGGAGGAGTTCTATCGTGACGGCCGGGCCCGCTCGATCGGGGTCTCCAACTTCCAGGTCCCTCATCTGCGCCGGCTTGCCGCCGAGACCGAGGTGGTGCCGGCGGTGAACCAGATCGAGGTTCACCCGTACCTGACCAACGAAGCGGTCCGCGGCTACGGGCAGGAACACGGCATCGCCGCCGAGGCCTGGTCACCGATCGCCCAAGGTGCGGTCCTCGACGATCCGACCATCACCACGATCGCCGATCGACTGGGCAAGACCACCGCCCAGGTGACGTTGCGCTGGCACGTGCAGCGCGGTGACATCATCTTCCCCAAGTCGACCACCCCGGCCCGGATCAAGGAGAACTTCGAGATCTTCGACTTTGAGCTCGACGACACCGACATCGCGATGATCAGCGCGCTGGACAGGGGCGAGGAGGGGCGCACCGGTGCCCATCCGGACACCTTCGCGTTCATACCGAGCTGAGCCCGGGCTCGCGGATGGCGGCCCGAAACCGGCCACGGCTTCCTAGACTGTGACGGTGCCCGCGACCACTTCGACACCTGAGGCAGGTCCCCGGATCCGGCCGCGGGCCTGTCCTGGTCCTGGCGGGCGCCGGTCTGCTGGCGATCGGCATGGCGGTCGGCCTGCTGGCGGTGCAGGGGAGGTTGGCCGTCGGGCCCTTCGATCCGGGGGTGATCGTCCGCTACGGTCTGCCGGCGGCCCGCGCCGGGCACGATCTCGCCGCGGCGGTCTCGGTCGGTCTGCTCGTGCTGGCCGCCTGGTGCCTCGCACCGGAGCCGGGCGACGACCCCGGGCAGCTCGGCGGGGTCCGGCTCCACGCCGTCCGCCTGGCCGGAATCGCGGTGATCGCCTGGTTGGTGCTCGGGCTCCTGGTGCTGGTCTTCACGGCCTCCGACGTCTCAGGCTTCCAGCTGGGTTCACCGGGTTTCAGTGGCGTGCTGCTCTCGTTCGTCACCCAGATCGATCTCGGGCGCGCGCTTGGCTTCAGCCTGCTGCTGGTGATCGTCGTCGGCAACCTCACCCTGTCGGCGACCCGGATCACGACCGTCGCCTGGGCGGCCGGGCTGGCCCTCGCGGCGCTGCTGCCGTTGGCGCTGGCCGGGCACGCAGCCGGTACGGCCGATCACATGAACTCCGTCGACAGCCTCGCCCTGCACCTGGTCGGGGTCTGCGTCTGGGTCGGCGGCCTCGCGGGACTACTGCTGATCAGCCGGCGGCTGCAGTCCCAACGGCCAGTCGTGGTCGCCCGATACTCGACCTTGGCCGGCTGGTGCTTCGTGCTGGTGGCGATCTCCGGACTGGTCAACGCCGGGCTCAGCCTCGGCGGCTGGTCGGCCCTGGCCAGCCCGTACGGGTTGCTGGTGATCGGCAAGGCCGTCGCTTTGGGGCTGCTCGGGCTGGCCGGCCTGCTGCACCGCCGGTTCACCATCGGCCGGCTGAACACCGCGCCACAGGGCTTCGTGCGGCTGGCAATCGTCGAGCTGTTGTTCATGGGCGCGACGCTCGGATTGGCGGTCGCGCTGTCCAGGTCGGCGCCGCCGGCACCGGAGACCCAGGCCGATCCGGTGGCGCTGCTGCTCGGCTACCCGGCCCCGGCGCCGATCACCGTTGGCCGCTACTTCAGCGCGTTCTACCCCGAGACGCTGTGGCTGGCCGTCGCGCTGACCCTCGCCGGACTGTACGCGGCCGGTGTCTGGCGTCTGCATCGACGCGGTGACCGGTGGCCGGTCCAGCGGAGCGTCTTCTGGGCGGCGGGCTGCCTGGCCCTGATCTTCGTCACGAGCGGCGGGCCAGCGGTCTACGGCCGGCTGCACTTCAGTACCCACATGGTGCAGCACATGGCGCTGATGGTGATCGTCCCGCTGTTGCTGGTCTTCGGCGCCCCGCTGACACTGGCCTTGCGGGCGATCCGCGCCCGCACGGACGGCAGTTTCGGGCTGCGGGAGATGTTGTTGCGGATGGTGCACTCCCGGGTCCTGCGGGTGCTGGGTCACCCGATCGTTGCGGCGGTGCTGTTCACCGCCAGTCTTTCGGTCTTCTACTACTCGCGGCTGTTCGAGCTGGCGATGTTCACCCATACCGGGCATGTGCTGATGACGGTGCACTTCCTCGCCACCGGCTACCTGTTCATCTGGGCTCTGGTCGGTCTGGATCCTGGCCCGGCGCGGCCGCCCTACCCGTTCCGGCTGGTGCTGTTGTTGATGACGCTCGCGTTCCACGCCTTCTTCGGCATCGCGCTGATGGCTTCGAACACGTTGCTGGCTCCGGACTGGTGGCACGCGCTGGGCCAGACCGACGACGCGGCGCTGCTCATGGATCAGCAGAAGGGTGGGGCCATCGCCTGGGCGGCCGGGGACATTCCGTCGCTGTTTCTGGCGGTGGCGCTGCTGGTGGGTTGGGTGCGCAGTGACGCCTCGGAGGCCCGGCGGCTCGACCGCCAGGCCGACCGGGACGACGACGCGGCGCTGCGCCGCTACAACCGGCAACTGGCCGACCTCGGGCGCAAGGACGAACAGCTGTGATCGGCTCGCCGGCCCGGGGCGCGGTCCGGGCCGTCCGGGTCGGTTCCCTCGGCGCGACGTCGATGACCCTGGCGACGACGGCGCACCTGCTGGGTGGCGGGCCACTTCCACCAGCGGGCGTCCTGGTCGTCTCCGGCTTGCTGGTCGGCCTGGTTGCCGGCTCGGCAACCGCCCGGCGCTGTCGCTTCGGCGTCCTGGTCGCGCTGCTCGCCGTCGAGCAGGCGCTGCTGCACTGGTTGTTCAGCACCGCTGCCGCGACGACCGGCTGCGACGGCGGGCCGATCCCGGGCGCGCACCACGGCGGAGCGCTCGGTGCGATGGGCTGTGTCGCCGGGACGGGCGAGGGGATGGGTCGTGCGGCCCTCGGATTGGCCGCGCCGGCGATGTGGCTGGCGCACTCGGCCGCCGTTCTCGCGACCGCATGGTTGCTGGCGCGTGGCGAGGCCTGGCTGTGGCGGACCGCGGACCGGGTGGTCAGCGCGGCGACGGCGACACCGACCGACCGGTCGGCTCGGCGCCGTGCGGTGCGGCCGCCCGCCGTCATGGTGTCCGATCTGCCGATGGCGCCGGTCTCACCGGGTGCCCCTACGCGGGCCGCCCATTCTCGTGAAGATCATCTAGGAATCTGCGCGACGTGGTTGGCGATGATGCGTCGACACCCGCGCTGCTCTTGCGTCCCGCCGCCGGGCGTCCGGACGGCGAGCCCTTCCCGACCTGATGACTTTTCGATTGGACCCGCCATGACTTCACCTTCTGCCGTGCATGCCGACGTACCAGGTCGCCGACGCCACCCGAGATCTCGCTGCCACCGGCGCCGGCCGCACCGTTCGGAACTGGTTCTCCGAGCGGCAGCCATCGTCCTGCTCGCCGGGCTGGCCCTGACCAGCGCGAACGTCGCCTCGGCGCACGTCCGGGTACTCGGACAGCACCGCATCCGGATCCTTCAGCGCGCTGACTTTCCGGGTTCCGAACGAGGCGGAGAAGGCCGGGACGGTCAAGGTCGCGGTGCAGTTGCCCCAGGACACCCCGCTGCTCTACGTCAGCACCAAGCCGGTTCCCGGCTGGACCGCGAAGCTGACCGAGGCGCCGCTGCCCGAGCCGGTGCAGTCGTTCGGCACGACCATCACCAAGGCGGTGCGCACGGTCACTTGGACAGCTGAAAATGACACCCGAATCGGGCCCGGCGAGTATCAGGAGTTCTCGATCTCGGCCGGACCGCTTCCCGCCGCCGGCCGATCCTCTTCCCGACCGAGCAGGTGTACTCCGACGGCACCGTCGTGGCCTGGGACGAACCGACACCGGCGTCTGGCCCCGAACCGGAGCACCCGGCGCCCGCGTTCGAGATCACCACGGCTGAGCCTGCGCAGGTGCCGGCGACGGCTCCCGCTGCCGCGTCCTCCTCCGGCACCGACAGCATCGCCCGAGGGCTGGCCGTTGGCGCGCTGGTGGTCGCGGCGCTCAGCCTGGTCGTCGCGCTGCTGAGCGCACGCCGCAAGACGGTCCAGTGACGAACCGGCCGCGGCCGGCGGTCCGGTGGCCCCGGGCGCTTGGCGGCCGTGCTGGCCGGAGCGTTGCTGATCGTCGGGCGGAACAGCCACGCCGGCCGCCGCCCACATCGTGCTGATCTCGAGCAGCCCCGCCGACGGCACTTCCGTGCCCCGGGCACCGGCCGCAGTCGTCCTCACCTTCGACGAGCCGGCCGTCTCGATGGGTACCCAGGTGTTGGTGACCGGGCCCGACCGGCGAGGTGGCGCAGGGCAGCCCCCGGCTGGTCGACAACACCGTCACCCAGGATCTGGCCCCGGGCGCGCCGGCCGGCGCCTATACGGTGGCCTGGCGGGTGACCTCCCTTGACGGCCATCCCGTCTCCGGCACGCTGACCTTCTCCGCCCAAGGGGTGGGTGGTGGCCAACCCGCGACGGTTCCGGCTCCGACGTCGGATGGCGCTGACTCGTCCTCCGGCTCGATCCCCTGGTGGATGTGGGTCGTGATCGTCGTCGTCGTGGCGACGACGGCTGGGGCGGGTGCGAGAGCGATCTCCCGGGCGCGTTCACGCCGGGCCTGATCAGGGCCGGCCCGCGTACCGTCTGGCGGTCGAGCGCCGAAGCGGTCCGTGGTCGGCGGTAATCTCCACGATGGTCGCCTTCCCCGGCGGCCTTCGCTGCACCCTTCAGGATCGAGAAGCAGATGGCACGTGTCTTCAACTTCAGCGCCGGCCCCGCGACCCTCCCCGGAGGAGGTGCTCCGCCAGGCCGCCGACGAGATGCTCGACTGGCGCGGCTCCGGTCAGTCGGTGATGGAGATGAGCCATCGCGGCAAGGACTTCATGTCGATCGCCGCGGCGGCCGAAGCCGATCTGCGGGAGCTGCTGGGCATCCCGGACCACTACCACGTGCTCTTCCTGCAGGGTGGGGCTTCGCTGCAGTTCGAGATGATCCCGATGAACCTGCTCGCGCGGCCGGGCACGGCGGACTACGTGAACACCGGCGAATGGGCCAAGAAGGCCATCAAGGCGGCGCGCGGACTCGCCGACGTCCATGTCGCCGCCGAGCTCGAGGACCGCTCCTTCACGTATTGCCGGCGCAGGCGGCTGGCAGCTCTCGCCGGCGCCGCCTACGTGCACTACACGCCAACGAGACGATCGGCGGGGTCGAGTTCGGCTGGGTGCCCGGACCGGCGACGTGCCGCTGGTCGCGGACATGTCCTCCAACATCGTCTCCCGGCCGGTCGACGTGAGCCGGTTCGGGCTGATCTACGCCGGCGCGCAGAAGAACATCGGCCCGGCCGGGCTGACCATCGTCATCATTCGCGACGACCTGATCGGGCCGGCGATCCGGCGCCGCCGGCGATGCTGGACTACGCCACCCACGCCAAGGCCGACTCGATGTACAACACCCCGCCGACGTACGCGATCTACATCGCCGGGCTGGTCTTCAAGCGGCTGCTGGCGACCGGCGGGCTGGCCGGCGCCGAAGAGCGCAACCTCACCAAGGCCGCCTTGCTCTACGACTATCTGGACGGCTCAGACTTCTACGCGAACCCGGTCGCGCGGCCGACCGCTCGCGGATGAACGTGCCGTTCACCCTCGCGGACTCCGGTCTGGATGCCGAGTTCCTCGCCGGGCGCGACCGAGCGGGCCTGGTCCAGCTCAAGGGTCACCGTTCGGTCGGTGGCATGCGCGCCTCGCTCTACAACGCGATGCCGATCGAGGGCGTCCAGGCGCTGGTCGAGTACCTGGCCGAGTTCGCCGCGGCGAAGGGCTGAGGCGTGGTCGACAAGCTTCCGGGTCCAGGTCCTCAACCACATCTCCGGCGCGGGCCTGCGAGCGCTTTCCATGGGATCGGTTCGCGGTCTCGGCCGAGCAGGAGGAGCCGGACGCCATCCTGGTGCGGTCCGCCGACCTGCACAAGGTGGAGATCCCCGCATCGGTGCTGGCCATCGGGCGGGCCGGCACCGGCACCAACAACATCCCGGTGACCGCCATGTCAGCCGCGCGGGGTCCCGGTGTTCAACGCGCCGGGTGCGAACGCGAACGCGGTCAAGGAACTGGTGCTCGCCGGGATGCTGCTCGCGGCCCGCAACCTCGACCGCGCGCTGAAGTTTGTCGACTCGCTGGCCCCCGACGATCCGGAGCTGGAGACGAAGGTCGAGGCGGGCAAGAAGGCGTTCGCCGGCTACGAGCTGGCCGGGCACACTCTCGGTGTCGTCGGGCTCGGCAAGATCGGCTGCCTGGTCGCCGACGCCGCATCAAGCTCGGCATGCACGTCATCGGCTACGACCCCGAGATCACCGTCGAGGCGGCGTGGAGCCTGCCCGCGACGGTGAAGAAGGCGCACAGCCTCGGTGAGGTGCTCAAGCACAGCAACTTCCTCACCGTCCACGTGCCGCTGATCGACGCCACCCGCGGGATGATCGACGCCGGCGGGCTGGCCCAGATGAAGCCGGCGCGGTGGTGCTCAACTTCTCCCGGGCCGGCGTGGTCGACGAAATGGCGGTACTGGAGGCGCTGCTGCATCGGCAGCTCTCGCAAGTACGTCTGCGACTTCCCCGGCCCCCATCTCCAGCACCAGCCGGGGGTGATCGTGCTCCCGCATCTGGGCGCGTCGACCGGGGAGGCCGAGGAGAACTGCGCGGTGATGGTGGCCGACCAGCTCCGCGACTTCCTGCTCGACGGCACGATCCAGAATTCGGTGAACTTCCCGGACGTGGTGATGCCGCGCGAGTCGCGCTACCGGGTGGCGATCGCCAACGCCAACGTGCCGAACATGGTCGGTGGGATCTCCCACGAGATGGCCGCAGGCCGGACTGAACATCGCCACGATGACCAACAAGTCGCGCCGCGACCTCGCCTACACGCTGGTCGATGTGGACAGCGACGTACCGCAGTCGGTGATCGACGCGATCGCCCGGATCGACGGCGTGCTGATGGTGCGCTACCTGCCGACGAGCTGATCGGGCGCAGCGCTGGTCGGTGCCGCCGCCTTCTGGCTCCGCGCATCGGCGCTGCCCCCGTTGGTCACCTGGGGGTGACCGGCGGAACCCGTCCCTATCGGGCGGCTGCGGCCAGGCCGGCATCGTGGACAACCCCGGACGAAACGGAGCAGATCACGATTCAGCTGAATCGCGGTCTCTGAGGGCTGCTTCGACCGCCGGCGCCTCGAGGCCCAGCCCGGCCAGCACGCCGGTGCCGTCCTCGACGGTCAGGATCGCCAGCAGGATGTGCTCGGTGCCGACCTGCTGGTGGCCGAGCCGGTGCGCCTCGGTGAAGGTCTGCTCGAGCGCGTCCCGGGCGTGCTGGTCGAAGGGGATCAGCGCCGGAACAGTTCCCACGGTCTCGGGGAGGCTGGCGCGGGCAACCCGGCGTACGGCCTCGAGGTCGACGCCCAGGTCGGTGATGGTTCGCGCTGCGGTCGATCCCGGATCGTTGACCAGGCCGAGCACCAGATGCGCGATGGAGATGTGGTCGTTCCGTGCCGCCGAGGCCTCCTGCTGGGCGGTCACGACCACCGTCCGGGCCCGGTCGGTGTACTGGCTGAAGCCGGAGCTCGGATCGAGGCCGGACGGCTTGGCCGAGAACCGTTTCTGCACCGCCTGCTTGGTGACGCCCATGCTCCGACCGATGTCGGTCCAGGAGGCACCGGAGTGCCGCGCCTGGTCGACGAAGTGGCCGATCAGCTGGTCGGCCACCTCGTCGAGTCGTTCGGCGAGCAGCAACGCATTGGACAGCTGCTCGAGCACGTCGTCGTGAGCGCTGGTGATAGCGGCGATCAGGTCGTCGAGCCGCACGGTGGTCGGAGGTAGTGAAGTCGTCATGCGTCAACGCTAGGTTGACGGAGCACTAAAGTCAACCTTCGGTTGACGCTTCCTGACCGCATGGTTGTTGGGCCACACTTGGCGTGTGACCGGTGAACTGAACGTCCTCGGCGGTGAGTTGCAGGCCTGCGGAACGGATCCGCTCACCGGTTTCTACCGGGACGGCTGCTGTACGTCGGGGCCGCAGCAAGCCGTGCATCTGATCTGCGTGGTGGCGACGGCGGAGTTCCTCGAGCATCAGCGCAGCGTCGGAAACGACCTGAGCACCCCGATGCCCGAGTACGGCTTTCCCGGTCTGCATCCCGGTGATCGCTGGTGCGTGGTTGCTCCGCGGTGGGTGCAGGCCTACGCCGCCGGTGCGGCCGCGCCGGTGGTGCTGGCCTCGACGAACGCCCGAGCGCTCGAGGTGATCGAACTGCCCGTACTCCAGCAGTACGCCGTCGATGTGCCGGAGGACATCAGTTCCCTTGAGTGATCCGGTGCTGACCTCGCGTGGGTGATTCACCTTGATATCGAGGGCGAAGTCACCACGCGAGTGCGCGTCAGAAGCGCCAGGCGCGAGCAGATAGATCAAACAGACCCGACCCAGCGGTCGAATTCGGCCACGGCATCGGGCGCGCCGGAGATCTCGACCCGCGCGGCTTCCCGGCGCCCGCTGACGTACAACAGCAACTCGACCGGCTCCCCGGTCAGCACCACCGCCGGAGTGCCCTTGTGCACCATCTGGACCTCTCCGCCGGGTGTCGCCAGGGCCACTCCGACCGGTGACCGGCGATAGACCGCCCGAGCCCACAGTGGCAGCCGCTTCCAGATCGACCGCTGCTCCTCGTCTGGGAGCACTCGCGGATCGGCCGGGGTCGCGCCGCCCCGGCGCAGATCCTCGTGATGGATCACGTACTCGGCGAAGTTGAGGGGTTCCGCGGCCCAGTTCATCGCTGACCACCGGACCGGGCCGGCGGCGAACCTGGTCACCAGGGCGTCGTAACCCTCGGGCGTCCGGGCATCGTCGACCAGCCGGCCCAGGTACTTCTCCTGGCCCGGTGGTCGACGAATGATCATGTCCCCGAGATTGGCCAACTGGTCCTGTTCCCGTTGCACGAGATGAGCCAGCAGATGCCGAGCGGTCCAGCCCTCGCACAGCGTCGGGGCCTCGGGATCGGCGTGCCGGAGCGTCTCGACCAGCGCGGGCTTCTCGGCGTCGATCCATCGCATAGGACAACTCTCTGATTGGTCAAAGGCTACGAAAGCTAGCCTTTCATTCTCGTCCGAGTGGCTCAGTGGATGCGCCGGGAGGCCCTCACCGGCCGGCGGTTCCCGCCCCGACCCGGTGACGGCTGACCAGTTCGTCCATGTTGGCGTCCATCTCGGCGTCGACCTGCTGCCGGCTGGGATCGGCGCCGTACCAATCGATGATCTCGCGCGCGCCCTGGTTGAACGGGATCACTGCGGTGAAGTCGGGGACGAGCCGGCGGACCTTCGAATTGTCGAAGATCATCGAGTGGGCCTTGTCCCCCAGGAGAGCGGCGCCCCACACGGGATCGATGGCGGCGATCGCATCCGAGGGTACGTGCAGGAGCTTGGCCTCGACCCCCGCCGCCGCCGCGACGGTCTGGTAGATCTCGTTCCACGGCAGCCACTCGTCCGAGGTGATGTGAAAGCTGTCCCCGATGGCGGCCGGATGGCCGAGCAGGCCGACGAACGCGTGCGCGAAGTCGCGGTGATGAGTCAGGGTCCACAACGAGGTGCCGTCGCCGGGCACCACGACCTCGGCTCCCCGAAGCATCCGGTCCACGACGGTCCAGCCCCCGTCGAACGGGAGCAGCGTCTTGTCGTAGGTGTGAGAAGGCCGGACGATGGTCATCGGCAGGCCGTCGTCGCGGTACGCCTTGACCAGCAGGTCTTCGCAGGCGATCTTGTCGCGCGAGTACTGCCAGAACGGATTTCGCAGTGGGCTCGACTCGAGGATCGGCAGCCGTCCCGGTGGGGTTTGGTAAGCCGACGCCGAGCTGATGAAGACGTACTGGCCCATCCGATTCCGGAACACATCCAGTCGGCTCGTCACGTCGTCGACGGTGAACGCGCGGAAGTCCGCGACGACGTCGAACTCGCGATCTCCGACAGCGGCGCGGACCGAGTCCGGATCGCTCAGGTCGCCCACCAGGGTCTGGGCGCCGGCGGGCACCGGTCGAGTCGTCGACGTCCCCCGATTGAGCACGAAAACCTCCATGCCCACGGCCAGGGCGCGCTCAGTACACGCCGAACTGATGATTCCCGTACCGCCCAAGAACAACACCGAGGTCGCTGACACGCCCTCATCCTAGGCATGGCCCGCCGGCAGGTTTCCCGGCCCTCGCCGGGAAACCGGGGCAGGTACGGCCGCGGGGACCCACGTTTGCCGTCCCTCGACGGGAAACCGGGGCAGGGACGGCCGCGGGGACCCACGTTTGCCGTCCCTCGACGGGAAACCGGGGCAGGGGCTGGCCGCTTGAGTGGCACTCAGCGCCAGGCGGCAGCGACTCGGTTGTAGGAGCCGCCGAACAGGCGGGTGAGGACGAACACCACCGGCTTCGGGATCTCATGGGTCACGAACGCCCGGGCGTCCGGATCGGCGTCATCGAGCAACCAGGTCAGGTAGCCCCCGGCCTCGGGCAGAGTCTGGGTCTTGCGGATCGCGGTTTGAGCCTTCTTCAACTGTGGCGTGTCGATCGAGTGCGCCATCATCGGCTCGAGGTCGCGTTCTTCGTGGCTGAAGTGGCTGTCGACGGCATCGCTCAGCGCGGCGCAGGCCGCCCTGGCCTCGGCGAGGCGCTCCTCGCTCGGATCGCCGGCCAACGCCGACATCGCCGTCCGGGTCCGGGTCATGGCTTCGGCCATCCGCTCGTGCTCGCCGCCGAGATCTCCGACCAGCGACTCGTCGGCGCCCAGCTCCCGCAGCGCCGGCCAGAAGATGGTCTCCTCGCCGTGATGATGGTGATAGAGCTGCCCGTCCAGGTGCCGCCAGGCGGCGTCCAGTTCGGCCGCTCGTTTCCGCGATCCGACGGGCAGAGCGTCCAGAGCACGTCCGAAACGGGCGAGGTCGCGCCTAACGGCGGCGTGGATCACGGTGTTCATGGTCAGATGGCGGCTCACGATGGTGATGCTAATGGGTTTCAGTGGTCGGAGTGCTCCGCAGGCCAGACCACCTGCGAACCGTTCGAAGACCACCTCGTCGTCCTCGTGCCAGGTCGCGCCACGCCCCGCGCTGACCCGTTCGAAGTAGCGTCGGTGCCCCTCGACCCAGCCCTCGAGCGTCCGGTCACCCTCGCCCTCGTCGTACGCGAACTTCGCGTCCACCGAGCTGAAAGGCCCGATCCGCAGCTCGGTGGTGCGGAGCACGACCCTGGGCACTCCGGCACCGTCACAGGCGATCATGTGTCCGCCGATCCGGGGAAGGGGTTCACGTTCGGCGATGAAATCGGCCACCAGCCCCGCCGTCGCCCGCTTCGGACCGTCGATGACCAGGCTCAGCAACTTGTCGACGAGTGGCAGCTGGTCCCCCAACCGGAGCACCACGTGGTCCGAGCACGCCTCGACGTTTGCCGGGAACGCGGTCGCGTAGTCCGCCCAGAGCCGCGCGGCGGCATCGAGATCGCAGGGTACGAGGGGAAGCGGATCTGCCGACACGGCGGAATCCTCCCATGTCGGCCGGCTCTGGGCACGAGCCGGCCGACTCGCCGTCACCGGTGGTGCGGTTGGCGGGAATCGCGCAACTTGGAGGCCAGGACCAGCGCCGCGGAGATGAGCACCACGTTCTTCACGACGAATTCGCCGACGGTGGTGAGCAGCAGCGGGTTGCCGTCCTGAAAGGCCAGTTGCGGCTGCATGATCAGGACCAGGAACGTCCCGGCGAGATGGGCGGCGAGGACGGCGCAGACGGCTGTGAGCAGCCGGCCCACCAGCAGGGCCACGCCGAGAATCGCCTCCACCGCGCCCAGCGCGGGAACGAACCAGGAACGATCGAACCAGGGCACCGTACCGGCCACCAGGTCACCGACCGGGGTCGCGTCGGCGACCTTCAGCAGGCCGAACCAGATGAAGACGACTCCCAGGGAGATGCGCAGCAAGGGCAGGCTGAACGGCCGCACCACCGCCGCGGCGCGCGCCTCGAGCTCGCTCACCACCTCGCTGGGTCGCCGCTGCATCCGGAGGAGCGGTGACGCCTTCGACACTTCGGACATGGGTTCTCTCTTTCGACTCGGTTAGGGTCGGCGGTGGCCGAGACCGTACGGATTGACGACGGCTTAGAGAGAGCACGCCAAGCTGGTGATACACGGTTCCGCGCGGATCCTTGCCAGACTTGGCCGCTGTGACGATCCTGGCTGTGAAGCTGCTGCTCGCCCCGCTGCTGGTGGTCGCTTCGTCGCTCGTCGGCCGTCGGTGGGGTCCCCGGCTGGCCGGGATCGTCGTCGTCCTGCCGATCGTCGCCGGGCCGATCCTGCTGATCGTCTACCTCGACCACGGCACCCAGTTCGCCGCCCAGGCGGCGCGCGCGGCCACCTTGGGCGTTGTCCCGCTTGCCTTGTTCGCGTTGGTTTTCGCCTACGGGTCGAGGCGGCACGGCTGGCTGCTCACGCTGGCCACGGCCTGGGTCACGGTGTTGCTGGCCGACCTGGTTCTGGCCCGCTTCAACGTGCCCGCGGGGATCGCCCTCGCGCTCGCCGTCCTGGCTCTGCACGGGGCCGGTCTGCTGCTGCGGCGGTTCGAGGCCCCGGCGCCAGAACGAGTGCCCACACCCTGGTGGGACCTGCCGGCGCGAGCGGTCGCCACCGGCGCCCTCGTCCTGCTCATCACCGGTCTAGCCGCCTCCCTGGGTCCGACCGTGACCGGTGTGCTGGCGCCATTTCCGATCGCGCTGAGCGTGGTCTGCGCCTTCGTCGCGGCGCAGCAGGGCCATGGGGCGGTCATCGCCCTGTTGCGGGGGATCGTTCCCGGCCTCGACGGCTTCGCCCTGTTCTGTTTCCTGGTCGCCGTGACCATCGAACCACTCGGTGTAGTGGCCGCGTTCTCGATTGCCACCGCCGCCGCAGTGCTCTTCGCCGTCGTCCTCGCCGCACTGACGCGCCGCCGGATCGGATAGGCCGGCGCCCGACGCGGTAGATGTTCACCTGATCGTCACACCCGCGACGCCCGGCAATGGGCCGAATGTTGCTTCGGTGAGTTGAACTGTCGGAATGCCAAGAATTGCACCAGGCGAGCCCGATATGACGCCATACACGCAGCGGTTCCCGTACGCGAAATCAGGCAACGTGGTTATCGGCAGCCGTTCTTGGGTACGAGGCAATTTGTGACTACGCAGACCAGTTTTGATTTGAGCGGCCTGATTCAATCCGTCGAATCGAACTCCGGTTACCAGGTTGCGCTGTACGCCGAGCATGCCGAGGTTCAGATCATCGACCGCGATCACCCCGAGCAGGCTGTCCGAATCGTCCGAGGCAGACCGGGCATTGCGCGCTGGATCGAGGCCATGGTCGCGCCCGATATCGTCCATCACATCGTCGAAGCGAAAGCGGATCGTTGTTCGCTCGGCTTCGTGCACGAGATGCACTGCGCGGACGGTACGACCGTCGTCCACCGCATCACGGGCGAAATCTTCACCGGTCAGATCACCAGGGCGTTCGTCACGGTCGAAGAGCACTCGGGTCCAACCAATGCCAGACGGCAGGCGGGCGCGGCAATGATCATGACCGATGACGATCCCGGCCCTCGGCCACGGCCCTGGACGCCTCCGACACGCCCGACAGACCGCAGCCTGGCGGGAAATTTCGTCGGCTGAACCCCGCCCGCGTTCAGGGATGGTTCATGTCCGCGGTTCGTGTCCTGAGCCTGTCGAAGGACCGCCATCTCGCTGTTCGAGAGGCTCACGGCAGATGATCTCTAGGCCAACCCGACGTCGCTGGCGGCAAGACAGAACTCCATCAGTCCGGCGCCGACGTCGACCACATTCTGGTGGAACTCCGGGATGGTCGGATAGAAGTTGGTCGGATAGCCGAACTCCATCGTGTAGCCATAGGTCTTGTTCGTGTTCGGGTCGGCCTGGAAACGGCTGAAGACATAGTCGTCGCTGGCGCCGGACGTCGGATAGAGCCCGACCGCCTGTAGCGGATTGAACGACCGACCGCCGACCGCCCGCATGGCGCCGGCCACCCGACGGGCGACGCCGCGAGCCGCCGCTCCGTCGCGGTCGGAGATCCACTCCCGGTAGTCGTCGATGGTCACCACCCCGCGCCTGCCGTCCCAGCGCGGATCCAGGAACGACATGCTCGGGTCGACACTCTGGTTGTCGTCGTCACCCCAGTTGTAGAGGATGTCGCCGGCGGCGGAGTGGATGTCCATGTACCAGCGCAACCGCGGAAACTGGTCGAGGATCCACTTCACGTTGCGCGTCTCCGGCTCGGAGAAGGGCGCCGGGCCGTGGTAGGTGTCGAGCCGTGGATTGTCGGAGGCCAGACTGCTCGAATTGACCACTGACGGGTGGAAATGCGACCGGAAGTCCCAGAGGAAGTCGTAGTTGCGGTTGATATCGACCCCGATCGAGCGCGGGGTGCCGTCGCCGTTCGCCGGGTTGCGGTTCTTCCGCCACAGGCTGTCGGTGTCCTGGTCGTACCGGACGCCGTCGGGGTTGACCAGCGGGAAGAACACGATGCCAGTGTTCAGCGCCTTGATCACTTGCGCGTTGCTGTAGGTCTTGGCCCCGTACGTGAGTCCTGTGCCGGCCCGCTGAGCGTGCAACAGGTCGGAGATGAAGTAGATAAGACAGTCCGGTCCGCCACGCTCCCGCGCGTGCACGCCGGCCGTGAAGTAGACGTGATAGAGCTCCGGATCCACGTCCCCGACCTGCCCGCCGGTGGACGGCGCGCCCTCAGCGGTGCCGTTGGGCAGGGTGATGGTCGGCAGGCCGAACTCGTTGATCAGCCCGTCGATCGCGGAACCGATCTCGTCGACATTCATGATCAGGCCGATCTCGGCGGTGCGGCCCTCGTCCCGGGACCCGGCGCCCTGCGGCGCCCGCTGCCCGCCCTCGAACCGATCACCGTCGCCGATCGTCGCTGCGGCCGTCGTCTGGTCCATCAGCGTCTCGACCTGCACGCTGACGCGTACGCCCTCGTCCTGCAGTTCCTGCAGTTCGCGGGAGGACAGCAAGGCCGGTGTGTAGAGCTGCTCGGACTCGTCGCGCTGGGCGATGGGCCGGCAGCCGAAGTCCAACGAGTGGCTGGCGATCAGCGAGAACAGCGCGTCGCGGTCGTCGGCGTACAACCTGGCCTGGATGATGCGTACGTCGTCCTCGGTTTGGTCCGGCGTGGTCATGGGTGCCTTTCATCGGTAGGGGCCCGCTGAGCATGATCGGGGCTGACAGCAACAGGGAGGTGCGGTGTCGACTGCGAGATACCGGCAGTGCCTGCGGAAAGGGGACAGGTTGTGACCCACACGCTGCTGGGCGTCGGGATTCTGGTACTGGTCACAACAGCGGTGCTCTGGGCCTACCAGGCGCCCCAGCGCTTCGCTCCCGCCCTTGCCGTGCTCCGCGGCACGGCGCAACTCGCGGCGATCAGCTTCGTGCTCGGCCGCGTCATCCGGGAGCCGCTCTGGGTCGCCGCCGCGCTGGCCGTCATGTACGGCGTCGCGGCGGTGACGGCGACCCGCCGGGTGGGTTGGAGTGGCCGCAAGTTCGCCCTGGTCGGTGGCGCGATGGCGAGTGGCATCGCCGTCAGCCTGACCATCGTCTTCGTCACCGGAGCCTTGGCTCTGACCTCGCGATACGCGCTGGCGATCGGCGGGATCGTGATCGGCAACGCGATGACCTTCGCCACCCTGGCCGGGCGGCGGTTCCTGGAACTGGTCGACGACGGTTGGGATCACGTCGAGGGCTGGCTGGCGCTCGGTGCGACACCACGGCAGGCGACGCGCACGTCCGCGCGACGGGCCTTGCACGCCGCGATGATCCCGTCCACCGATCAGACCAAGACCACCGGTCTGGTCACGCTTCCGGGTGCCTTCGTCGGAGCGATCTTCGGCGGCGTGTCGCCTCTGGAGGCTGGCCGCTTCCAGATCGTCGTGCTCGCGGCGATCATGGCCGCCGGCTCCATCACCGCCGTGGTGATCATCATCGGCCTCGCCGCCGTCAGGCATCGCCCGCATCCGTCCGACTGAAGCGGCGCCGTAAGGATCTTCGCCATTGAGCTGCGGGCGCGCTACGGCGTGGTTTCCCACAGCCCCAGCACGTTGCCCTCCGGATCCTTGAAGTAGGCGAACGCCCCCATCCCCGGGATCGCCGTCCGCGGCTGGACGGTGCTTCCGCCGGAGGCCTCGATCTCCTTCAGTGCTTCGTCGATGGCGTCGACGTCGATGGTGATCACCGGTGCCGGCGTGGTCTCGTCGCGCTGCATCATGCCGCCGTTGATCGCGCCCGGCTCGCTAGGCATCTGGGTGCTCTCGTCGATCGGCGTGGTCCGCAGAGACGTGTATTCGCCCCCCGCCATCGGCATCGTGTCGATCTGCCAGCCGAAGACGGAGCCGTAGAACGCCTTTGCTCGGCTGAGATCCTCCGCCGGGATCTCGAAGTGAACCACCTTGCGCATGGTCATCCCCCCTTGATGAGTCGATCCAACAACTCTCCGACTGCTCTCGGCTCGCTGTCAATCACTCTGAGGCGGAGCGGGAGCTACGGCAGGCGTAGACGATGCCCCGAAAGTCGCCTTCGACGGTGCGGAGTCCCTCGATCACGCCTAGGCCGAGGGCGACGCGGTCCCGGCGGGGATGTCCCAATTGAAGGTCGAGCCGGCGCCAACACTGCCCGTCTTCCGGTCTTGTGGCCGGTAGTCGATCGCCACGGTCTTGAAGATCAGTTCGATCCGCTGGCTGATCTGCCCTTCCTCCGAGGCGGCCAGGCTGACCTTGGTCAGGTAGACGTCGGTCATCGTCATGACGAAGTAGGCGTCTGATCTGCCCTTGCCGGTGTCTCGCGTCACGTCGAGCTGGATCTTCGGGAATGCCCGGCCGGTGCAGATGTAGCCGAGAGCCACGATCGACGAACCATCGAATGCATGCACGCAGTTGAGGCTTCCCGGCGCCGGTTTGCCGACACTGGCGCCGCCCCCTTGGTCCAGCTGGACTCGGCCTCGACCTCCCAGTCCCAGCCCTGCAGCTCGACCCACTTCTCGTGGCCCTTCTGGATCGACTCGCCGTCGGCCTTGTCGAAGAACGTGAGAAAAGCATTGACCGCCACTGATCTCTCCTCGCTGGTGTCCGACCGCAATTCGCTGCGGCGCCATCAACGATGGCACAACTCATCAGGCGCCGCTACGGATCGGGTTCGCCCGGCGAATGCCGAGGCGTCAGCCGTTCAGATGACGGGCGAGCAGGGTGAGATCCGCCGGGCTGAGACGGTCGCTGGAGGTGTTGGCATGGTGCCAGTGGGGATAGAGCAGTGGCTGGGCGCTCACCCGGTCCAGCCGATCGAGCTCATCGGAGGACAATTCCAGATCGGCGGAAGCCAAGTTGTCCGCGAGCTGTTCCTCGGTCCGGGCACCGACGACCACCGAGGTGATCCCGGGCTTGGCCAACGTATAGGCCAACGCCACCTGGGCCGCCGAGACGCCATGATCCGCGCCGATGGCCACGAGCTCTTCGATGGTGTCGTACAGCTTGTCCTCGTCGTGTACCGGCGGCTCGCTCCACTCGGTCAAGTGGCGGCTGCCGGCGGGCGCCTCTACGCCGCGGCGGTACTTGCCCGACAGCAGGCCGCCGGCGATCGGGCTCCAGACCAGGATGCCCAGGCCCTGGTCGATCGCGAGCGGCACGATCTCGTACTCGATGTCGCGAGCTTGCAGCGAGTAGTACACCTGCTGGCTGACGAACTTGGACACCCCCTCGCGCTCGGACGTCCACAACGCCTTCATCACCTGCCAGGCGGCGTAGTTGGAGCAGCCGATGTAGCGCACCTTGCCCGACTGGACCAGGTGATCCAGGGCGTGCAGCGTCTCCTCCAGCGGCGTGTGTCCGTCCCACTCGTGCACCTGGTAGAGGTCGATGTAGTCGGTGCCGAGTCGACGCAGGCTCGCCTCCGCGCCGCGGATGATGTGGTGCCGGGAGAGCCCGGCGTCGTTGGGGCCGTCGCCCATCGGCATCCGGACCTTGGTGGCGATCAGCACGTCCTCGCGGTCGGAGCCGAGCGCCTGGCCCAGGATCTCCTCGGAGGTGCCGCCGGAGTAGACATCCGCGGTGTCGAACAGGTTGACGCCGGCATCCCGGGCGAGCGCGATCTGCCGCCGGGCGCCGTCGACGTCGATCTGGCCGACGGCAGCGGCCCAGCCGCTGCCACCGAAACCCATGGTGCCGAGAGTGATTTCCGAGACCCGAAGGCCCGAGCGGCCGAGTTGTCGATACTCCATGCCGCGGATTCTAGGGGCGACAGATGAGCGAGATGCAGCCGCCCTATGCCTCGTACGCGGTGGTCGGAGATCAGGTCGATGAGGGTGGGCGGTACAGGTCCTGGACGGCCACGTCGATGTCAGAGCCGTCGGAATCGACCGGGTCCATGTAAGCCGGGCCGCCCTGATCAGCCCGTTCTCGACGATCACGATGGTGACGCCTCTCATCGGGAACGGCGAGCCGTCGGGGTGCGAGCCCCTCCACTCCCGTTCGCCCCACTCAGTCTGATCGTCACCGGCGAACGCGATGAGCGTGGCGTGAAAGTCGGGAACGCCGGCGAACACTGTCGACCAGTTGGTCAGCACCTGATCGTTGCCGACGAAGCTCCGGCTGGGATGAACGGGCTGATCACTTCGATAGTCGGCGGCGAACACGGCCGCGATCGCGCCCGCATCGTGCCGATTCTGCGCGTCCTGCAGACGTCTCAACATGCTCGGCACGATCCCTATCTCGTGTCGGGTCAGCCAAGTGTGAAGAGACTTGGCTATCCCCGGCACTCGCCCCAGACCGGCTAGGGGCTGTCGGTGAACCGCTGGGCGAACCAGTCCAGCAGGGCCTGTAACTGATAGCCGGCGCCGCCCTCGTGCCCGTTGTGGGGGTAGACGTTGATGTCTTTCGAGGCCGCGCCGGCGGCCTCGCCGTAGTAGTTGAACGCGGCGAAGACCGTCGAAGGGGGACAGACCTCGTCCATCAACCCGACTGAGAAGAGCGCCGGCGCCGACGCCCGCCGGGCGAGGTTGACGCCGTCGAAGTAGCCGAGCGTGCGGTACGCGGCCTCCTCGTGATCCCGCCAGGCGGCGAGGTACTCGGTGATCTCCACGTACGGCGCCTTGTCCGTGAGTTCGATCGCCCGCCGGAAGTGGCACAGGAACGGCACGTCCGCGGCGGCGCCGACCAGGTTGATTCCCACCAGCGACGCCAGTCCGGCAGCCGCGAGGGTGAGGCCGCCGCCCTGACTGGCTCCGGTGACCAAGATGGCGGCCGGATCGACGAACGGGCTGGCGGCGGCCGCCTCGAGCATCCGGACCGCGTCGGTGTACACCCGGCGGTAGTAGTACCGCTGCGGGTCGGTGATGCCGGCGGTCATCACCCCGGGGACGTGGGCGATACCGGCGTCGACGCTGCCGTCGGCCGTCGAGTCGAAGCCGCCGACGCTCCAGCCCTGGCCCCGGGTGTCCATGATGAAATGCGCCCAGCCCGCCTGCGCCCACCGGGTGTCCAGTTGGGGGAACCCTCGGCCGACCGAATAGCCCTGGAACTGCACCACGGTCGGCAGCGGACCGGTCGCGCCGCTCGGCACGTGCAACCAGGCCTTCACCTCGTGTCCCGCCGAACCCGGCGAACGTCACGTCGTAGGTGTCGACCAGTGCGAACTTGTTGTCGATCTTGCGCTCCGACGCGATCAGGTCGTGCCTTCGTGCTTCGTCGATGGTCTGCCGCCAGAAGTCGTCGAAGTCCTCGGGCTCGGACACCTCGGGACGATAGTCGCGCAGCGCGGACAGGCTGAGATCGAAGAGTGGCACGGCATCAGAGCCTAGAGGACCCGAGTCGTCTCGTTTGTCGCCGCCCCGAATGCACTGCCGGTCCCCGCCTGGTTTATGGTTGAAACCATTCAACTTCGGCACGAGCATCACTGAGGAGTGCGGGTGACCAGCCCAACGACCATCGATGAACTTCGTACAGGTTTCCTCGATCCGCCGGTCGGCAGCGCGCCGATGATGCGCTGGTGGTGGTTCGGACCGTCCGTCGACCGGGCCGAGATCGACCGCGAACTCACGGTCATGGCCGGTGCGGGACTCGGCGGAGTCGAGGTCGCCTACGTCTATCCGCTCAGCCCGGACAGCGAGGACGTTCCTGTCGCCGGAGTTCCTGGCGGATCTCCGCTACGCCGCGGACGCGGCCGCACGAGCTCGGACTGCGCTTCGACCTCACCCTGGGCTGCGGCTGGTCGTTCGGCGGGCCGCACATCACCGCCGAGCACGCCGCCCGCAAGCTGCACTGGGAGCGGCGCGAGATCAGCCCGGGCGCCGCGCGGATCCCGGTCGTCGCGCCCTGGCCGGGAGACGAGCTGGTCGCGGCCTACCTGGGGTCGGGATCGCTGCAGGAACCGCCCGAGGAGCTCAACCAGCTGCCGGTGGTCGACGGATCGATCGAGATCCCGGACGGCACCGGCACCCGCCAGGTGCTGCTCGCGTACGCGCGGCTCACCGGGCAGAACGTCAAGCGAGCGGCCGTTCGGCGCCGAGGGCCCGGTCCTCGACCACTACAGCGCGGCCGCCGCGCCGAGCACATCTGCGCCATGTCGGTGATCCGCTGCTCGACGCCGTGCCGCGCGCACCTGCTCGGCTCGGTGTTCTGCGACAGCCTGGAGGTCTACGAGCGCGACTGGACGCCCGGATCGCTGGGGGAGTTCGGTCGCCGGCGCGGCTACGACCCGCTGCCGCGGCTGTACCGGCTGCTCGTCGACGGTCCCGACGCGACGCCGATTCCGGGCCGACTTCCACCGGACCCTGGCGGAGCTGTACGAGGACAACTTCGTCGCCGTCTTCCAGCGCTGGGCGGCCGAGCGCGGGGTGCCGTTCCGGATCCAGAGCTACGGCACGCCGCCGGCCATGGTCAGCAGCTACCGCCACGCCGACCTGTTCGAGGGCGAGGGTTGGGGGTGGACCGAGCTCACCCAGACCAGGTGGGCGTCCTCGGCGGCGCACCTCTACGGCCGCGACGTCGTGTCGTCGGAGACCTGGACCTGGGTGCACTCGCCGTCCTTCCGGGCCACGCCGCTCGATCTCAAGGGCGAGGCGCACGAGCACCTGCTCGCCGGCATCAACCAGTTCATCGGTCACGGCTGGCCGTACTCACCGCGCCCGACGCCCCCGGGCTGGGTTGGCTCTTCTACGCCTCCGGCGCGCTCGACGACCGCAATCCCTGGTGGCCGTCGATGGCACCCCTGGCGCGCTACCTGACGCGGCTCTGCTGGCTGATGCGCCAGGGCGTGCCGGTCTCCGACGTGCTGGTCTACGGGTCGGACGAGGACGTTCTGGCCCGGATGGGGACTGCGGTCGGTGGGTCGCTGGATCCGTGGCGCGAGGCACGCCAGGTGGTCGGGGACGACGTGATCCGGGTCATCCGGCAGGGTGGCTGGGACTTCGACCTGATCGACGACGCTGCCTTCTCGCTCCTCCCGGCCGACCCGTCCCGTCCGGTGATCATCTCCGGTGCCACCGGCCTCTCCACGGTGGCCCGGGACTGGTTCCAGAAGTTCGTCGCTGCGGGCGGTGCGGTGATCACGGTGGATTCCGCCGTCGACCTGCCCGGGGCGGTGTCCTGCGGCTTGGCCGACCTCGCGGCAGTGCTGTCGGCGCTTCGCATCCGGCGGGCGTGCGGATCGGCCCACCGAACAGCGAGATCGGGGTCACCCATCGGCGCACCCCTGATGCCGACATCTATCTCGTGATCAACACCGGACCGTCGTCAGCCGCCTTCACCCTGTCGCCGCGTTCGGCGCGCAGCCGGTACGAGGAGTGGGACGCTCAGACCGGAGAGGTGGTTCGGACCGGTCAGCCGGGTGACGGGGTGGACGTCAGCCTGCACCCGTACCAGGGCACGGTGATCGTGCTGAGCGACGTGGAGTCCGCGGAGCCCGGGGCCGCTCGGACAGTTGATCATGGTGAGCAGCGCCGAGTGACCCTCCGGGACGGCTGGCGGGTGCAGTTCGCCGACCAGGAGTCGGCCGTCGGCGTCGATCTTCCGCACAGCTGGGAGGACGACCCTGAGCGCGTGGCTTTCTCCGGCTCGGCGACGTATCGGGCCACGGTCGATCTCTCTGACCTGGACCGGTCAACCAGCGTCCTGATCGACTTCGGAGAGGCCCCGGTCACGGCCGCCGGACAAGCCGAGCCGGAGGAGATGCGGGGCCACTCGTACCGCGCCGAGATCGACCCACCGGTCGGGGTGATGGCCGCGGTGCGCGTTAACGACGTCGAGTGCGGCATGGTGTGGGCACCGCCGTACGCCGTCGATGTGAGTCGGGCCGTGCAGCCGGGCCCGAATCGGATCGAGATCGTCGTCCGCAACACGGCGGCCAATGCGCTCGCGCACGACGAGCATCTGTCGTCGATGGTGGCCGAGAGCGAGCGCCGCTACGGTCGCCGGTTCCGGATGCAGGAGCTGGAGCTGGCCATGGACGGGGTGCGCTCGGGCCTGCTGGCCGTCCCGAGTCTGTTGATCACCGACTTGTCAGACTCTCAGTGCGCCAGAACGCGCTGAGAGTCTGACAAGTCGGAGGGGTCAGTGGTATTCCGTCTTCAGCAGTTCGGCCACCTCGAGGTCCTCGATCGCTTGGCAGTACCGCGGGAACACGACGTCCCAGAACCCGCCGTGGCCGTCGGGTGGGGTCTGGCTCACTCCGACGGCGACCGCGATCCGGGCGGCGGGCAGCAACATGGCCAGCCGATAGTCGTCCCAACACTGCTCGAACGCGTACCCGTGCACGCCGCTCTCCAGCAGCAGTGAGTGGTACCGGCGAAGGAGTTGCTCCTCGTTCTCGCGCCGCATCCGCGGCTCGCACTGACCGCCGATCAGCCACGCAATGTCGACGCCCGGCCGGCCGCCGGTGGTCATCTGCCAGTCGATGACGGACAGCCCCAGCGAGTCGGCTGCATCGATGAAGAACAGGTTGTCGGCGTCGTAATCATGATGGATGAGGGTGCGGGGCGGCGTCTCGAGCAGCCGGGCATTGACCGCCTCCAGGTGTCGGTGCAGGAGTTCGCCCACCTCGATCGTCTGCCTGGAGGCCGGGACGAGGAGTTTGTCCAGGAAGGACGGCCACGTGTGATCGAAGATCGGTTGTACCCGCGAGGCCGACATCATGCCGGTCATGTTCAACCAGGTCTTCTCATCCAGGATCGGTGACCGCCACCAGGCCGCGTGAACCTTGGCGATCTCAGTCACCGCCAGCTCCACCTCCTCAATGGACGAGCCCGCGACCCAGCTCCCATTGCGGCCCGGAGCAAGGTCTTCGAGGAGGATCAATGAGTGTCCCTCGGATACATCGATGTCCGCGAAGTAACAGGTCGGCGTGTGGATCGGAGTGCGGGCGGCAAGTTCCCGATAGAACCGCACCTCCCGTTCGTAAAAGCCCATCGAATGCACGATTTCCCGAAGCTGAGCGTCGAGCCCGGAGAACTTGGCGACCAGGCTGGCCGGAGCCGCGGGCTCGGCATCGTCATAAGTCGGGTAGAGCCGGACCAGGTGGCCGGTGATGCCCTTCTCGGCGCTCATCGGCTCGATGGCGAACGCAACCACGCTGGCCCGCTTCACTGCACCGGAGGCGCGCAGAATCTCGGTCAGCCACGGTGCGGTGAGCTCGTCGGGGTGTATGGGAAGGTTCATCGGAGACTCTCACCTGTCCGGATCGGTGCTGACGTCGCAACGCTGACGCGGCGTCACGACGAACGTCAAGCACAAATAGGTCGTCGCCCCCCGGACTTGTCAGAGTCTCAGGGCGCTATAGCGCCCTAAGACTCTGACAAGTCGGATGGGGCCTGCCGACGTTCGCTGCTGCCGGCTACGTGGTAAGACGAAGTAAGGATCAGCGTGCGTGGACGGCGGCGACGACCCGCTCGGCGGGTTTGGCTAAAGCCGTCAGGTCACCGGCCGGAAGCAGGGCGTCGACAAACAGGGCGCCGCTTAGGCCGACAGCGACTGCGCCCTTGTTCAGGTAAGCGCTAACCTCACAGCCCGACGCCACCGGTCGGCAGCATCGGGACGTCCGGCAGCGGGCCGCGAACATCGTCGAAATATTCGAGGCCGCCGACTCCACCGAGGGGGACACCCTTGGCTACGGGCACGCCGCTCTCCCAGGCGTCGAGGATCTCCGCCGGGTCAGGATCAGATCCCTGGGTAGTCGTGGTGGGTGGCGGCCGGCGCCATCAGTTCCAAGGTGTGCTTGGTGGCGTGCCGCGGCACGTTCTCCTCTCGATCCGTCGCGTAGCCACGCGCCTGAGCCTCCTCGGTTGCGCCCATAGTGTGGCCCGATCCACGACGGTGTGCGGGGTCAGCGGGGTCAGAGTTGCGGGGAGGTGGGCCGACAGCCCGGGCTCGCCGTGGCACCCGCAACTGCTCGGCGAGCAGCGCCTTTCCCATCCCAGTGGTGAAAGCGGGCAGTCGGCGGCCGACCCGGCTGAACGGTCGTAGGTACTGGGTGGACTCGTGGGTGGCGAGGTAGACGACATCGGTGCCCTGCAGTCGGCCGTAGTGGATGGTCTCATCACTGCATGCTGAGGTTGCTGATCTGCGGCTGGACCAGCCTGAGAATCGGGTCGACATCCAGATACGTCGTCCCGGCCAGCATGGCCTGAATGCCAATGCTGTAAAGGGTTCCGGTGGGATCGGTACGCACCCAACCCCGGTCGACCAAGGTCCGGATCAGCGCGTAGACGCTGCTCCGCGGAGCGCCCAACTGCTGGCTGAGTTCGCGAAGTTTCATCGGTCGGTGACGGTGCGCGGCAAGCAGTTCGAGCAATTCGACCGTGCGGGCCGCGGACTTCACCTCACGGATGCCGCCGGCGTTGCGCTCAAACGCGTTGACGTTCGGCTCTGCTGCGTCGCCCAGCACCTCGGGCCACCATCCCTCTTGGTAGGAGCGGATCTTGGCCGACCGTACCAGCCTCGACGCCGGCACCCGTGTTCGGTGATTTGCGTTTGATCACACTTCAGCAGACGTGTTGACAGCGCCGGATCCTTGATTTAGGGTTTCGGAAAACGCTTTCACATTCAACGGCGAGAGGGAAGAAATGGCTGTAAGCCGAAGGCAGTTTCTGATCGGAGCCGGGCTCGCCGCTGCGGCCGCCAGCGGAGGGCTCGCGGCTTGCGCCCCTGGTTCCAGCGGTGGCGGTGCCAAGGGCGGTGGTGGTAGTGCACCAGGCACATGACGCTGGCTTGGTGGGGCAACCCGACCCGCAACACCAACACCCAGGCGGAGATCGACGCGTACATGAAGGCCCATCCCGACGTGAAGATCAGCGGCCAGCCGGGTGAGTTCAACAGCTACTGGGACAAGCTGGCCACCCAGACCGCCGGCGGCACGGCTCCCGACATCATCCAGATGGATATGAACTACATCGCTGATTACGGCACTCGTGGCGCGCTCCTCGACCTGGGCAAGGTGGACGTATCGAAGTTCGTCGAGGGCACGGTCGACTCGGGCAAGATCGACGGCAAGCTGGTCGGCGTCAATGCCGGCATCAACAGCGCACTCTTCTTCGCCAACCCCAAGGTTTTCGAGAAGGCCAAGATAGACCTGCCAGACGACACCACCTGGACCTGGGACCAGCTGATCGAGTTTGGTGCCGAGGTCGCCTCCAAAGCGGGAGTGCCCTTCGGTGTGGCGCGTCTGATCGGCTCAGACGCATTGTTCGGCACGTTCGTGCGCCAGCACGGCAAGGAACTCTTCACCCCGGACGGGCTCGGGTTCGAGGTCAGCCGAAGCCCAGGCCTGGTTCGACTTCCTGGTCAAGGGCGTGAAAGCCAAGGCCTTTGGAACGCCCGAGCAGATCAGCGAGGAGGCGGCCAAGCCGCTGGACCAGAGTGCGCTCGTCGTCGGGACGCTGCCATGCAGGCCTCGAACTCCAATCAGCTCGAAGCCATCAGCAACGCGGCCGGGGGTAAGACTGATGGAGATACTGCGGGGCCCGAGCTTGACCGGCAAGGCCACCGAGCGCAAAACCTGGTACAAGGCGAGCATGCTGTGGTCGGCCTCGGCCAAGACCAAGAACCCAGACGCCGCAATCGCCTGGATCAACTGGTTTGCGAACGACCCGGCGGCCGCCAACATCGACAAGGCTGAACGGGGCATCCCGGCCGAACTCCGAGATTCTGGCCGCGGTCAAGTCCAAGTTTTCCCCGGCGCAACAGGCGGTCGCGAAATTCATCGCCGACATCAAGCCCGAGGTGGGCGACACCCCGATCGCCCCACCGCCCGGGCGGCGGCACGATCGCCGAAGTCTTGTCCCGCTACGGGACCGATGTGCTCTACGGGCGGACGAGCTCAGCCGACGCCGCGCAGAAGTTCGTAGATGAGCTCAAGTCGAACCTCAAGGTCTGAGCCATGAGTGCCATCTCTGAACTTTCCACGATCCATCGTGTCAAGGCCAAGACGCCGGAAGAGAAACGGCGGCAGGCCAAGGAGGCGGGCCGGGACAACAAGGCGGGGTATCTGTTCCTGCTGCCGTGGCTGGTCGGGCTGGTCGTGATCACGATCGGGCCGATGATCGCCTCGTTGTACCTGTCGTTCACCAATTACAGCCTGATTCAGGCGCCGAAGTTCATCGGTGTTGACAACTATGTCCGGATGCTCACCGACGATCGTCTGCACAACTCGCTGAAGGTGACGTTCATCTATGTGTTCGTGTCCACTCCGCTGCAGTTAGCCCTGGCCCTGGCCATTGCCCTGCTGTTGAACGAGGGGATGAAGGGGCTGCCGTTCTACCGTTCGGTGTTCTACCTGCCGTCGATGCTCGGCGGCTCGGTGGCCATTGCCGTGTTGTGGCGGCAGATGTTCGAGGTCGACGGCCTGGTGAACCAGTTCCTCAGGGCTATCGGCATCCCGGTCACCAGGAGCTGGATCGGTGACCCGAGTACCGCATTGTGGACGATCATCTTGTTGCACATCTGGACGTTCGGCTCACCGATGGTGATCTTCCTGGCCGGCCTGCGGCAGATCCCTGGAATGTATTACGAGGCGGCCTCGGTCGACGGCGCCAGCAAGTGGGCGCAGTTCAGGAAGATCACCATTCCGTTGCTGTCGCCGATCATCTTCTTCAACCTGGTGCTGCAGATCATCGGCGCCTTCCAGGCGTTCACCCAGGCCTATGTGGTGTCGAACGGGACCGGCGGTCCTTCGGACTCGACGATGTTCTACACGCTGTACCTGTACCAGAAAGGTTTCGTCCAGTTCCAGATGGGCTATGCCGCCGCCATGGCCTGGCTCCTGCTCGTGATCATCGGCGCTTTCACGGCGCTCAACTTCTGGCTCTCCAAGCATTGGGTGTTCTACGGTGACTGATCTGCAAACTGAGGGCGCAGTGCCAACCCCTCTTGACCAACGGGTTCATCAACCGGTGCGGCACGCCGGGAGTCGGTCAATCACGGTCCGACAGCGGGCGACCGGGTGCGGTCGGTGGTCAAGCACGTGATCCTGATCGCCGCCAGCCTGGTGATGATCTATCCGCTGCTGTGGCTGATCGCCAGTTCCTTCCGGCCGAACGACCTCATCTTCCGCACTCCGGGCCTGTGGGTGAACGACCTCTACCTGGAGAACTACACCAAGGGTTGGTTTTCGCTCACCTACCCCTTCGGCACCTACATCATCAACTCGGCCATCGTGGTGATCGGGGCGATTGCCGGCAACCTGTTCGCCTGCACACTGGCCGCCTACGCGTTCGCCCGGCTGCAGTTCCGGTTCAAGACGCTGTTCTTCGCGATCATGCTGATGACGATCATGCTGCCGTTCCATGTGGTCGTGGTGCCGCAGTACATCATCTTCAACCAGTTGGGCTGGGTGAACACGTTCGTGCCCCTGATCCTGCCCAAGTTCTTGGCGACTGATGCGTTCTTCGTGTTCTTGATGGTCCAGTTCATCCGAGGCATCCCCAGGGAGTTGGACGAGGCTGCTCGGATCGACGGTTGCGGCCATTGGGCGATCTTCAGCCGGGTGATGCTGCCGCTGATGGGTCCGGCGATCGCTACCTGCGCGATCTTCACGTTCATCTGGACCTGGAGCGACTTCTTCACGCCGCTGATCTACCTGACCGATCCGGTCGCCTACACGGTTCCGGTGGCGCTGCGCTCGTTCCTGGACGCGACGGCCGGGAGCAACTGGGGTGCGATGTTCGCCATGTCGGTCGTCACCTTGATCCCGCTCTTCCTGGTGTTCCTCTTCGGCCAGCGGTTCCTGGTCAAGGGCATCGCAACCACCGGCGGCAAGTGATCCGCTACCGCTTGTAAACCTCCGCGACCTCGACCCGGCACCGCTTCGACCTGCGGTGGGGTCGAGGTCGCACAATACGAAAGGCTTTGACAACTGTGACTTCCAAGCCACGCTATCTCGTGGTCGGAACCGGCCACCGGGTCCGGATGTACTTCGGCGCGATGGCCGGTCCGCACCGCGACGTCGCCGAACTGGTCGGGTTGATCGACACCAACCCCGGCCGACTGGCGGTGCACCTCAAATGGCTGGCCGAGGCGGGCCTCGATGTCAGTTCGGTGATCACCGGGCAGCCCGACGACCTCGAACGAATGATCGCCGACTCCCGGGCCGACCGGGTGATCATCACCTCACCCGACTACACGCACGCCGATCTGATCGTCCGGAGCCTGGATGCCGGTGTCGACGTGGTGGTCGAGAAGCCGCTGACCATCGACCCGGAAAGTACCCGGCGGATCGCGGCGGCGGTCGAGCGTACCGGGCGCCAAGTGGTGGTCACGCACAACTACCGCTATTCGCCGAGGAACTCCGGACTCAAGGAGTTGATCAAGAACGGCTCGATCGGAACACCGCTGTCGGTCACGTTCGAATGGGTGCTCGACACCGCCCACGGTGCCGACTACTTCCGCCGCTGGCACCGGGACAAGAGCAAGTCCGGTGGCCTGCTCATCCACAAGGCGTCGCACCACTTCGACCTGATCAACTGGCTGCTCGCCGATGCACCCACCCAGGTGTACGCCCGGGGTGGAGTGCGATTTTATGGCTCGGAGAATGCCGACGCGCGCGGACTGCCCAGCCGGGCTGAACGCGGCACCCACTCCGGTCCGCACAGTCCGTGGGAGCTGGACTTGAACGACGACGTCCGCCTCAAGGAGCTCTATCTCGACAACGAGTCCTACGACGGCTACCGCCGCGATCAGGACGTCTTCGGGCCGGGTATCACCACCGAGGACAACCTCGCGGTGATCGTGGACTACGAGTCCGGGGCGACGCTCAGCTACTCACTGAACGCCCATTCGCCATGGGAGGGTTACCGGATCTACGTCAACGGCACCGAAGGGCGCGCCGAGCTCGAGGTGATCGAACGCGCCGCCGTCCTCACCGACGCAGAAGGCAAGATCGTGGTCGATCCCAGCGCACAGCCGGAGTCGGTCCGAACCGGCGGCGAGCGACTGACCTTGCAACGGCACTGGGAAGCGGCCCAGAACATCAAGATCGAGGAGGGCGAAGGGGGCCACGGCGGCGGGGACGCGCTGCTGCTGGCCGACGTGTTCGTCGGTCCCGGCGACGACTGGCTGGAGCGCCCGTCGAACTGGCTGGACGGCATCCGCTCGGTCGCAGTCGGCATGGCCGGCAACGAGTCGCTGCGCACCGGCCTGCCGGTCAAGATCGCCGATCTGAACCTGGGCGTTGACCTGTCCCGCCGAGCCGTCCCTGCCTCCTAACAACAACCCGGTGAATCCGACCGCGACTACGCGGTCGGATTCACCGACATCACCGGGCGGCGATCACCGAGACCGCCGGCTTCGGCAAGACCGTCGACCGAAGGAGTTATTCGTGACCCATCTCGAACTTCATCCCGACCGGGCGTTGCCGCTGGATTCTGAGCAACGACGTATCGCCAAGGAGATCTACGGCGAGACGAAGGGGCTGCCCTTGATTTGTATGCACGGCCATGTCGATGCGCAGGTCTTTGCCGACGACGTCCCGTTCGCCGACCCGGCCCAACTCCTCATCGTTCCCGATCACTACGTGTTCCGGATGCTGGCCTCACAGGGCATCGACATCGCCGACGTGGGCGTGCCGCGGGCGGACGGCGGCCCGGTGGAGTCGGACTCCCGGAAGATCTGGCGGATATTCTGCGAGAACTGGAAGCTCTACCGCGGGACTCCGTCGCGCTACTGGCTGGAGCACGAGCTCGTCGAGGTCTTCGACGTCGATCTGGTGCCGAGCGCCGAGACGGCCGATGCCATCTATGACCAGATCGCCGCCCGGGTTGCCGAGCCCGAGTTCCGGCCGCGCGCCCTGCTCGACCGGTTCAACATCGAGGTCATCTCGACCACGGACTCCGCTACCTCAGGTTTGGAGCAGCACGCGAAACTCGCTGCGGACGGCCTGGGCGAGCGGGTGTTGCCCACCTTCCGCCCCGATTCTCTCGTCTACCTCGATCGGCCGACCTGGCGGGCCGAGATCGCGGAACTGGCATCCGTCTCGGGAATCGACACCGCGACGTACGACGGTTTCCTCGATGCCCTGCGTCAGCGCCGCCGTGCCTTCGTCGAGGCGGGCGCACTGGCCACCGACCACGGTCACCTGCTGGCCGACACCACTCCGATGGAGCCCGAAGCGGCTCGATCCCTGTACGCGCGCATCCTGCAGGGTGCCGACCCGACTGAGGGCGAAGTCGCCGCCTTCGCGGCCAACATGCTCTTCCAGATGGCCGAGATGTCCTGCGAAGACGGCCTGGTCATGCAGATCCACCCCGGGGTGCTGCGCGACCACAACAGCGCGATCGCGAAGCGGCACGGGCAGGACAAGGGCCACGACATCCCCATCCAGTCCGAGTTCACCAAAGCGCTGCGGCCGATGCTGGACCGGTTCGGCACCGATCCCCGGTTCCGCGTCATCCTCTTCACCGTTGACGAGACCGTGTTCAGCCGGGAACTGGCGCCGATCGCCGGCGCCTATCCCTCGGTCCGGCTGGGCGCACCGTGGTGGTTCCTGGATTCCCCCGAGGGCATGCGGCGCTATCGCGAGTCCGCCACCGAGACCGCCGGCTTCTACAACACGTCGGGCTTCGTGGACGACACCCGGGCGTACGCGTCGATCCCGGCCCGCCACGACCTCTTCCGTCGCGTTGACGCCGGCTTCCTCGCGCGTCTGGTCCTTGAGCATCGCCTCGACCTCGCCGAAGCCCTCGAAACGGCCGTCGACCTGGCCTACAACCTGCCCAAGCAGTCGTACGCGCGCCGCTGACGTTCCGCTCAGGCGGGCTCACGGCGCGATAGACCGCTCGCCCGCGCCACTTACCCCGACAAGGGGGGCGGCTATTGGGCGTGCGCCGCGAACGGCTTCAGGTGCTTGACGAAGTGGTCGGAGATGATGCCGTAGAGCTCCTCTTCGTTGTCGTTCCAGACCTGGTACATCCGTCGATCCGAACTCGTCGAGGATGGCGCCGTAGCCGACGTGCAGGACCTGGCGCGAGTCGACGACGTCCATCAGCCGGGCCACTTCGTCGTCGGTCGGGTCGGTGGGGATCCTCGTCGGGTCGCAGGACAGGTGGTAGCTCTTGCGGTTGGCCTCGAAGCTCTCCAGCGCGAGGGTGAGCACCTGGCGCATCAGATCGGCGTCGTTGTGCGCGATGACCCGCAGGGCCTCGGCCCAACTGGTGCCGGCCGTCTTGAGATGAACGACTCCCTTGGTCGCCTCGGCGATCAGCGGATAGGTCGAAAACTTGTCGGAGCCGGAGTGCAGCGACAGTTTGTACGGCCCGAGCGCCCGGGCGAGCCCCGCGTGAATCTCGAAGTCGCGCTTCAGCTCGTCGAGGTCACCGATGTACTCGACGCCCTTCTCGAACCGGCCGACGAAGCGCGGCGCGAACGAGATGAAGTCCATGCCGAGTCGTTTCAGCTCGCTGACGACCACGACATGCTCGGCCGGCTTGGTGGGGTAGTCGGTCTCGTCGACGGCGAACTCCACCTCGCAGTCGATGGCCTTCTCCTGCAGCCGCCGGTACATCGCCATGGCATGGCTGAGGGACGGACCGTACTTGGCCATCGCCCGCAGCACGGATTCCTCATCCAGTTCGACCGCCTCGTGCTCGAGGTCGATCCGCCGTCCCACATAGGACTTGGTGAACGTCGCGAGGTCGGATTCGAGACCCGACCAGTCGAGTGCCTCGACCTTCGCCTTGATGGTGGCCGGATCGGCGTGCTCGGCCTCGGGATCGACCTCGGCCTTCGGGTCGAGGGTGTAGAAGACGAAGCCCGCGGAGGTGGTGGCGTCGATGTCCTCGAGCTGTTCCAGGTGGTCCGCGTCGCCGCCGACCGGCTTCGTCCAGCCCGCCTGGAACGCTCCCCAGGTCGAATCGTCCAGCACGTCGCGCGGAGTCCGATGGCAACGGCCCATCTCCCGGATGGACTGCTGGGCGAAGACCGGGCTGATCGGTGCTCCGACCGCGTTCAGCGCGCGCACGTGGCCCGGTGTCACCAGCCCCAGTCGGTCGCCGAAGCCGGCGGAGGTATGCAGACCCATCCGGGATGGGGTCAGCCACGGCAGCGCCGACCGCAGCGCCAAGGCGTTCTCCGCCGTGGTCTCGGCAACGAAGCGGGTCTTGCCGTCCAGCGCTCTCGGCCGTCCCGGTGAAGCGGTCGAAGACGGACGCGTCGGTCGCCTCGGCCACGAGCCGTTTGCCGCCCTCAGCCGACCGTTCCAGCCAGTAGGTGGCACCTCCATAGGAGACCTGGGATTCGGGGTAGGCGCTTTCTCCCAGCAGTGCAGCGGCGGACGGATCTAGGGGATCGGGTCGAGCGCTCATGGTGTCACCTTTCGTCGGTCCGGTTCGCTGGTCATCGCGCTGGCAACGCTGACTGGTTCCCACTCAGGCTGTAAGCGCTTTCCGCATGCTAGAGGATCTGCTTCATGGTGTCAATCGGCCGGATCGACTCATCCAGGATGCGGGCACCGAGTCGACAATCCGGTGATTTTGGCCGCGACTATGCGGTCGAATCCACCGGGTTGGCGGTGAGGAGGAAGTCGATGGCCTCCTCCTGCATCGCGACGTCGAACTCATGGCCGCCGGGGGTGAAGGACCCGCGGTAGTGCCCAGGACCGGCGTGGATCGCCGCCAGATGCCGGTGCGCCGACTCCATGCCGGCCAGCGGGAAGAGCGGGTCGTCAACGCGGTACTGGACGAGGAATCGCGCCCGGGCCAAGCGGGTCAGCTCCGGCCAGTCGGAGTACGCCCACAGCCCCGGAACGTTGAGCAACCAGGAGTGGCTGTCCAGGTACATCGGCACCAGCGAGTCGAACGTCGCCATCATGCAGGTCACCACGCAGGCGCCCTACTCGATGGTCCAGCGCGGCTAGCAACAGGCTGCGGCCGCCTCCGCCGGAGAACCCGAACGTCGAGAGTCGGTCGAGGTCGACCCCGTCGGTCCCGGCCAGCACGTCGAGGGCGACGAGATCGTCGGCGAGTACCGCCCCGGCGAACGTCTGGCCGAGGACACCGGCCGCCTTGGCGATGGTGTCCTCGTGAAGGCCGGAGGCCAGATCGAACTGCTCGTCCGGGCTCGAAAGTCAGGCCCTGCTCCCGCCACAACGCCCGGTAGGCCTCGAGCGTTCCGGCGAGTCGTGGCGTCGGCTGGGACAGGTCGAATCTGCGGCTGCCCCAGGAGAACGTGTCGTGCACGAGCACGACGAATCCCCGTCGGGCCAACTCGTTGGCTGGGGCGCGACCCGAATACCAGCCGGCCCGCAGGGTGGCCGCCCGGGGATGAGATTCGTCACCGAGATCGACCAACTGCTCACCGCCGATCGACCGCACACCACCGTGGCAGTGCATCCCCAAGGCAGCCGGTAGATCGCCGGAGACGCCGGCCGGGCGCAGCAACCAGGCGACGGTATCGGGCCCGTATCCGACCGACCAGCGCAAGCTTCGAATGTCGACCCGATCGACCGTGCGGCTACCCTCCTCGACGACCGCCGGAGTCGGCGGTCGTCGACGCAGCCCGAGGACACCACCCAGCGCGGTCGCGCGCGTCGGTCGAGCCTTCGAACGGCTCGGCACCCCGTACGGCCGCGGGCCAGTCCTCGTATCCGGCGATGGGGTTGGGGCGCGAGGGGCTGGGCGGTTGGGGATCAGGGGACGGGACCACGCCGGTTCTCCTTCCGCTCAGCCCGTGCCTCCGAGGCCAGGCGCTCGTGCGTCGAGGTCGCTTGCCGCCCCATACGCTATCGTGTCAGACTACGAGAAAGCGCTTTCACGATGGAACGGAGCTCCGATGACCGACCTGAGCGAGAGCCCCTCCGGGCCGCAATCGGACGCCGGCCGGGTCGAGCCGGTGCGGCTCATCCTTGTCGGGGTGGGCGGCTACGGCCGAGTCCATGCCGAACGCATCGGCAAACTCCAAGCCGCCGACGTGGTGCAGCTGGCCGCGGCGGTCGACCCCATCCTCGACGTGCCACCGCCGACCATCGCGGGCACGCCGATGTTCCCCGACCTCGAGCAGGCCATGGCGTCCGTGGGACCGGTCGACGTGGTGGTGATCGCCGCGCCCATCGCCGAGCACGTCCGGCTCGCCGAACTCGCCCTGGCCGGCGGCGCCGACGTCCTGCTCGAGAAGCCACCGGTCGCGGACTTCGACGACTTCAACCGGCTGCTCGAGGCCGAGGCACGAAGCGGCCGCGTCGTCCAGGTCGGCTTCCAGAGCCTCGGTGCCGAAGGACCACGGCTGCTGCGCGAGGACGCGTTCGGTATCGGCTCGATCGTCAAAGTCGCCGCTACCGGAGCTTGGTCGCGGACGGTCGGCTACTGGACCCGGTCACCGTGGGCCGGGCGCCGGAGCATCCATGGGCAGCCCGTCGTCGACGGCGTCGTCACCAACCCCCTGGCTCATGCCACGGCCACGGCGCTGGCGGTCATCGGCTGCCGGGAGGCCGACGACGTGACGGCGGTGGACACCGATCTCTACCGCGCCAACGCGATCGACAGCGACGACACGTCGGTGGTGCGGATCCACACCACGTCCGGGATGAGGGTGACCTGCGCCTTCACCCTGTGTGCGTCCAGCCAGAGTGATCCCGTCGTGCACGTCGAAGGATCCCGGGGCCGCGCGGAATACAGCTACACGGCCGACCGGCTGGAGATCGAGGTCGACGGGCAGAGCCGAACCGTCGAGGTCGCCCGCGAAGATCTGCTCGAGAATCTACTGGCATTCCGCCGTGGAGAGGCTGATCTGATCGTCCCGTTGGCCAGCACGGGCGCCTTCATGCGCGTGCTCGATGCGGTGGCCAAGGCGGGCGAACCCGTACGGATCGACCCTCGACACATCACCTGGTCGGGGGACGGTCAGGACGGCGGGCCGTGGTCGACGATGTCGAACGTGCCCTCGAGCAGGCCGCCGAGACCGGGCAGACCTTCACCGAGCTGGGTCTGCCATGGACGCATCCGCGTCGCGACGCGATCCTGACCTCCGCCCGGGTGGGCGAGGCCGAGGTCTTCGACTACCGCGACGGGGCCGGCACCATCGCGACGTCCACGCCACGGCCCTACCTGCATCCCGTACGGACTCTGGGCGGGGTGGTCGTGTCGGCCACCCACCCAGCCGATCACGACTGGCACACCGGTGTCGGCGTGGCCGTTCCCGACGTGAACGGAACGAACTTCTGGGGTGGCCGGACGTATGTCGCGGATCGCGGCTACGAGTGGCTCGATGACCACGGAGTCGTCACCGGCGGCCCGCTGGAGCTCGAATCGTCCGCTTTCCAGCAGCGGTTGGACTGGGTCGGCCGTGACGGCCGGCGAGCCCTCGTCGAACAGCGCGGCGTCGCCTGGGCGGCGGCCGCGCCGAACCTGTGGCGCCTCACGTTCACCACGACCCTGACCGCAGCGGATCAGGTCGAACTCGGATCACCCGGCAGCAAGGGCCGAGTGGGCGGCGGTTACGGCGGCTTCTTCTGGCGCTTTCCCCGGTGCGAAGGGGTGCACGTCTTCACGCCCACGGCACGGGGCGAGCAGGCCGTGCACGGCACCGTCGCACCCTGGGTCGCCTGGTCGGCCGACTTCGGTGCCGGGCCTGGGATCAGCGGTCCGGCCACCGTCATCGTCGCGTCAGCCGATGCCACCAGCCACGCCGAGCCCTGGTTCGTCCGGGTGAGCGACTACCCCGGACTCGGCTCCGCCCTGGCCTGGGACCGGGCGCTGACCCTCGCCCCCGGGCAGTCGCTCGAGCGCCGTTTCGACATCTGGGTCGCCGACGGGCGGCTCGACTCCGACGCGGTCGCCCGTGACATCATTCGAATCGGGTAAGCGCTTCCCGAATCATCGGCGGTTCGTGCCCCGCAGCAGGCTCAGGGCGCGATGTGGTGGCCCATCTCAAGCATCAGGGCGCGGTTACGGGCGTAGCAGCGGAGTGCTCTCCCGCAGCACGGGAACGCCGTAGATAGGCACCCGGCTGGTGCCGTCCCGGTCGTCGTCGAGGGCGAGCTCGATGGCCCGCCGGCCGATCAGCTCGAGGGGGAGAGACACCGTGGTCAGCGCGGGAGTGATGTCACGGAGGCTGGAGATGTCGTCGAAACCGGCGACGGCGACATCCGCCGGCAACCGCACCGCCGTGCCGCGCAGGTAGGCCATGGCGCCGACCGCCATCACGTCGTTCACGGCGAAGATCAGCTCGATCTCGCCGAGACCCCGACGGCGCAGTTCGGCGGCGGCCAAGAAGCCGCCGTCCCGGGTGAAGTCTCCGGGCACCATCCACCTCTCGTCGATCGGGTGGCCGTGCTCCGCGAACGCGTTCGCGAACCCGGCGGTCCGCTCCCGTGCCGTGATCAGGTCCGTGGGTCCGGTCAGGATCGCCGCGGAACGATAGCCGTGCTTGATCAGCTGGCCGGCCAGCGCGGCGGCCCCTTCACGGTTCCGGATGTCGATGGTGCGGAACGGAAGCTCGGCCTGGGAAACCATGGTGACCCGGCCACCGGCCTTCTCGAAGGCCTTGAGTTCATCGGCGAGCTCACGGTCGGATTCGTGTGCCGCCCAGCGCGAGCCGACCAGGATGATGCTGCGCGGGCGCTGACCGCGGAGCACGCGGACGAGCGCCGTCTCGCGCGCCGGGCGGCGTTCCGTCGAGCCGATCGTCACGATCAGCCCCCGCTCCTCCGCGGCTCGCATGACCCCGGACGCGATGCTCGCGAAGTAGGGGTCGGAGATGTCGGCGACCACCAGCGCGACCGTTGACGTGCCGCCCTTGGCGACCGCCTGGGCGGCCAGGTTGGGGGAGTAGCTCGAGCGTCCGGGCCGCGGCGAGCACCCGCTCGCGGTACTCGGGGTTCACCTTGCGAGTGCTGCCGTTCAGCGCTCGGGAAGCCGTAGCCAACGACACGCCGGCGGCGCGGGCCACCTCCTCGAGCGTGGCGGCACCGGAAGCCCGTTCGGAAGCCACCTCGATCAGCCCCTTTCGTTGGCGAACCAATGGCGGCTCGGTGAACTTCCCCCGGTCACACGAACTGCGGAATGCGTCTTCCGCGCAACGATAGCCCAGCGCACCCCCCATCGTCACGCGATTGACATATTCTCAGGGCCACCTTAGGCTATCTCGGGAAAAGGCTTACCCAGGATGGAGACTCCAGTGACGACTTCGCCTTCCAATTCCCCCGCAGTGCTACGGATCGCCATGAACGGGGTGACCGGCCGGATGGGTTACCGCCAGCATCTGGTCCGCTCGATCCTGCCGATCCGTGACCAGGGCGGCGTCCCGCTTGCCGACGGCCGCCGGGTCCAGGTCGAGCCGATCCTGGTCGGGCGCAACGAGGCCAAGATCACCGAGCTCGCCGAGCGGCACGAGGTGGAGCACTGGAGCACCGACCTCGGACGCGGTGATCGCCGACCCGTCGGTGGACATCGTACTTCGATGCCTCGATGACCAACCTCCGCGCGGCGACCCTGCGAACCGCGATCGCCGCCGGCAAGCACGTCTTCACCGAGAAGCCGACGGCCGAGACCCTGGACGAGGCGGTCGAGCTGGCCCGGCTGGCCCGCGACGCCGGCATCACCGCCGGTGTGGTGCACGACAAGCTGTACCTGCCGGGCCTGGTCAAGCTGCGCCGGCTGGTCGACGAGGGCTTCTTCGGCCGGATCCTGTCGCTGCGGGGCGAGTTCGGCTACTGGGTCTTCGAGGGCGACGGCCAGCCGGCGCAGCGGCCGTCCTGGAACTACCGCAAGGAAGACGGCGGCGGCATGACCACCGACATGTTCTGCCACTGGAACTACGTGCTGGAGGGCATCCTCGGGCCGGTTCGCAGTCGGTCACCGCCAAGCCGTCACCCACATCCCGACCCGCTGGGACGAGAACGGCCAGCCGTACGACGGCGACCGCCGACGACGCCTCGTACGGCATCTTCGAGTGCGAGACCCCGCGCGGCGACAGGTCGTCGCCCAGATCAACTCCTCCTGGGCCGTCCGGGTCTACCGCGACGAGCTGGTCGAGTTCCAGGTCGACGGCACCCACGGCTCCGCCGTCGCCGGGCTGAACAAGTGCGTCGCCCAGCAGCGCGCGCACACCCCGAAGCCGGTGTGGAACCCCGACCTGCCGGTCACCGAGTCGTTCCGTGACCAGTGGCTGGAGGTGCCGGCCAACGCCGACCTCGACAACGGGTTCAAGTTGCAGTGGGAGGAGTTCCTGCGCGACGTCGTCGCCGGCCGCGGCACCGCTTCGGGCTGCTGTCGGCCGCCCGCGGGGTGCAGCTGGCCGAGCTGGGCCTGCAGTCCTCCGCCGAGGGCCGCCCCTCGACATCCCGGAGATCACGCTGTGACCGGCCTCGCTGACTCCCGCGAGCCGCGACGGCACGGCTGACCACGTACGAGCCTCGGTGAGCCGGGGCGCCTGGACGCGGCCGACCGACGCCGATCACCAGCCGGATCGCCTACGCGGCCGCGCACGTGGTGCCGCACCGCTGGCCGACAACGTCGCCCGGCGCACCGGCCGTCATCGACTGGGACACCACCCTGGCCTACCGGCACGAACTGTGGTCGTACGGGCTCGGCGTCGCCGACGCCATGGACACCGCGCAGCGCGGGATGGGCCTGGACTGGGCCGGCCACCCGGAACTCATCAACCGCAGCGGCGCCGAGGCCGCACGCGGTCGGCGGCGCGATCGCCTGCGGCGCCGGCACCGACCAGCTCGACCTGGCCGACCTGCCGCCGGACCGGCCGGGATCGACCGCCATCATCGACGCCTACCGCGAGCAGATCGACGTGGTCACCGCGGCCGGCGCCAAGGTCATCCTGATGGCCTCCCGGGCGCTGGCCCGCACCGCCACCGGCGTCGACGACTACCTCCGGGTCTACGAGACCCTGCTCGGACGAGGTCGACACGCCCGGTCATCCTGCACTGGCTGGGCACCATGTTCGACCCCGCCCTGCAGGGCTACTGGGGCAGCGACGACATCGCCGCGGCCACCGAGCGTTCCTTCGCCGATCTGCTGCACGCCAGCCGGCAAGATCGACGGGGTGAAGGTGTCCCTGCTGGACGCCGCAGCACGAGATCGCGCTGCGCGCCGGCCTGCCGCGCCGGGGTCCGGCTGTACACCGGCGACGACTTCAACTACCCGGAGCTGATCCTCGGCGACGGCGACGCACCACTCCGACGCGCTGCTCGGGCATCTTCGCGGCCATCTACCCGGCGGCCTCCACCGCGCTGCAGGCGCTGACGCCGGCGACCCGGCCACGGGCCGGGCGATCCTGGACTCCACCCAGGAGCTCGGCCGGCACATCTTCTGCCGCGCCGACCCAGTACTACAAGACCGGCATCGCGTTCCTGTCCTGGCTGAACGGCCAGCAGGCCGGCTTCACCATGGTCGGCGGCCTGCAGATCGGGCCGATCGATCTGCCGCACCTGGTCGCAGACCTTCCGGCTGGCCGACCGGGCCGGGCTGCTGCTCGACCCGGACCTGGCCGCCCCCGGCTCGGCGACCTGCTGTCCGTCACGGCTCGGACGGCGATGACGACACGCGCTGACCGCTCGATACCGTCGACCTCGCAGCGGCTGTCGCTGAACACCGCCACCACCAAGCACTGGACCCTGCCCGAGGCGGTCGACGGCGGCCGCCCGGGCGGGCATCCCGGCGCGTCGGGCTGTGGCGCGACCGGGTCGCCGAGGTCGGCATCGACAGCGCCGCCCGGATGGTCCGCGACGCCGGACTGCGGGTGTCGCACGCTGTGCCGCGGCGGCTTCCTGACCGCGGCCGACGCGGCCGACCAGCGGACGGCGCTGGCCGACAACCGGGCGGCCATCGACGAGGCCGCGACGCTCGGCACCAGCGAGCTGATCATGGTCGTCGGCGGCCTGCCCGACGGCGACCGCGACATCGCGGCGGCCCGGCAGCGGGTCGCCGACCGGCTCGCCGACCTCGAGCCGTACGCGGCCGAACGCGGCGTCCGGCTGGTGCTGGAAGCCCTGCACCCGATGTACTGCCGCCGATCGGGCCGTGCTTGTCCACCCTGGGCCAGGCGCTGGATCTGGCCGCGCCGTACCCGGCGAGCACGGTCGGGGTGGTGGTCGACACCTTCCACGTCTGGTGGGACCCGACAACTGGCCGACCACGGTCGCCCGGGCCGGCCGGGAAGGCCGGATCGCCAGTCTACCAGGTCTGCGACTTCAACCTGCCGATCGCGCGCCGACCCGCTGCTGTCGCGCGGGATGATGGGCGACGGTCGTGATCGACTTCCCGGCCATCACCCGGATGGTCGCCGAAACCGGGTACGACGGCCCGGTCGAGGTGGAGATCTTCAACGCCGACATCTGGGCGGCACCGGCCGACGGAGGTGCTCAGTACGATGAGCCAGCGCTGGCGCGCGCTGGTGTTGCCGTCGCTCTAGACATCGACCAGAAAGGACGCGTGATGACCGCAGCATCACCCGAGGAGCCGGTGCGGTTCGCCGCTGTCGGTCTGGACCACTCGCACATCTTCGGACAGATCAAGGGGCTCCTGGAGCAGGGCGGCACGCTGGTCGGCGTCAGTTCCATGGACCCCGAGGCATCAGTGGCGCAGGAGGTTCGACGACGCTGGCCGGACGCGCCGTGGGTCGACGACCCCGCATGACCTGCTCGGTGACCCGACGGTCGAGTTGATCGTGACCGCCGCCATCCCCGATCAACGGGCGGCCATCGCCGTCGAGGCGCTGCGGAACGGCAAGGACGTCGTCGCCGACAAGCCCGGCTGCATCAGCCTCGAGGAACTCGACACGATCAAGCAGGCGGTCAGCGATTCGGGTCGGTTCTGGTCGGTGACCTTCTCCGAACGGTTCGAGGTCCGTGCCGTCACCCGCGCCGTTGAACTGGTCCGGGCTGGCCGGATCGGCCGGGTGATCCAGACCATCGGCCTCGGGCCGCACAAGGAAGGCGACCGCGCCCACCTGGCCGGCGGCGCCGGTCGGCCTGAGTGGTTCTACGACCGCAACCGGTTCGGCGGCATCATCACCGACATCGCCAGTCATCAGATCGATCAGTTCCTCTGGTTCACCGACTCCACCTCAGCCGAGGTGGTGGCCAGCACGGTCGCCAACTACACCCATCCGGAGTCGCCGCTGATGCAGGACTTCGGTGAGGTGCTGCTGCGCAGCGACACCGCCCAGGCCTACATCCGGGTCGACTGGTACACCCCGCAGGGCCTGCCGACCTGGGGCGACGGCCGGCTCGTCATCCTGGGCACCGAGGGCTACCTCGAGCTCCGCAAGTACGTCGACATCGCCGGCCGGCCCGGCAGCGACCACCTCTTCGTGGTCGACGGCAACGGCACGGAATACATCGACTGCTCCGACGCCACGCTGGAGCTACTACCCGGCCCTGGTCCGCGACGTCCGCGACCGCACCGACACGGCCTGCCCGCAGGAGCACACCTTCGAGGTGATGCGGCTTGGCGTCCTGGCCCAGCAACAGGCCACTCTCCGCGGATACGCGGAATGACCACCCCCGACTGCCGAACAGACCGCGGCCAGCCGAAGCGCCTCGCCCACCGCGACCGCTTCGGGTCGCCATCGTGGGCTCCGGCGGGATCGCTCCGCCCACGTCGAGGCGTACGCCGGCACCGGCCGCACCCGACCTGGTCGGCGTCGTCGACGTCGTACCCGATCGCGCCGCGGCAGTTCGCGGATCGCTTCGACTGTCCCCGTCCACTATCCGAGCGTCGCGGACCTGCTCGTCCGACCAGGCCGTCGACATCGGTCTCGGTCACCACGCCGCCCGGCACCCACACCGAGATCGCCGTCCAGATCCTGCAAGACGGGACGCTCGGTCCTGCTGGAGAAGCCGCCCTGCCTGACCCTCGCCGACCTGGACGTGATCGCCGAGGCCGAAGCCGGCAGTGCCGGCTCGGGTCTACGCCGTCTTCCAGCATCGACACGGCTCCGGCGCCCGCCGGGCGAAGCGCCTGCTCAACACCGGAGCGCTCGGCATGTCGCAGGTGGCCCTGTGCGAAACCCTGTGGTTTCGGCCGGAGAGCTATTTCGACCCGGACTGGCGCGGGACCTGGGTCGGTGAAGGCGGTGGCCCGACCCTCGGTCACGGCATTCACCAGATCGATCTGCTGCTCCACCTGCTCGGACCCTGGTCATCGATGAACGCCCTCGCCGCCCGGGTGGCCCGACCCGTCGAATTCGAAGACGTCTCCCTCGCGATGGTCACCTTCCACGACGGTTCCGTCGGCTCGGTCGTCAATTCGCTGCTCTCCCCGAACGAACTGAGCCGAATCCGGATCGACACCACCGCCGGAACCCTTGAGGTCAACCACCTCTACGGCTACCGCGACGCCGACTGGACCTGGACCGCCGCCCCGGACGGCGATACCGACGCCTGGGCACGGTCCGCCGGCGACGACGTCCCCAGCAGCCACGCGGCTCAGATCGGCCGTCTGGTCGACGACCTCCTGGCCGACCGGCGCCACGAGACCACGCTGGCCAGCGCCCGGCCGACGATGGAGTTCGTCACCGGGCTCTACGCCTCCGCGCTTCTCGGGCAGCCGGTCACCCGTACGGACCTGACGCCCGGACACCCGTTCTACGACGACCTCAGCGGCGGCCTGGCGAAAGCGACCATCAGCCAACGCCTGGTCTATGGCTGATCGACCCGACTAAGTGCTCGATCACCGTCTCCTGAGCTTGTCGAAGGACCAGGGAGCCCGCGGCTCGGAACGAGGGGACTCACCGCGGTGTTGCCGCCTACGGCAACGAATTCGCCGCGGTAGGTGACGGCTTAACACGTACCGAAGCAAAACCGACAGGGGAACGGGCCGCCCGGGGGCTCGGGAGTGATCAGCCGACGGGGGCGGTGACCTCCCAGCGGCCTTCGCCGAGCAGGGTGAGTTGCTGGGTGTGGAGGGCCTGCAGGGTGCTTCGGTGGCCGACGCTGACGATCGTGCACTCGGGCAGCCGCTCGTGGACGAGGTCGTACATCGCCTGCTCCAGGCCCTCGTCGAGCGCAGAGGTGGTCTCGTCGAGAAAGGCCAGCTTGGGGCGGGCGAGCAGGATCCGACCGAACGCCAGCCGCTGTTGTTCACCGGGGGAGAGAGTCTGCGACCAGTCCACCTCATCGTCCAGCCGGCCCGCCAAATGGCCGAGGTGGACGGCGCGCAGCGCCTGCTCGCGCCTCGTCGTCGCCGAGGCCTTCGGCGGGGGACGGGTAGGCCAGCGCGGTGCGCAACGCTCCCAGGGGCAGGTATGGCCGTTGGGAACTGAAGAGGATCTCGCCGGCCTCGGGCCGGGCGATCGTTCCGTCCACGTACGGCCACAACCCGGCCAGGCTACGCAGCAGGGTGGTCTTGCCGCTGCCCGACGGTCCTTTGACGAGCAGGGCGGCCCCGCCGTCGAGGTCGAGATCCAAGTCACTCAGCAGTGGCCGACCGTCGGGCAGGTTCACGTCCAGGTCGCGGAGGCCGAGGCCCGTCGTGCGTTCCTCGGTGGTCGGCGTCGGCAGGGCGCGGGCCTCGTCGTCGGCATCCAACAGTCCGGTGAGCCGGTTCAGCACCGCCCGATAGCCGGCGAAATCGTCGTAGGCGAAGCGGAAGAACGACAAGGCACTCTGGACCTGGCCGAACGCGGTGCCGGTCTGCGTGACGTCACCGAGGGTGATCTGCCCGGCGAAGAAGCGTGGAGCCTGGATGATCAACGGGAACACCACCGCGATCTGGCTGACGACCAGGTTGAAGCCCTGGAACTTCAGGTTCCGGAACACGATGGCCCAGGTGTTGGCGATCACCGCCGCGAAGCGGGCCATCAGGCCGGCGTTCTCGACCGGCTCGCCGCGATAGAACGCGATGCTCTCGGAGTTCTCGCGGACCCGCACCAGCGCGTAGCGATAGGACGCCGATAGTGCTTCGTTCAAGAAGGTCAGCCGGATCAGCGGCCGGCCGATCCGGACGGCCACGACCGTCGCGATGATCACGTAGATGTAGGCGAGAAAGACCATCGCCCGGGGGATCTCGATGCCGCGGATGGCCAGTGGTCCGGACAGTTGCCAGAGGATGAGGGTGAACGAGACCAGTGAGACCACCGATGAGACCGCGCCGAGCGCGAGGTCCTGGGAGGTCGACGCGAACGAGGTGACGTCTTGCTGGATGCGCTGATCGGGATTGTCCACCGGCTCGCGGACGAACCGGCCGCGGTGGTAGGCCGAACCGCTGAGCCAGTCGTTCAGCATCCGCTGGTTGAGCCACTGCCGCCAGTGGATGATCTGGGCCTGCCCGATGTAGTAACTGATCAAGACGAGCACGACGTTGACGGTGGCGATCACGGCGAAGATCCCGACGAATTTCCAGAATGATGCCGGGTCGAGTTTCTGCAGCGCGGTGTAGAGACCGTTGCTGGAATAGGAAAGGACGACGTCGAGCCGAACCGAAGCCACGGTGAACAGCAGCAGCAGCGCGACGGTCAGAATGGGGCGCCAGTTGATCCAGCCGCGACCCTGCGGAATGAAGAACCCCCGCGACAGCCGCCAGAACTGTCGACCCCAACGCGTACGGCGGATCAGCATCCAGGCCACCACGGTGAACCCGACGAGGGTGAAGACGAACACCCTGGCGACCCACAGCAGGCTCGCCAACCACTCGGTCGACCAGTTCTCGATCGGTTCCACGGCAACCTCCCAGCCCGGCCCACAGCGGTCTCGCCCACATTAGTGGGCTGTCACTCGAAATTGCTGACATTCCGGTGTTACAGATCTGCGAAAGGCATTCGCGGTTCCGACGCCGGTCCTTTCCTCAGGACCGCAGATAAAGGAGAACGGCGAGAACTCGGCGCGATTCATTGCGGGTGGTGGGGAGTCCGAGCTTGTCGAAAACGCTCGAGACATACTTCTCGACCGCGCGCAGCGTGATCACCAAGGCGTCGGCAATGCCTTGGTTGGAGGTGCCGGAGGCCATCAGTTCGAGTACCTCCCGCTCCCGGGGGGTCAGCCGCGCCAGCGGGTCATCGCTCCGCCGCCGCTGCAGCAGCGTCGAGACGATCTTGCGGGTCGATCGCGGATCCGCCGTTGGCGACGCGGCGGACGGCATCGACGAAGTCGCTGACGTCGCTGATCCGGTCCTTGAGCAGGTAGCCGACCTTCTCGGCCGACTCCGACAGCAACTGCATCGCCAACCCGAGTTCGACGTACTGGGACAAGACGAGGACGGCGATCTCGGGATGGCGCTCGCGGATCTCCAGAGCGGCGCGCATGCCCTCGTCACTGTGTGTCGGGGGCAGCCGGATGTCCACGATGACGATGTCGGGAGGCACGCTGCGGACTCGCATCAGCAGCGCGTCGGCGTTGTCGAACGCGGCGACCACGTCCAGGCCGGCATCGCCCAGGATGCGGGTCAGCCCCTCCCGGAGCAGCACGCTGTCCTCGGCGATGGCCACCGTGAGGGGGCGACGCGGGCACCGACGGTCCCGTCACGGACACGGGATCTCGGCCCGGACGCAGGTGCCGCCGCCGGCCGGGGTCCAGGCCGCGCAACCGGCCGCCGAGTGCCTCGACCCGGTCGGCCAGACCGCGCAGCCCCGATCCCTGGCCCGTCTCGGTGCCGCCCACTCCGTCGTCGGCGATCGTCGACCACCACACTCGGTCCGGTCCGGCTCACCCGCACCGTCGCCGAGGTGGCGTGGGCATGCTTGTCGATGTTGGTCAGGGCCTCGCTGACGACGTAATAGGCGGCCACCTCGACCGCCGGCGGCAGCCGCTCGGTGAACTCGATCTCCAGCTCGACGGGTACGCCGGCGCGGGCGGCCAACGACTCCAGCGCCACCGCCAGCCCGTGGCCGCTCAGCACCGCGGGATAGATGCCCCGGGCGACGTCGCGAAGCTCCTCCAGCGAGGCCGACACCTCCGCCCTTGGCTCGGGTCAGCCGCTCCCGCACCGGCGCGTCGGCCGCCGTGCTCTCCACCAGCATCCCAGTTCGAGGGAGAGCGCGACCAACCGCTGCTGGGCGCCGTCGTGCAGATCGCGTTCCAGCCGCTGGCGCTCCTGCCGGCTGGCTTCGAACACCCGGACCCGCGAGCCCTGCAACTCCTGCAGCCGGGCGCGCAACTCGGCCCGCAGCCTGCCGTTCTCGAGCGCGATGCCGGCGGCCGCCGCGACGGCGTCGAGCAACTCCCGCTCGTCGTCCAACGACCGGTCGAACGAGCAGCGCCGCCATCGGCTCGCCGTCGCGATAGATGGTGCGGACCGCCCGACGCTCGTCGGGCGTCGGCAGCGCCACCTCCTTGCCCGTCCTGGTCGGCCCAGCTGCCGAACTGCGGCAGCCAGTACGCCAGACGCAACGAAGGGTCCCGGAGTGCGCGGGCCAGCGGGGCCTGCAGATCGGTCGTCGGATCGGCGCGGAGCTCCACCAGCAGCTCGGCCACCTCGCCCCGCGCCAGCCGGGCGTCGAGCAGGGCGAACAGGAAGGCGATCGGCGCCAGTCCGAGCGCGGCGAACGTGATCAGCCGGATCGTCTCGAACGCCGGCCAGCGAGGCCACGGCCGCAAGGTAGAGCAGAGCCAGCATGACCAGGGAGAGCCCGAACGCGTCGACCAGCAGTGCCGTCGGCCGACGGCGCCGCCGGCCGCTGGCCCGGTTGCGCAGATACAGCAGGAACGCCCCGGCCAGCAACAGCCCGGCGACCAGGCAGAGCTGAATGGCCTCGATCAGGTTGGCGGCCGGTGGGCATCGTCACGATCGCGAACAGGCTGTCGGGCTCGACCCCCAAGATGATCTTGACGACCTGCAGACCGAGCGCCGCGGCATAGCAGGCGGTGACCACGACCTGTTCGGGTCGGCGGGTCAGCCGCCCGGTCGGGAAGGCGAGGAAGACGTGCAGGAACATCGCGGCCGGCAGCATGTCGAGCAGATGGCCGATGCTGGCCAGCATCGGCTGTTCGAACCACTGCAGGGACGTCGCCGCCATCGCGAACCCGGTACCCACCATCAACGGTCCGAGGCGGCTGGCGGGCCGTCGCCACCAGGCCAGAATCCCGCCCAGGACGTACGGCACGACGATCCAGCCGACCAGGAACGCCCGCAGCCGGGGCTGAGCCAGATTGTTGCTGGCCAGGGCGAGGACCATCGTTCCGGTGACCACGGCGACCCCGGCGACCGCGATGGCCCACAACATCCACGATCGGGGAGCAGGCGGGGCGGACGGCAGCGTCTCGACCACTGGCGGTGAGGCAGTCGCGGAGAGCGAGTCGGCCACGGCGTCCTCCCTTCGCGAGCGCGGCGTTGCCGCGCTCACCATCACAGTAATCGCGGCGGGCGGCTGTGGACATACCAGAAAACCGGCCTATCGGTTCACCTGTGCACCCTCTCGTCCGCCGGCTCCGGCGACGCAAAGGTGAGAGAAACCTCGCCGATTGCACAACGAAAGAGAGCCGACATGACCTTCATCAGCTTCGTCAAACGCCACCGGGTGATCTCCTTCTTCGTCCTCGCCTACGCCCTGACCTGGGGCACCATCCCGTGGAATAGCTTCAATGCGCCCGGCGTGCTGATCGCGGCCATCGTGGTGATCCTGCTGACCGAAGGCCCGCGCGGCCTGCTCCAGCTGGGTTCGCGAATCATTCGCTGGCGGGTCAGCTGGGTCTGGTACGCGGTCGCCGTCGGGGTGCCACTGTTCGTGCACTTCGCGTCCACCTCGATCAACGTCGCGCTCGGCGCCTCGATGCCGTCACTCACGCATGCTGACGCCGTTCTACGGCCTGCCGCTGGCCATCGCCATGCACATCGATCAGCCCGTTCGGCGGGCCGCTGATGGAGGAGCCGAGCTTCCGCGGCTTCGCCCAGCCCGAACTCCAGAAGGGCCGATCACGGTTGGCGGCGACAGCGATCATGGCCGTCCTGGTCACCGGCTGGCATCTGCCGCTGTTCTTCATGCCGGTGTTCGAGGCGCACCCCATCGGCATCCTGACCACCATGGCCGTCACGTTCTGGTACGCGCTGGCTGCTCAACCACGCCTCCGGTAGCGTGTTGATCACCCTGATCGCGCACGGCACCGAGGGCGGCGTGGAGACCAACAGCCTGTGGGGCTCCGGCGCCGATCTCGAGCGGCTCAACTTCGTCTACGCCACCGTGTGGTGCCTGGTCGCCCTCGGCCTGCTGGTGCTGGACCGCCGGTTCTGGCTCCAGACCGCGAGTGCCGATGGTCCGGTCGATACCGAATCCCCGGTCGAGGTGGACACCGTGGCCGGTCGGCGATGAACCACCTGGGGCGCCCGTCTGCAGTGAGCGTCCAGCAGCGACGCCGACTCCAGCCCGCCCACCGCTTGCCGGTGTTCGCCCTTGTCGTCCTGCTGTCGGAGGCGGTCGTGGTCTCGATGCAGCTCGGCCGAGACCTCACTCCGTTCGTGCTGGTGGTCATCCCGGCGGCCGCAGCGACTGCCGTCTCGTGGGCCAGCGGAGGCCGACCCGAGGTCAGGCGCCTGGCCGGTCGACTCCTCGTCTGGCGGGTCGACGCCCGGTGGTATCTCGCCGCCCTCGGCATACCCGTGGCCGAGAAGCTGGCGATCGACCTGACCGGGAGCCTGCTGGGCTTCACCACCCCGGACCGGCTGTTCGGCGCTCTGTCGGCGTCGGCCCTGGTGGTCCCGCTCGTGGTCGTCGTGCCGGCCCTGCTCGAAGAGCTCGGTTGGCGGGGCTTCGGCGTCCAAGCGGCGCTCGATGACGGCCGGTCCCCGGCCTGGGCCGCGGTGGTCGTGGGACTGATATTCCTGGCGCTCCACCTCCCGCTGTATCTTCCGGGCCAGTTGTACACGGGGCTGCCGGTGTGGCCCTTGGCACTGATCCTGCTCTCGTCATCAGTGCTGTTGACGTGGATCTACGTGCGCACCGCGAGCGTGCTGCTCGCGGGTCTGATGCACGCGGCCTTCAACGCCACCGTCCCGTTGACGTGGGGTCTCGACCCAGCCTGGGTCTGGCAGGCGCGAGGCATCGCGCTTCCGGTCATCGCGACCGTTGTCGTCTGGACTTCGACGGTCAGCCATCGCCAGCGTGACATGACGAGGACATGACGGCCGTCTCACCGGCGGAGTCGAGCACCGTCGCAACTGCGCGATCAACCCCCGAACTGCGCCGGACTCCGCACCGCTCGGACCTGAGTCATCGGTTCCGGACGTCGGTGTGCCATCGGTCCAGCAGACCGGCCATCTCTTCGGTGAGGAACTCGAAGAACCGTGCGGTGTCGTGCAGTCGACGGCCGGCGCTGGTGTCGGGGCCGACCGCTTCGATTCCCTCACGGCTCAGTGCAGCCCACTGTTGCAGTTCGTGCTCCCGGTTGCCGATCATCTCGTACCAGTCGTCGGACACCAGGCGGTAGACGTCTCGCCGCTCGCCGGGTCGGTGGGACCGGGTGATGACCCGCAGCTGGATGAGGTACCGCACCGCCCCGGAGATCGCGGCCGGGCTCGCCTGAAGTGCACCCGAGAGCTCGGAGGCGGTGGCGGACCCGTCGTCGCGGCTCAGCAGGGATGCGAACACCCGGGCCGGCATCCTGGGCATTCCCGCGGCGACCATGCCGGCCGCGAACCGTTCGACGAAGTCGGCGACGGACGGCTGCTTCGGGAGCGGATCCATGGCTACATGTTACAGAAGTATGAGATCGTTCAGAAGATACTGAATAGTCAGTAGGATGAATCCATGTCCGATGTCATCAGCGTTCGCGGCCTGGTCAAGGACTTCGGCCGCACCCGCGCGCTCGACGGTCTGGATCTCGCCGTCAGCCAGGGAGAGGTCCACGGCTTCCTCGGTCCTAACGGCGCCGGAAAGTCCACCACGATCCGCATCCTGCTCGGCCTGCTACGTCCGACCGCAGGCACGGCGCGCCTGCTGGGTGGCGATCCCTGGGCGGATGCGACCGAGCTCCACCGACGGTTGGCCTACGTCCCCGGCGAGGTGAACTTGTGGCCGCAGCTCACCGGAGGCGAGGTCATCGACCTGCTGGGCCGGCTCCGCGGCGGCCTGAGCCGCGTCCGTCGGGACGAGATGCTTGAACGGTTCGAGCTGGACCCGACCAAGAAGGGGACCGCGTACTCCCGGGGCAACCGCCAGAAGGTCGCCCTGGTCGCAGCTCTGGCCAGCGACGTCGAACTGCTCGTCCTCGACGAGCCGACGGCCGGCCTCGACCCGCTGATGGAGGAGGTATTCGCGCAGTGCATCCAGGCCGAGCGGGAACGCGGACGGACCGTTTTCCTCAGCAGCCACATCCTCTCCGAGGTCGAGGCGCTGTGCGACCGGGTCAGCATCATTCGATCCGGGCCGCAACGTGGAGACCGGGACGCTGGCCGAGATGCGCCACGTCACCGCCACCACCGTTGACGTGACCCTGCGCGACCTGCCGCCCGACCCGGCCGACCTGCCCGATGTGGCCGAGCTGGAGGTGGAGGGCAACCGGATCCGCTGTTCGGTGCCGACGGAGAAGATCGGCGCCCTGCTCATCGAACTGGGGCCGTACGGAATCACCACCCTGACCTGCCAGCCTCCCACCCTGGAGCAGTTGTTCCTCCGCCACTATGACCGCGCAGGCTGCCGTGGACCAGCCGGCCTCGGCCGGGACGCGGCAGCACCCGATGAACGAGCTGCGCGGAACAGCCACCCTGCTCGCCACCAACCTCCGCCGCGACAAGATCCTCCTCCCGGTGTGCGTGGCGACCTTCGCGCTCGCCGCGTACGGCAGCGCGGCCGCGACGGCGGGGGTCTACCCCGACGTGGGCTCACGGGTTCAGGGCGCCGAGCTGGTCAACGCCACACCGGCCCTGGTCGCCATGTACGGGCGGATCTACGACCCCACCTCCGCGGGTGAGATCGCGGTGTTCAAGCTGATCGCGATGGGAACGGCAATGGTCGGGCTGTTCGCGGCTCTGGTCGTCATCCGCCACACCCGGGCCGATGAGGAGCTGGGTCGTACCGAACTGCTTTCCGGCGGCTCGGTCGGCCGATTCGCCTCCCTGGCCGCCGCGGTGATGGTGTCGGTGATCGGCGTCCTGGCCATCGGGGTGTTCACGGCGATCGCTCTGGTGGCGACCGGTCTTCCGGTCGCCGGCTCGATCGCCTTCGGCCTGAGTTGGACCGTCGCCGGGCTGGCGCTGGCCGGCGTGGGCGCCGCGGCCGCCCAGCTCACCGCGAGTGCCCGGGCCGCGCGCGGCCTCGCGGTCTGTGCGCTGGCCGTGGCCTTCCTCCTCAGAGCAGTCGGCGACACCGCAGGCGCGTCCGATCCCGGCCTGGCTACCTGGCTGTCGCCAATCGGCTGGGCGCAGCAGATCCGACCGTACGCCGGTGACCGGTGGCCGCTGGCCATCGTGCCCCTGGTCTTCGGAGCCGCGACTCTCTGCCTGGCCCTGCTGCTCAGCCGGCAGCGTGACCTCGGGGCCGGCCTGCTTCCGCAGCGCCGGGGCGCTCCCCGTGCGTCGGCGCTGCTCGACGGGCCCCTCGGGCTCGCCTGGAGGCAGCAGCGAGCGGCGTTCCTCGGCTGGCTCGTGGCGTTCGTCATTCTCAGCCTGGCTGTGGGCCAGATCCTGAGCCGGGTCGGTGACATGCTGGGCTCGCCGACCGCCCGCCGCCTGGTGATCGCCATGGGCGGGATGGATGAGCTGACCGGGGCGTTCCTGGCCGTCGAGCTCAGCTTCATCGCCGTCTTCGCCTCCGCCTACGGGATCAGCGCGCTGCTGCGCCTGACCGGTGAGGAGTCGAGTATGCGGGCCGACCTCGCACTCAGCGCCGCCGTCGGACGGGTGCGCTGGGCTGGCGCCCATCTCGTACTCGCCGTGCTGGGCACCGCGGTGCTCATGATCGCCTGCGGGCTGGGTCTGGGCGCGATGCAGACGGCGCAGTCGGGAGCACCGAGCGCGCTGGGCGACGATCTCCTGGCGGCCCTGGTCCGGCTGCCCGCCGTCTGGGTGCTGATCGCGATCACCATGGCTCTGTACGGGATTGCGCGGCGGGCGGCGCCGATCGCCTGGGCAGTATTGGTGGCGACGTTCCTGGCCAGTGAGATAGGACCTCTCTTCGACCTGCCGCGGTGGGTACGGGACCTGTCCCCGTTCACCCACATTCCGCCGCTGCCCGGTGGCGAGGTGACTGCCGGACCGATCGTCGCCCTGGTCGCCGTTGCCGCCGGGCTGATGGCTGTCGGACTGCTGGCCCTCCGTCGGCGCGACCTCGCCGTCGGCTAGCTAGTGCTCACGCCGGAAGGGAGGTGGCGAACCGTGGTCAGCGCATCCAGACGCGTAGGGCCCGATGCCGGCGAAGCCCACTGATAACGCGGCTTGCCGGTCCGCGCCAAGCTCGTAGCCCACGACGTCGAGTCCAGGATGGTCTGGGCTGATCCTGCCAGGGCACCGCCGGAATCGGTCGGCCGACGGTCGGACGTCGAACCGGACGTGCAAAGAGTAGTTCGACCCCGAGGTGCACCCCCCGCGATCGCTCCCACGACTGCCCGGGCGCCACGACCTCCGACCAAACCCCGTACCCGCACACGGTGAAAGGAATCTAGACATGTCCACCTGGCTCATCACGGGATGCTCGACCGGCCTCGGCCGCCACCTCGCTCAGGCCGTACTGGAGGCCGGCCACAACGCGGTCGTGACTGCGCGCGACGTGTCGAAGGTCCAGGATCTGGTCGATTCCCACCCGCAGAGCGCGCTCGGAGTAGCCCTCGACGTCACCGACCCGTCCGACGTTGCGGGCGCCGTGCGGCAGGCCGTAGACCGCTTCGGCGGCGTCGACGTTCTCGTCAACAACGCCGGCTACGGATACCGTGCCGCCGTCGAAGAAGGCGAGGATGATGCCGTCGCCCAGCTGTTCGCGACCAACTTCTTCGGTGCCGTCGCCATGATCAAGGCCGTACTGCCCGGGATGCGGGCCCGCCGCAAGGGCGCCATCGTCAACATCTCCTCGATCGGCGCACAGATCTGCCCGCCCGGATCCGGCTACTACGCCGCGAGCAAGGCGGCTCTGGAGGCCATGTCCGCGTCGCTGCGCCAGGAGGTCGAACCGCTCGGGATCAGCGCGATGGTGGTCGAACCCGGAGGCTTCCGCACCGACTTCGCCGGCCGCTCCCTGCAGCAGTCGCGCGAAGCCGATCGCCGACTACGCCGACACCGCCGGGCGTCGGCGCAAGGAGAACGACACCAAGACCCACGGCAACCAGCCCGGCGATCCGGCCCGCGGAGCCCAGGCCATCATCGCCGCGGTCGAGAGCCCCGAGCCGCCTTTCCTGCTGCTGCTGGGCGAGGACGCACTGCGGGGGTTCCGCGCCGTGCTGGACGCCCGGCGGTCCGAGCTCGAGGCATGGGAGAAGCTCAGCCTGAGTACCGGGGTACCCGGCTGAGCCTCCTGGTCGGCGGACCAGATCGCACTATCGGACCCGCTTCACCGGCAGGATGGCGAGGGCTCCGATGATCGCGGAAACGCCGGCGACCGCGTACAGCACGCTGTAGCTGCCGTGGCCGATGACCAGGATGGCCGGGGCGATGGCCGGCGCGATCGAGTAGGGCAGCGCGCCGGCGATGTTCATCACGCCGAGATCCTTGGCCTTGTCCTTCTCCGGCAGCAGGTCCGCGACGAGCGCGAGGTCAACCGCGAGGTACATGCCGAAGCCCAGTCCGCCGATCGCCATGCCGACGAGGAAGCCGTTGAAGTCGCTCGCGATGGCGATCCAGAACATGGCCAGGCCGTACACGGTCGCCGCCGTGAGGACGAAGATCTTCCGCCGGCCCGTCCGGTCGGACAGCCTGCCACCGATGAGGGATGCCGCGATGACGAAGGTGGACTGGACGAGGGTGCCGATAAAGATCTGTTGCGGTACGTCGGCCTCCGCACTGCCTAGCTTGTCCAGCAGGTAGTACGCCTGATAGATCGTCAGGAAGGCATAGGCCAGCACGAACAAGAAGCGGCTGGCGAAGGCCCAGGCGAAGTCCGGGCTCTGCCGCGGGTTGACGTAGAAGGTGCCGGCGAACTCTCGCAGCGACCAGGCCGGCCGGTCCGCCTTGGCCAGCCGGCGATCCTTCAGGGTAATCGCGAAGAGCAGGATGAACGCCCCGCCGATCACGCACGGGATCATGAACATGGCGAGCTCGTTGCCGGTGAAGAGTTGCACCACGAAGGTGCCGCTGACCGACGCGATGGGCAGGCAGACACCCAGCACGCCGGAGACCAGGCCGCGCTGATCGATCGGCACCTGGTCCGGCAGCACCGCCACCTGGGCGGCGAGCAGTGCGTTGAAGGACAGCTGGGCGATGCACCAGCCGACGAGGACGACCGGGATGCTGGGGGCCAGGGCGACCACGAGAACGCCGAGGGACCCGCCGACCAGCCCGATGATCATCCAGGGCCGACGCATGCCCAGCGGGGAGGTGGTGCGGTCCGACATGCGGCCGAAGAACGGGTTGCCGACCATGGCCAGCAAGGCGCCGATCCCGGTGACCAGAGCCAGGCTGTTCGGTGCCCGGTCGATCCCGACGAGCGAGTTGACCTTCAGGGCCAACGTGACCAGCAGGGGCGCGATCAGCACCAGGACGGTGCCCAGGTACGCCAACGTGTACAGCGAGATGAAACCCCATCCGACCCGGCGCACGAATCAGGGTAAGGCCGGTTTCAGGGGTTCGGCAGCAACCAGGCCAGAGGGCGGCGGTGGAATCGGCGGCCTGGATGGATCCTCAGGCAGCGGAGGTGAAGGCGTGCGGCTTCTCGTACGGCTCGCGCCACCGGGCTTCGATCTCATAGACCGAGAGGGCAATCTCGCGGTGAGCCACTCGGTTCGTGACTCGATGGTGTCCGCGCCGGGCGGTCGCTTTGAACTCGATGGATCCATTCACTGACACGGTGTAGCGGTTCGACGAAAGGGCTTGCATGGCTGCTCCCTGGTTTGACCCCCGCTGACTTCCTCGTTCCACCATGGCCCCGATCGCGGCAGACGAACACGACCGAAGGTCACGGAGGTGAGGGCCCTTGGTCCTCGGGGAGGCCGCTTCCGCGCCGACCTGACTGCAGGATCTAGATGGCCACGACGGCCTCGGCGACCGGCGTGTCGCCGCCGATCAGGTCAAACGTGTGGCCGATCGTGTTCGGCGATGTCAGGACGGCGGCGAGGACCGCCGCGACGTCGTCTCGGGTGACCTGTCCACTCGAGAGGTGCTCGCCGAGGTGTACCCGGCCCGTCCCGGCGTCATTCGTCAGCCCACCGGGCCGAACCACGGTCGCATCGAGCCCGCTCGCCCGCACCGCATCGTCGGCGCGACCCTTGGCGCGCAGGTAGACGCTGAAGGTGTCGTCGCCGGGTGCCTCGGGGTTCGCGCCCATGCTGCTGACGATGACGTAGCGGCCGACCTCCGCCTGCCGGGCCGCCTCGATCAGCCGCACCGCACCGCCGTAGTCCATCGTGTCCTTGCGGGCAGACCCGCTCCCGGGCCCCGCGCCGGCGGCGAACACGACGGCATCGGCGCCGGCGATCGCCCGGGCGACCTCGTCGACGGTCGCGTGTTCGAGGTCGACCACCGCGGGCTCGGCGCCGGCCTGACGCACGTCGTCCGCGTGGTCGGGATTGCGGATCAGGGCGACGATCTCGTCGCCGCGCCCGGACAGGATGCTGGCCAGACGCAGCGCGATCTGGCCGTGGCCTCCGGCGATGGCTACTCGCATGGCTGCCACCTTACGCACCTCCTCTGGGGTCCGTACGACGTCCGGCCGAGGCCCGCGCGACGTGGAAAACCGTAGCCCTCGCCACCCGGTGGCGAGGACTACGGCGTTTCGGACTCGAGCGTGGCCGTTAGGCGTAGACGACCAGGCTGTCCAGGTCGATCGTGTTGGTGCTCTTGCCGGCCCAGCCGAGGTCGCCGCCGCCGCGGAAGATGCTCCAGTCCAGGTGCGTGATGTGCACGTTGGAGTACTTGCGGTAGACGACGTTGGTGTCGTGTACGGACCAGCGTGCCGTCGAACCAGACCGAGAGCTTGCCGTTGGCCGAGCCGACGGTGTTCATGGCGTAGCACATCTGGATCTTGTGCCACTGTGCCGGCGACGAACGCCTTGTTCCAGCGGACGTTGTCACCCCACTTGTCGGACTGGCCCGGGTGGTACAGATAGGTGACGCCCATGTTCTTCGGACCGGCCCAGCTGTAGGCCTTCGGGCCGAGCCACATCACGCGGCCGGACCAGCCGTGCTCGACCGAGCCGCCACCGGTCGGGGTGCCCGGGATCCACTCCGGGAGCCACACCCATCAGCCCCGGCAGCTTGCCGCCGAGGGACCAGTCGAAATTGGAGGAGAACCGGACCCGGTAGGAGATGCAGGCCTTGTCGTAGGAGCGGGGCAGCTTGGCGACCAGGACGGCGCCGTGATTGCCGCCCGGGTTGTCGCGAATGGTGCCCTTGTCCAGTCGGGTCCGGAGGGCCTTGCCGCCGCCGCTCTTGATGATGCTCATGTCGTCGTACTGGCTGGTCGACCGGTTGGTCTCGACACCGAGCTCCTTGATGAAGGCCTTCGGAGTTTCGCGGCCGACCTTCTGGGCGTTGAAGCTCGCGGTGACGACCTTCGCGCCACTCGGAACACTGGCCGCCGTCAGGTCGGAGCTGCTGACGGCGGCTTCGGCGGTGGTCGCCGATCGGCCGGCCAGGCTGAGCACAAGCTGGGTCAGGACCAGGAGCAGCAGACCGACGAGGAGAAGAAGCCGGTGGGCCGGGCGGACGCGACTGAGTACGGGCGTGGTGATCATGGAGGGTCGTACCTTTCGTCCCCCGAAAGGTGGTCCCGAGCTGCCTGACGAAACAGACCGCTAAGCGATGTCGCGCTGGCCCCAGTGGGCAGCAGTCATCAAGCCGCGAGGAGCATCTACTCGACCCCCCGAACTGTTTCTCCATTCAGGATGTCGGGGATCACAGTTGCGCTACACGACCAAAGGTCACGAGGCTCGGAGGCCTTGGTCCCCGGCGATCGGCACCGAAGGTCACCGTCGCTGGGGGCTTTGGTCCCGCGACAAAAGACTCACCTTCCGGCCGCTCGGTCACGGCCGGGACCTACGTCCTCATCAGCGGCGAAGTTCAGCATTTCGCACCCTGGTCGAGAACCGGGAACGCCCGATGGGCGTTGCCGGTGGTGCGGGTCACCAGGCGTAGTCCTCCGGGGCCGTCCGGTGCCCGGGGAAGATCTCGTCCAGCCGCGTGAGCGCCTCGTCGTCGAGCTCGACGCTCCAGCGCGCGCAGCGCGGCGTCGAGCTGCTCCTGGCGTGCGCGGACCGACGATCGGTGCGGTCACCGCCGGGCTGGTGCAGCAGCCAGGCGAGAGCCGACTCGCCGGGCTCGTGCCCGAGCTCGTCGGCAGGTCCTCGTACTGCTGGATCTGGTCCCGGTGCTTCTCCAGCGTCTCGGCCGGCCCGGCCTTCGAGCCGGCGGACGCCCTCGCGCTCCTTCTTCAGGACCCCGCCCAGCAGGCCGCCCTGCAGCGGCGACCAGGGGATGATCCCGAGCGCCGTACTCCTGCGCGGCCGGGATGACCTCCAGCTCGACGTCGCGGACGAGCAGGTTGTAGATGGACTGCTCGCTGACCAGGCCGGTGAAGTGCCGCCGCGGCGGCGGCGTCCTGGGCCTGGGCGATGTGCCAGCCGGCGAAGTTGCTGCTGCCGGCGTAGAGGATCTTGCCCTGCTGGACGGCCACCTCCATGGCCTGCCAGATCTCGTCCCAGGGCGTCTCCCGGTCGACGTGGTGGAACTGGTAGAGGTCGATGTAGTCGGTCTGCAGCCGCTTGAGGCTGGCGTCGAGCGCCCGGCGGATGTTCAGCGCGCGACAGCTTGCCCTCGTTGGGCCGGTCGCGCCATGTCGCCGTACAGCTTGGTGGCGAGCACCGTGCGTCTCGCGGCGGCTCGCCGCCCGTGGCGAACCAGCGGCCGATGATCTCCTCGGTCCAGCCCCGGCCTCGACCCAGCCGTAGACGTTGGCGGTGTCGAAGAAGTTGATGCCCGGCTCGTGGGCGCGAGTCCATGATCGCGTGGGCGTCGGCCTCTTCGGTCTGGGGGCCGAAGTTCATGGTGCCGAGGCACAGGCGGGAGACGACAGGCCCGGAGCGGCCAAGGTGGGTGTACTGCATGGCAGAAGTCCCTTCGCGCGATCGGTTTGTTGTCGATGAGCGCGACACTAGCGCGCGCCGATCGCCCGATGGCTGGGGGCCGTCGTTGAACGACGTCGCCCGCCAGATCAGTGCAGCAGCCGGAGCGCGACTTCGGGTCTGTCTGTCGCTTGGGGCCGTACGAGCGTTCAGTTCGTGACGTTGACCGGCCGGTGACCTGGAGGTGAATTCTGGATGAAATAGCCGGCCGGGGCACCCTTTCAGGTCGACTGCAGGGCGCCGGCGCGTCAGGCTCACGAGTTGTGACCGAAGCGCTTTTCATTTTGATCATCGTGGTCGTGACCGCTCTGGCGTTCGACTTCACCAACGGATTCCACGACACCGCCAACGCGATGGCGACTTCCATAGCCACTGGTGCACTCAGACCGAAGGTTGCGGTCACCCTGTCGGCGATCCTGAACCTCCTCGGGGCATTCCTGTCCATTGAGGTCGCCCTGACGGTGAGCAACAAGGTCGTCAACATCCAGGGCGCGAACGGTAGCCCGGTACCGGGTCTGATGGGCATCCCGATCCTCGTCATCGTGTTCGCCGGCCTCGTCGGCGGCATTCTGTGGAACCTGCTGACGTGGCTGTTGGGACTACCGTCCAGCTCCTCGCATGCCCTGTTCGGCGGCCTGATCGGCTCGGCCGTCGCCGCCCTCGGCGTGCACGGGGTCAAGTGGGACGGCGTCATCACGTCGATCGTCATCCCGGGGATCGCCGCCCCGGTCGTCGCATGTCTGGTTGCGACAGTCGGTACCTGGCTGATTTACCACATTGCCAGCAACGTGCACGAGCAACGCCTGGAGACGGGCTTCCGCTGGGGCCAGATCGGATCCGCATCGCTGGTCTCGTTGGCGCACGGGACCAATGACGCGCAGAAGACGATGGGCGTGATCACCTTGTCGCTGATCGCCTACGGCAGTTGGACCGATCTGAACGCGATCCCGTTCTGGGTCAAAGCGACCTGCGCCATGGCTATCGCGGCAGGCACCTATGTCGGCGGCTGGCGGGTCATCCGGACGCTCGGGCAAAGGCCTGGTCGAAATCGCCTCGCCCCAGGGCATGGCCGCCGAGGCTTCATCGGCGGCGATCATCCTGTCGTCCAGCCACCTGGGCATGGCGTTATCGACGACGCAGGTGGCGACCGGCTCCATCCTCGGCTCCGGGGTCGGCAAGAAGGGCGCCGAGGTCCGATGGGGCGTCGCCGGCCGGATGGCGGTCGCCTGGGTGATCACCCTGCCCTCGGCGGGTCTCGTCGGAGCGCTGTGCTGGACCCTGGCGAACGGGATCGGTGGGGCACTCGGGGTGACCGTGGTCTTCGCCATCCTGCTTGCCGCCTCCGGCGGGATCTACGCCCGGTCGCGGCGGACACCCATCAACCCGGACAACGTGAACGACGAATGGCAGGGCGGCCTGGCTCCGGCGTCCGACACCGCCCCGGTCACCGCGGGCATCTCCGCCTGAAAGGGAACACGTGGAAATCTTGACCAAGGCTCTGGATGCCCTCTGGCAGGTGCTGCTGGTCGGGCTGCTGCTCGGAGCAGGGCTACCCGCCCTCTTCGCCCTCGGATTGCGCTCCCTGAACACCGGCCGCATCGTCAGCGTCGGAAGCGGCGCGTACGGCACCCCCGACGTTGAGGCCAGCAAACCGAGCCGACTGGGCCTGGCCGGTGCAGTCGTCTGCTTCAGCATCGCCATTCTCGCCGTCATCTTCGGCATCATCGTGATCATCTTCGGCAACCAGATCTTCGGATAGGACCATGTCCCTCGCTCCAGTGCTCAACTCCATCGTCGGCTGGCTGCGGACCGGTTATCCGCACGGCGTGCCGGAGCAGGACTACGTGCCGCTGCTCGCGCTGCTGGCTCGTCGGCTGACCAGTGAAGAGGTCGCGGCGGTGGCCGCGGAACTCGGGCGTCAGGGCGACCCGATCTACACCGCTGACATCGGCACGCTGATCACCAAAGTGACCAATGAGCTGCCCCGGAAGGAAGACGTCGCCCGCGTTCGCGATCAACTCGCCACGGCCGGCCCGTTCATCTGACCTGACGGGCTGCACCCGACCTGACTCAGGGCCGCGTCAGGCTCGATGGTGACCAACGCCACCCCGGATCCAGCCCAGCTGAGGGAACGCCGGGCGACATGTCGTAGTTGCACTCGTGATGCCTTTTCTACGACGCCGAACGAACCCTGCCCCGAACCCGACCAGCGCCGCCCCCTCCGGCCGGCGGATCGCGCTGGTCAGGTCTGGCGGGCTGTTCGTGCTGGTCAGCGCCCTCTGCGGTCTCCTGATGGCCGGATTGGCCTTGCCGGTCCTTGGTGCCGCCTCGGTCGGCGCGAAGGCGACCGAGGACGCTCTGGCCGACCTGCCGGTGGCCTTCGATGCGCCGGCTCAGTCTCAGCGATCCACGGTCCTGGACGCGAACGGCGACGTGCTCGCCTACTTCTACGAAGAGAACCGGGTCTACGTCGAGTTGGACCAGGTGGCTCCCGTGATGCGCAAGGCGATGGTCGCGATCGAGGATCACCGGTTCTACGAACACGGACCGCTGGACGCGCAGGGCACCTTGCGTGCATTCATCACCAACCTCGCCGCCGGCGGCGTCGCCCAGGGCGGGTCCACCATCACCCAGCAGTACGTCAAGATGGTGCAGATCGAGGAAGCCAAGAAAGAGGGTGACCAGGCCGCGGTCGAGGCCGCGCAGGACGGCACCTACGGTCGGAAGATCCGCGAGCTGCGGTACGCCATCACGGTCGAGAAGACGCTGAGCAAGGACCAGATCCTCGAGCGCTACCTGAACATCGCCTATTTCGGCGACGGGGCGTACGGGATCGAGGTCGCGGCCGAGCACTACTTCGGCACCACGGCGGCCAAGCTGACGCTCGCCCAGGCCGCCACCCTGGCCGGTCTGGTGCAGAACCCGAGCGCCTTCAACCCCGTGGTCAACCCGAAGGCGGCGCTCGAACGGCGCAATGTCGTGCTGAACCGGATGGCTGAGCTCGGCATCGTGCTCGAGCGCCCAGGCCGGCAAGGCGAAGCGCAGCGAGTTCGACCCCGACAAGCGTGACGACGACGGGCAACGGCTGCCAGGGCACCGACTACCCGTTCCTCTGCGACTACGCTTACCGGACTCTGGCGCAGACCCCCAGCCTTGGCCGGACGGTCGAGGAACGCGAGGACCGGATCAAACGGGGCGGACTCACCATCACCACGGCGATCGATCCCGGCACCCAGAACACCGTGCAGGACGCGGTGAGCAAGGTGGTCGGACCCACCGACCCGCTGATCTCCGCGATGGACATGATCGAGCCGGGCACCGGGCTGATCGTGGCCATGGCGCAGAGCCGGCCGGTGATGGGTGACAAGAAGGGCCAGACCTACTGGAACTACTCGGTGTCGCCGGAGATGGGGGGCGCCCAGGGCTTCCAGGCCGGCTCCACGTTCAAGGCCTTCACCGCCGCCGCCGCGCTCGAACAGGGCATCCCGCTGTCGAAGCGCTACAACGCCCGACCGTCGATGGATTTCTCCGGGGCGAGCTTCGACAGCTGTGCGGGCCGGCGACAGGTGTCGGGAAGCTGGCCGGTCCGCAACTCGACGGGTACGAACGGCGTGATGGACATGTACCGGGCCGCTGAGCGCTCGGTGAACACCTACTTCGTCCAGCTGGCCCTCGAGGTGGGCATGTGCGACGTGGTGAAGATGGCTGAGAAGCTCGGTGTGGAGTCCAGTACCAAGGACGCGCCGATCTCGTCCTACGACGACAAGCCGTCGTTCACGCTGGGCACGGTCGAGGTAAGCCCGTTGTCGGTGGCCGAGGCGTACGCCACGCTGGCCGCCGGGGGTATCCACTGCGACCCGATCATTCTCGACACCATCACCGACAGCAGTGGCAAGCGGCTCCAAACGCCGAGTGCGAACTGCAAACGTGTGGTGTCCACCGACGTCGCTGCCGCCATGAACTCCCTGCTGTCCAGCGTGATGACCAAGGGCACCGGCAGCCGCGCGGCCACCGCCGACGGCCGGCCCCAGGCCGGTAAGACCGGCACCATCGACAGCAATGCGGCCGTGTGGTTCGTCGGTTACACCCCCCAGGTCGCCGGCGCTGCGATGATCAGCATCGACAACCAGCGCAGCCCCTTCGTCCAGTCCGGCCAGGGCTACCGGTCGAGCGGCCTCAAGGGCTATCGGGTGCCGTCCACCGGAATGTCGCTCGAGGGCTCGGGCAGCGGGGACGCCGGCGAGGAGATCTGGAAGCCAGCCATGGAGCGCTACCTGCAGTCGGAGCCTGAGGAGAATTTCGACGCACCGCCGGCCGAGCTGGTGGGCCGGGGTCAGCCGGCCGGCGGCCGGGAGCGCGGCTCCAGCGGGGCCCGGGCGGTCGCTGACCTGACCGCACGCTCGAGCTAGCTCACAGGGGCCGCCCGGTCTGTTCCCGGACCCACTGAAGGTAATCGGGATGTCCGTCGAGGATCGGCAAGGCGATCACGCACGGGACGCGATCGGGGTGATCGCGATCGGCGCAGGCGACGATCTCGGCCACCAGATCGGCGCACGTGTGCAGTCCCACGCGGGCCTGGGTTTCGTCGTAGATCTTGCCTTCCCAGCGGTAGATCGCTCGGATCGGCGCGATGCTGTGGCCGCAGGCGACCAGGCGGGATTCGACCAGGGTCCGGGTGAACTCCATCAGCCAGTCGGCGTCGTCAGCGGTAATGACGACTTCAACGCACGGCGACGGCTCCGCGGCTGGGTTCATTGAGGTGCTCATCTTCGGCAGCGTAGGGCCAGCCTGCCGCAGGCGTTGCAGCCGATGGCGACCGGTACGGGTCGCCGCGGCGATATGTTGGCAGCAGGAGTTGATCATGAGTCGACAGGCGGGCGAGAGTGCGGCGCACGAGGCCGGCCCGGAGAATCAGTCGGTGCCCAGCGGCGGGCCGCTCTTGCCCGACCACGATCACCTCACCATCTACGACGTGGCCCGCGCGGCCGGAGTGGCGCCTTCGACCGTGTCCAGGGCGTTGTCCAAACCTGGTCGGGTGAGCTACAAGACCGCCGAGCATGTCCGTCAGGTGGCCGAGCGGCTGGGTTACCGTACCGGCCAGATGGAGCGCACGGTGTCCGGACGCGGCACCGGAATCCTGGTCGTGGTGGTGGCCGATATCGCCAATCCGGTCTTCTTCGGGATGATCAGGGGCGCCGAGCGCGCCGCTCAGGATCGCGGCTTCACCGTGCTGCTGCTGGAGACCCAGGAGTCCGAGCCGACCGAGCGCGCGGCCTTGGACGGGCTGATCCAGCAGGTGGACGGGGCGATCCTCAGTTCCTCCCGCATGTCCGATGCCGCCATCCGCTCGCTGGCCAAACGGATGCCCATCGTGCTGCTGAACCGGAGCGTCAGCGAGGTCGCCTCAGTCGTGATCGACGACGTGAAGGCGATCAAGACCGGGACCGAGCACCTGATCGGGATGGGCCATACCTCGATCTGCTATCTCGCCGGACCCGAGGCTTCCTGGGTCGACGGCGCGCGCTGGCGGGGCCTGCTGGAGGCTGGTCTGGAGTTGGACATGCATGTTCGACGCGTCGGCCCGTTCCAACCGACGATTCGAGGTGGCGCGGCCGCGGCGGAGGAATGGCTGGCCAAGCCGACAACGGGAGTGATCGCGTACAACGACCTGATGGCCATTGGATTCATCCAGGCCGTGACGGCGGCCGGCCGGTCCGTGCCGGGCGACGTCAGCGTCATCGGCTTCGACAACATCGTCGACGCCGTGCTGGTGGAGCCGCACCTGACCACCATCGCGGCGCCGCTGGTGAGCTTGGGTTCGGCGGCGGTTGCGCGTCTGTTGAAGAGCCGGCGGAACGAGCGGCCCGAGACATCGGAGCCAGTCGCGCTGCCGGCGCGTCTGGTGATCCGCGACTCGACCGGTCCGAGCCGCTGAGTCGTACCGTCGGCGGAGTTGTGTGGTCTGTTGTGCGCGGAGACGGCCGCCGGGGTGGGTTAGGTGAGGTTGAGGTTTTGGGTGGCCCAGTTGTAGGAGATTTGGTGGGAGTGGTAGCGGGAGTTGACGCTGGGGACGTCGATTTCGATCATGTAGTCGCCGTCGTAGTCGGGGGGCATGGCGTTGAGGATGGCGGTGAAGTCGACGATGCCGAGGCCGGGTTCGGCCCAGAGGCGGTGGGTGTTGCCGAGTTGGTGGTAGCTGAGGCCGTGGCGGGTGGTGGGGTTGAGGTAGTCGGGGTAGAGGTCTTTGAGGTGGATGCCGCCGATGCGGTCGGCGTAGCGGGCGATCAGGGCGGCTGGGTTGATGCCGGCCCATTGGAGGTGTCCGGTGTCGGGGCCGAAGCCGATGATGTCGGGTCCGAGGGTGTCGAGGAGTTGGGTGATTTCGGGTTCGGTTTCGAAGACGCCGCCGATGTGGGAGTGGTGGAGGGGTCGGAGGCCGTGGCTTTGGAGGACTTGGCAGATGATGCCGGCGTTGTCGATGGCGAGGGCGAGTCGGTCGGGCTGGTAGTCGGCGCCGATGGCGGGTTGGGTGATGCGGGCGGGGATGGCCATGGAGGAGATCATGGTGCGGTCGAGGCCGAGGGCGGTTTGGTCGGCGGCGAAGCGTTTGGCGCGTTCGATTTCGTCGGTGATGTCGATGGTTTCGTCGAGGGGTGAGCTGAACAGGCTGAGGGCTGGGCTGAGTCCGTAGCTGTTGATCCAGGTGGTGTAGTCGGCGGGGGTCATGCCGTCGGGGATGTCGGCTTTGACGGCGGTGAAGCCGATGGCGGCGAAGTCGGCGAAGGCTTGGTCGAAGACTTCTTTGGATTTGTCGACCTTGCCGTCGCGGGCCCAGTAGGGAATCGGATTCGCCGCCAGCCGCGGGCGGTGACGCGGTGCGGTCACCCCGCTGGCTTCCTGGTTCGCGGTCACGGTCGGCCCTTCGTCACGCGTACGAGATCTGCTCGGTGTGCAGGATGTCGGTGAACGCACGCCAGGCCTCGGTGAAGAGCTCGGGCCCCGAGGAACCGCCCAGGGCATCGGCCCCGGTGAGGTGCGGTTCGAGGGAGAAGAAGCCGTCGAAGCCGTCGCGGCGCAGTGCGCGAACCGTCTCGACCGAATCGCCGTCGCCTTGACCGGATGGTACGACGGCGCCCGTCGTCAGCACGGCGTCCTTGATCTGCATGTACTCCAGATGGGGGCGTAGCTGCGCGTAGCCCTCCGAGAAGGGACGAACACCGACCTGGACGAAGTTGGCCGCGTCCCAGGCGAGGCGGAGGTGGTCGGGAGCCCACCGACTCGACGATGTCGAGGCACCGACGCGGGATGTCCCCGTAGATGTCCTTCTCGTTCTCGTGCAACAAGATCACGCCCGCCTCCTCGGCGACGGCGGTGAGCTCGCGCATTCGGCGGAGCACCTCGTCCCGGTAGCTGTCGGCGTCGGCTCCCTCGGGGATGAAGAAGGAGAAGATGCGAATGTAGGGAGCGTGGAAGAAGCGGGCGACGTCGGCAGCATGCCGCATCCGCTCCAGATGTGGCGCGAAGTCCTCGTCGATGGAGATCTTTCCGATCGGCGAGCCGATGCTGGAGACGGCGAGTCCGTGCGAAGCCAGGATCTTCTTGGCCGAGCAGAGTTGGTTGCAGTCGAGGTCGAGGACGTTGACGTCCCAGGCGCTTCGGAGCTCCAGATACCTCAGTCCCAGCTCAGACAGATGTCGACACTGGGCCTCGAAATCCGGTGATATCTCGTCGGCAAATCCGGTCAGAATCCACACGGCAAACCTCCTGATGACTGAGCCCTCAAACCAAGAGCCGGGATCAGTCAGTCATGATGACCACCGGCGCCGCGAATTGTTGCCACTTGTTTCCGCCGCATCGAGCTGCTTCGGTCGGGCGCCGCCGTGACAACTTGCGGCAACAGATTGTCAGCCCCAGCGTGCCTGTCCAGGATTACCGTATGTCCTCCACCTCCGGCCCCGACGTCACCCACGCCGTCGTCACCAATCCCCGAAGGGCGTTCCAGCTGTGAACAACATCATCGAGAGCAGCAACACCGGTGTGACAACGACCGAGCCCGTCCGATTGTCCCGGTCGCGGCCGGGCAGCCCGGCCGCAGCGCCGGTTCGGATAGTGCACCTTGGCGTTGGCAACTTCCACCGGGCCCACCAGGCCTGGTACACCGCCCATGCCCCCGATGCCGACGAGTGGGGCATCGCGGCCTTCACCGGCCGGCGCCCCGACATGGCGCAGTCCCTGGCCCCACAGGACGGCCTGTACACGCTGATCACCCGGAGCGGCGACGGCGACACGTTCGAACTGATCGGCTCGCTGTCCGCGGTACACGCCGCATCCGAGCACGACCAGTTCCTCGACTACCTGAGCCGATCCGAGGTGTCCATCGTCACCATCACCGTGACCGAGGCGGGGTACGTCCTCGGCGCTGACCGGCGGCTGGACGCGGGCCGGGATGTGATCGTGGCCGACGTCGATCAACTGCGGTCCGACCCGCGGGGCCCCGTCGTCTCGCTGCCGGCCAAGCTGGTGGCCGGTCTGCTCGCCCGCCGGGCCGCCGGGGCCACGGCGATCACGATCCTGTCCTGCGACAACCTGCCCGAGAACGGAACCGTGACCAAGACCGTGGTCGGCGATCTCGCCGCCCTCGTGGACGAGTCGCTCCCCGGCTGGATCGAGGAGAACGTCGACTTCGCGACGTCCATGGTTGACCGGATCACCCCGGTCACCAGCGACGACGACCGCGCGCTGGTCGAGCAGTCCTGCGGCTACCTCGACGCCGATCCGGTGGCGACCGAACCGTTCAGCGAATGGGTGATCGCGGGCGCCTTCCCGGCCGGCCGGCCGCAGTGGGAGCAGGCCGGAGTGACCATCGTGGACGACGTGGTTCCGTTCGAGCAGCGCAAGCTCTGGTTCCTGAACGCCTCGCACTCCCACTTGGCCTACGCGGCCAGCATCCGCGGGTTCACCACGATCGACGAGGCCATCGCCGACCCCGAGTGCCGCTCTGAGGTCGAACTGCTCTGGGACGAGGCGAGTCGCCACCTCGAACTTCCCGGCGACGCCATCGCCGACTATCGCGAGGCCCTGCTGGCCCGATTCTCCAACCCTCGGATGCGTGACCAACTCGCGCGGATCGCCGCGGACGGATCGGTCAAACTCCCCGTCCGGATCCTGCCGACGGTCCGGGCCGAGCGGGCCGCCGGACGCGTCCCGCTCGGCGGCGCCACCACGCTCGCGGCCTGGGTGCTGCATCTGCGTGGTCTCGGCGCCCCGGTCAAGGACCCCGGGGCCGGGCCGGCACTGGACGCCGCCAACTCCGGTGACCTGGCGGTCGCGGTGCCCGCCGTCCTGGAGACGCTGGATCCGGGCCTCGGTGGTGACGCCGCCCTGGTCGACGCGGTCCTCGAGCGGGCGCATGCCCTTACCGCGAAGTCGGGCTGACCGGCCGCTGGCGGCCGCACAGTTCGTTCCCACCAACAGATCACCAAGGAGATTCAGCGATGGCAGACAAGGTCAGAATCGGCATCATCGGGCTCGGTGCGCAAGGGTCGACGTACGCGAAGTTCGTCCACGAGGGCATGGTGCCCAACATGGAGATCGGCGCTCTCAGCGACCACGACCCGGCCAAGGCCGAGAGGGCCGGCGCGCTCTATCCGGGCGTGCCGTTCTACACCGACTACCTCGCCATGCTGGACAGCGGTGACGTGGACGCCGTGGTGACCTGTGTGCCGCACTATCTGCACCCGGAGATGGGTATCGCCGCGCTGCGGCATGGGATCCATGCCATGGTCGAGAAGCCGGCCGGCGTCTACACCAAGCAGGTCAGCGAGCTCAACGCGTACGCGGCGACCAAGCCGGAACTGACGTTCGCGATCATGTTCAACCAGCGCAACAACCCGCTCTACCGGCGGATCAAGGAGATCGTCGACGCCGGCGAGATCGGCGCCATCCGGCGGACCAACTGGATCATCACCACCTGGTGGCGGCCGCAGGGCTACTACGACCAGAGCGCCTGGCGGGCGACCTGGGGCGGCGAGGGCGGCGGCGTACTGGTCAACCAGGCTCCCCATCAACTCGACCTGCTGCAGTGGATCTGCGGCATCCCGCAGTCGGTCTACGCCAAGGTCGCGTACGGGTTCCGCCGCAACATCGCCGTCGAGGACGAGGTCACCGCGGTGCTCGACTACGGCGACGGCGCGACCGGCGTCTTCATCACCGCCGTGCACGATCTGGTCGGCACCGACCGGTTCGAGATCCTGGGCGACCGCGGCAAGATCGTCGTGGAGAACAGCAAGACGGCCACGGTGACCCGACTGACCCGACCCGAACAGGAGCTCAGCGACAGCATCGACGCCGAAGACGGGCGAAGAAGCTGTTCACCGGAGAGCTCCACCTCGAGGACAACCTACTCCTCCGCAGGTGATCGAGTTCGAGTCGGTCTGGGGCGGTCAGCACGCCGGGGTGCTGGAGAACTTCGCCGCGAACATCCTCGACGGCACACCGCTGCTGGCGCCCGGATCCGACGGCATCAACGGCGTCCGGCTGGCCAACGCCATCCACCTCTCGAGCTGGACCGGCACCGAGGTCGGACTGGACTTCGACGAGGACGCGTACCTCGCCGAGCTCAATCGCCGAATCAGCGACGAGGGCGAGTTCCCGGAGCGGGAGTGAGTTGTCACCCGGCGACGCTCCATCGCGCCCTGAGCCTGTCGGAGAGCAGGACGGCGGTCCTTCGACAGGCTCCGGACACGGAACGCGCAGATCTGGCCCCGAATCGGGCCGTCTGCGCGCACAACGGACCAGACGGCCCGTTCCGAGTCCCATCAGATCCACCTGCCCATGGTCAAAACCTCGATCAACGCGGAGAATCCCACTGTGAATACGGTCAGAGCCCTGGTAACCAAGAGTGTCATCGGTGGCGTCGGCGAGCATCTCGATCCCGATCAGGTCCGCGAGTTCGTGGTCGCCCAGTTCCGGGAGGCCGATCTGGACGGTAAGCGGGTCTGTCTGGTGGTGCCGGACGGTACCCGGACCTGCCCGTTGCCGCTGCTGCTGCAGGCGGCCCGGGATGGGTTGGCCGACCGGGCGGCATCGGTGACGGTGGTGATCGCGCTCGGCACCCATCAGGGGATGGACGAGGAGCATCTGGCCCGGCATCTCGGCTACCCGCCCGGCCAGTCGCAGGAGGTGTATCCGGGATGGGAGATCCTCAACCACGAGTCGTGGCGGCCGGAGACGTTCATCACGCTGGGCACGATCGGCGCCGACCGGCTGACCGAACTGACCAACGGGCTGATGACCGACACGTCGGTGACAGTGCGGATCAACCGGCACGTCGCCGATGCTGATGTGGCGATCGTCGTCGGACCGGTGTTCCCGCACGAGGTGGTCGGTTTCTCCGGCGGTAACAAGTACTTCTTCCCCGGCGTCTCCGGACCCGAACTCATCGACCTGTCCCACTGGGTCGGCGCGTTGATCACCAGCGCGGAGATGATCGGCACCCGAGGCATCACCCCCGTCCGCGCCTGGTCAACGAAGCCGCCACCCTCATCCCCGCCGAACGCCTCGCGCTTTGCCTGGTCGTCGCGTCGGGCACCGACACCCTGCACGCCGCGGCCTTCGGCACCCCCGAGGACGCCTGGGCTGCGTGCGCCGACGTGTCCGCGCAGACCCACGTCAGCTACCGCGACCGTCCGGTCCAGCGGGTGCTGTCGATCATGCCCACCAAGTACGAGGACATCTGGACCGCCGCCAAGGGCTTCTACAAGCTCGAACCGATCGTCGCCGACGGCGGTGAGGTGATCATCTACGCCCCGCACATCACCCAGATCTCGGTGATGCACCCCGCATCAGCGAGATCGGCTACCACAACCGCGACTACTTCCTCGGCCAGTGGGACCGGTTCAAGAACCACCCGTGGGGTGACCTCGCGCACTCCACCCACCTCCGCGGACAGGGCACCTGGGACCCCGAACAGGGCGAACGCAACCGGGTCACCGTCACGTTGGCCACCGGCATCCCCGAGGACGTCGTCCGCTCGGTCAATCTCAACTATCTCGACCCGGCCACCGTCGACGTCGCCGCATACCAGGCCGACCCCGACACCTTCGTCGAACCCCACGCCGGTGAAGTGCTGTACCGGCTGGGATCACCGCGCCCGGGCAACGGATCCGGCGAGCCGGACGGACGAGGCGTCGACCTCGCCGGCATGGAAGGATGAACCGGACGCGCCGGATTCGTACGGACCCTGGTCCAGCCGGAACGGCGGGTAGTCGTCGCTCATGAAGGCCACGTAGGCGATCACCCGGTAGAGCCAGCGGCTGATGCCGACGAGCAGGTCGAAGAGACCCCGGGGATATTGCCGGGTGATCAACAGGAAGAAGCCGGCCACGACCACCAGCAGGTTGAGTACGGAGAAGCCGCCGATCGGCTGGAAACCGGCGGACCAGTCATGGCTGGTCCACGGGTACGGCAGGAGGTCGGCGATGATCAGGCCGACGACGAGCAGGTGCGGAACGGCCACCAGCCAGCTTGACCAGGACCAGGCCGCGGGACAGGTGTTCGGGGTACGCGACGTCGAATTCGGCGGGATAGTCGGTCCGGGTCAGCGTGAACGGCGGGTAGCGGTCGGTGCCCAGGGCGGCGTAGACGTAGAAGCCGACCCGCCAGTTCCAGCGCAGCACGCCGACGTTGAAGGCGAACAGCGACCGCGGATAGCGGCCGGTGAACGCGATGGCGAAGCCGGCGATCACGGTGGTGACGGCGAAGGCGACCAACAGGAACGCCAGCACGACGTAGTGCGGGATGGCCAGGAACATCTTCACCAGCCATAGCCAGCGGGAGAGGTTCGGGTCGAGTTCCCCGGTCAGACGAACCGGATGGGTGGCTTGGAAGGTTGTCGATGTCATGTCGTGTCCCGGTCAGCCTTCAGACTTGCGAACGGGATCGGCGGAGGCCATTCCCGTGGTGACCGGCGAGGGCCTGAAGCCCTTGACGACCAGATAGACGCCGAGCGAGAACTCCCACGCCGCGATCGGGATGGCCAGTAGTGCCGACTGCGTCGAGATCCGATCCCACAGGCCGAACAGCACGGCCACATCGGAGGCCAGCAGCAGCGGCGCTCCGATGAGCCCCACCAGGGGAAGGATCCGCGGCACCAGGCGGGACCGGTACAGCAGCGAGCCCAGCAGCAGGGCGTTCAGAGCCGGCATCAGACTCTGTCCGAGGAGGAAGAACCAGTTGTACGAACTGACCAGCGCCTGGCCGGTCACTATCGCGTCCGGACCGACTCCGGCCTGGCGCAGGCTCACCACCGACAGCAGGCTGACGACGCCGGCGACGATCGCGGCTCCTTCCAGAGTCCGCGAGCCGACGAAGCCCAGCGCGACTCCCTCGTTCTGCCGCTTGATCACCGGGTACAGCGCGACGGCGGTGCCGACGCCCGCCAGGGCCACGATCACCTCCAGGATGACGCCGATGATGACGGGCGAATCGGGCCCGGAGCCGACGATGTAGTTCGGATCGCCCAGCACCGGCCCGTAGAGGAAGAGGGTCGGGATCGAGATGAAGGTGAGGATGTAGAGCACCCCCGCAGCGAGCGCGGTCTTCCGTAGCGAGTCCATCGGGACCCGTTTCGTCGCGGATTGATCCGGTGCGGCGGATCGGTCGGTGATGGTCATGTCGTTTCTCCTTGAGTGGATTGCTGGGGTGTGGATTGCTGGGGTGGATTGCTGGGATTGGTGAGTGATCGGGCGGCGACGGTGGTGGCGTCGGACTGGTCCGGGCCGACCTGAGCGACCGAGACCAGCGGCAAGCCGACGTCCCGGACCTTTTGGAGCAGGCCGTGCAGGGCGGCCTGGTCGGCCACGAGGCCGGAGACGACGGTGGTGCCGTCGTTGTCGGTGGTCAGGCTCAGCCCGTCGAACCAGGCGGCCCAGCGGGAATCGAGGTGACCCCTGAGGCGGATTTCGTACCGCTCGGCGTCGTGATGCCGGTCGGGCGGGTTGTGGCTCATCGTGCTCCTTCCGGGGCTGCCGGCCTGGACGGATCTCCGCGACGTTGCGGATCTTGTTCGGCCTGATCGAAAGCTAGAAGCAGATGTGGTGACCAGTCATCACCACATGTGGTGATTGAGGTGGTGAGGTGGTCGGCCGGAACGCGTGCGGTGCCGACGGCCTGGGTTAACCTGACGGCGACCCCCGACCCGTGTGGAGGAGATGTCGATGCACGACCAACGTGCGCTGCTCGAGAACCGTCTGGAGCGTTTCGTCCGAGACCATCTCAAGCCGGCTGTCTATCGAGCAGCCGCGCCGGTGACGGTGACCGGTTGGGACGCACCGGGGGAGCCGGTGCCGTTCGCGGAGGCGGTGGAGCAGACGTACGACCCGGTCGAGATCGGCTCGACCTGGGGCCGGCCGTGGGGCACGACCTGGCTGCACGTCACCGGGCAGATACCCGCGTCCTGGTTGGCGTCCGGCCGACTGCCCGACGGCACCTCCGCCGAAGTGGTCGTCGACCTCGGGTTCGCGGCCGGCCCCGGCTTCCAGGCCGAGGGACTCGCCTACCGGGCCGACGGCACGATCATCAAGGCTGTCTCCCCGCTCAACCACTATCTGCCCCTCGATCCTGCGACTCCGGTCGACCTGTACGTCGAGGCCGCGGCCAACCCCGATGTGGCCCATTCCGACTTCGAGCCCACCCCGTACGGCGACCTGGCCACCGCCGGCAGCGCACCGCTCTACACCCTGCGACGGCTCGACATCGGCCTGCGGGACGAATGCGTCTGGGAGCTCGTGCAGGACGTGTTCACCCTCGACGGTCTGATGCGGGAGCTGCCCGAGCATCAGCCGCGCCGGGCGGAGCTCCTGCAGGCCCTGTCGCGGATGGTCGACGTCGTCGATCCCGGCGACGTCGCCGGCACCGCCGCGGCCGGGCGGGCGGAGCTGGCCGAGGTCCTCGCGCGGCCGGCGTACGCCAGCGCCCACCGGATCGTGGCCGTCGGCCACGCGCACATCGACTCGGCCTGGCTCTGGCCGGTGCGCGAGACGATCCGCAAGTGCGCCCGGACCTTCTCCAACGTGGTGGCGCTGGCCGACGCCGACCCGACCTTCAAGTTCGCCTGCTCGTCGGCGCAGCAGTACGCGTGGGTGAAGGAGCACTATCCCGACGCTGTTCGCCCGGATCACCGAGAAGGTGGCCGCGGGTCAGTTCCTGCCGGTCGGCGGGATGTGGGTCGAGTCGGACACCAACATGCCCGGCGGCGAGGCGATGGCGCGGCAGTTCGTGGCCGGGCAAGCGGTTCTTCGTCGAGAACTTCGGGGTGGAGACCGAGGAGGTCTGGCTGCCCGATTCGTTCGGCTACTCCGCCGCGCTGCCGCAGATCGCCGCGGCGTCGGGATCGCAGTACTTCCTGACCCAGAAGATCTCCTGGAACCAGACGAACACGATGCCGCACCACACCTTCGGCTGGGAGGGCATCGACGGCACCCGGGTCTTCACCCACTTCCCGCCGGTCGACACCTACAACTGCGACCTGTCCGGCCGCGACCTGGCCCACGCCGAGCGGAACTATCGCCGAGCACGGGCGCGGCGACGATCTCCCTCGTGCCCGTTCGGCTGGGGCGACGGCGGCGGCGGCCCGACCAGGGAGATGCTCGCCGCCGCCGCACCGGACCCGCTCGCTGGAGGGTTCGCCGACGCGTGCGCATCGACTCGCCCGCGGCCTTCTTCGCCGAGGCCGAGGCGGAGTACCCGGACCCGCCGGTCTGGAGCGGCGAGATGTACCTGGAGCTGCACCGCGGCACCTACACCACCGCAGGCCACGGACCAAGCAGGGCAATCGCCGCAGCGAGCACCTGCTCCGCGAAGCCGAGCTCTGGGCGGCGACGGCCGCCGTGCGGACCGGCGGCGGACTACCCGTACGACGAGCTCGAGGAGCTGTGGCAGCTGGTGCTGCTGCAGCAGTTCCACGACATCCTGCCGGGCAGCTCGATCGCCTGGGTGCACCAGGACGCCGAGCGCAACTATGCGGCCGTCGCCCAGCGGGCCGAGACGGTGATCACGGCAGCAGCTGACGCGCGCTGGTCGGTGCGCGGCAGCCGCACCCTCGCCCTCAACGCCGCCCCGCACGCTCGCGACGGCGTCGCCCGCGCTGGGCGCCGGTGTCGCCGGTCGCCGTGACGCCGAGGCCGTCAAGGCCGACCGGCGTCGGCGCGGACTTCATCTGGACAACGGCATCGTCCGGGTGCGTGATCGGCGAGCGCGGGCAGATCACCTCGCTGACCGACTGCGCGTCCGGCCGGGAGGCGATCGCCGCCCGGCGCGGTCGGGCAACCGGCTGCAGTTGCACCGCGACATCCCGAATCACTGGGACGCCTGGGACGTCGACGAGCACTACCGGCGCAACGTGACCGAGATCGACGGCGTCGACGCGATCGACCTCGACACCGACGACGACCGGGCCGTGGTTCGGATCCGGCGCAGTTTCGGCTCCTCGACGATCGAGCAGCAGATCGTCTCGCCGGCGGCGCTCGGAGTCGGTCGAGATCCGCAACGACATCGACTGGCACGAACAGCAGAAGCTGCTCAAGCTCGGCTTTCGGCTTCGACGTGCACGCCGACCGGTCGGCCGTCCGAGACCCAGTTCGGCCATGTGTTCCGTCCCACCCATACCAACACGTCCTGGGAGTACGCCCGGTTCGAGATCTGCGCCCACCGTTGGATCCACGTCGCCGAACCCGGCTACGGCGTGGCGGTCACCAACGACTCGCATCTACGGCCACGACGTCGGTCGTACGACGCGACGAGCACGGTGGCACCACCACCACCGTCCGGCTTGTCGCTGGTGCGCGGTCCCCGCTATCCCGACCCCGCGGCCGACCAGGGCCGGCACACCAGCCGGATCACCGTCCGCCCGGGGGCGACCATCGCCGATGCCGTCGAAGAGGGCTACCGCACCAACCTGCCGCTCCGCCGCGTCAGGGGCGAGCGGGACGTCAGGCCGCTGGTCAGCATCTCCAATCCGGCCATCGTGGTCGAAGCGGTCAAACTGGCCGAGGATCGCAGCGGCGACGTCGTTGTTCGGCTGTACGAGTCCTTGGGCGGACACGCCGTGGGCGAACTCAGCGCGAACTTCGAGGTGTCCGCTGCGACCTTCACCGACCTTCTCGAACGCCCGGCGCGCGACGCGGCGACCAGTGCTTCGACCTCGGTGAGACTCGACCTGAGGCCTTTCGAGATCGTCACGGTGAGGCTCGCTCAGGGTGAAACCGAGTCCTAGCTGTCGCGCCGGCGGAACAACTGCTCAGTCATCTTGGCGTCGGCCAGAAAGCGCGGGGGCGGGGGACGCGGGGATTGCCGGCGACGCGCGGCGCCGCCTTCTTGGCCGCTCGTCGGGTCGTGCCTGAGGTGGAGCGCTCCGGCTCGCCGCCGTCGGCCGTGAAGTAACGCGTGGCCATCGGGTCGAGGTTCATCGCCGTGTAGTAGTGCTGCCACCATTTGGCCGTCTGCCAGATCGCCTCCGGGGAACTCGCCGAACTGTCCAAACCCGGGCATACGTCGTAGCCGGACGCACCGAGCAGCGACTCGATCACCGCCGCGGACGGGATGCCGTGCCCGCGCAGCAGTGGATTTCCCTCTCGGCCGGCGCCCCAGACGAAGGCCAGCCACTCCAAGATGAGGGTCGGTACGGTGCGGCGGTTCGGCATCGAAAACGCCCAGCCAGACGCGGAGATGTCCGGCATCACACGCCATCGCGTGGATCTCCACGGTGCGATAACCGTCGTCCGTCCTGTTCATCGAGAGGCACGCTACCGCCGGTGGTGAGCGGCGTGGTGACCATCGCGATGAAGCGGCCGCGTCGTGGAATCAGCCGAGCGGGGTGATGACCACGGCGGCTCATCTGCGAGAGTGAGCGGACCACCAGACGGTGGGCTTTGATGATTCGAGGAGACACCAGATGGCCAAGGATGAGCGACCGCTCGATCTCTATGTTGCGGTGTACGCCGATCCGGAATCGGCCCAGCAGGCCTGGGACGGGATCAAGCAACTCGCCAAGGACCAGGTCATCAACGTCGACGCCCTGGTGCTGGTCAGTCGCGACGACGACGGGAAGATCCATGTCAAGGACAACGCTCATGAGGTGGGGGTCGGGGCAACGCTCGGAGCGGTGGGCGGCGCCATCGTCGGTTTGATCTTCCCGCCCGCACTGCTGGCCTCCGCCGCGGTCGGCGCCGGACTCGGTGCCGGTGCCGGTGCCGCGGTCGACCAGGTGCTCAAACATCAGATCAAGTCCGACGTCGAAGACACCCTGCCGCCCGGCAGCTCGGGCATCGTCGCTATGTTCGAGGAGCGCTGGGCGGTCGAGGTCGAGAAGGCATTCACCACGGCGGCCAAGACCGAACAGCATCACGTGCACGAGACCGCCGGTTGAGGCTCCGCTGGCGCCTGTGACGAGGCGCACAGAACGAACCGCCGACCGCGCCAGCGCGCGCTCAGGTCCTTTCCGATGCCGAGCCTGGACCGGGTGAGGTTGAAGCTGCCATCTCTGGTCCGGCTCAACCGCGCCGCAAGGTCGGCTGGTCGAATCGATGAGGGCCGGACATTCGGACGATCCTGATCGGAACCGCACCGGATGCGGACCGACTGCCGAGGTTGCTGAGCCAAGATTCATTTTGTCGGGCCGCGAGGTCGAAGGTTTCCCAAGATGGCGTGATCCGACAACAAACTTCGGCGGGACCCGGGGTGTGCGGTTCAAATCAGGGGGAGGACCGCCGCACCGGATCCGTCGGAAGATGGCGAAACGCGCGTGGCGATTCAAATCAGGGGGAGGATCCGCGCGCCGCCCGCCGCCGGTCCAGCGTCTCGGGGGGCAGCTCGGGGGAGTGACGCTCGAGGGTATGGGCCAGGGGATGTGAGTCGGTCAGATCTGTGAAGTGGGGGTTTCCAGGTCTGACCGACTTTCACGTTCGGGCCGGTAGACCGATCTGGCTAATGGTGCTAGCTTAATGGCTATGACATATAGCCAACTGCAGCGCCCCGAGGGGCGGCTGGCGTACGACCTGACCGGTACGAGCGGCCCGCTGGTGATCTGTGTGCCCGCGATGGGTGAGCTCCGCCAGAGCTACCGGCTGCTGACCCCGCTCCTCGTGGAGCAGGACTACCGGGTGGTGACCCTGGACATCCGGGGCCACGGAGACAGCGACGCCACCTTCGGTGCCTACGACGATGCCGCCCTCGCCAGTGACATCATCGCTCTCGTCGACGAGCTCGGCGAGCCGGCGTTCCTCGTCGGGAACTCGATGGGAGCCGGTGCCTGCGTGATCGCCGCCGCCGACGCGCCAGCCAAGGTCAAGGGGCTGGCCCTGCTCGGCCCCTTCGTCCGCAATCCGCCGGGCGGCGCGTTCGCCAGGCTGCTGTTCCGCGTACTGCTCACCAAACCCTGGGGTCCGGCCGCCTTCATGTCCTACTACCCGCAGTGGCTACCGGGGGCAAGGCCCGCCGACTACGACCAGCACAGGGCCCGGGTGCGGGAGAACCTTCGCCGTCCCGGCCACTGGCGAGCCTTCGTGCAGACCTCGCGTACCTCCCATGCCCCGGCCGAGCAGCGGCTGAATGAGGTGCAGGCGCCCGCGGTGGTGGTGATGGGAGAAGCCGACGTCGACTGGAAGGACCCGGCGAAGGAGGCGGAGTGGATCGGCGACCAGTTGCACGCCGAGGTGTCCTCGTCCCCGCCGTCGGTCACTATCCGCAGGTGCAGGCACCCGAGGTCACCGCGGATGCGATCGCTCGTCTCGTCGACAAGGCCGGTCGTGCCTAGGGCGGGTCTCTCGCCCGAAGTCATCGTGGACGAGGCGGCCCGTCTGGTCGACGAGGCGGGTCGTGAGCGCTTGACGCTGTCCGAACTGGCCAAGCGGTTCGGCGTGGCGCAGCCGAGTCTCTACAAGCACGTGGCAGGGATCGACGACCTCAACCGGTTGCTGGCGGTCCGCGTGCTGCGTCGAGGTCGCTGAATCGATGCGCCAGGCCAGCACCGGCAAGTCCACAGGGGACGCAGTCAGCGCACTGGCGACGGCCTATCGCGCGTACGCCTTGGCCCACCCCGGCCGCTATCCCTACATCTTGCGCGCTCCGGCACCAGGCGATGAGGCTCTCGAAGCGGCCGCCACGGAGACCTTGTCGATCTTCGGCGACGTCCTCGCCGGTTACGGCATCCGTGGTTCCGATGCCGTCGACGCAACTCGATTCGTCCGGAGCACGCTGCACGGATTCGTCAGTCTGGAACTCGGTGGCGGCTTCGGGATCGCCCAGTCGGTCGAGACCAGCTTCCAGCGCCTCGTCGCCGCGACCGACCAGGCTCTTCATTACTGGTGATCCCGACTCGCGCTCCGCGGTTTCCCGTCGTCGGCGGCGAAACCAGGGTCGTCAGGCGGGTGTGGGACGCTGGTCTGCCCGCTCCCGACGAGAAACGTGGCATCCGGCGACTGCGCGCAACCGCGATTTGGCCAGCATCGGCTAATCCAGCCGGTCGGAACCGACACAACGGTGTCCTGCACGCGACCGACCGGGCCGGGAACGCCGTGAGCCGGAGCTTCCCGCATCCACGTCGCCGGCGCCGCGGAACAACTCAGCGCGCTGCGAGCAGAGGTCGCCACGTGCGCCGTCCCGGCCGGTCGAGCGCGGCTCGAGCGGGATCTTCGCCGGGCCGCACACGCCCTCGATCACGCCAACCCACCGCGGGCCTGCAACTCGCTCGACACCTTCGCCCGGCACGTCGAGACGTTTCGTCGCCAGGGCGCGCTGCCCGGCCGCCAGGCCGTCCGGTTGATCGGCGAATCGGTCAGAATCACCGACGTTCTCGACTGCCGCTGAGCGTCGTCGAATTTCGCTGGACGGTGGCCGCGCTCAGAAGCCGACTGGCTGACGGATGAGGACGATGTGGATGCGTCCCGGTTGTTCCTGGTGGATTTCCAGAATCTTGCCGACACTGCTGTGCTGTCCGTATGCCGCCTGCGCGCGGGCATCCTCAAGCTTGAGGCTGTGCTGGTAGATCCGCTCGTGGGCCGCGTCGAGGGTCGGGACGAGTTTCTGTACTCCGACGAGGAGGATCACGTTCGCCGCACCCCACGCGTAGGAGGCGAGTTGGCTGCCCGAGGCTGACGCGATGACGAGGGTTCCGTCGCGAGTGACGGCATGGACGCTGCCGAGGGCGTAGTCGGGCTGGCCGGCGATCGCCTTCATGTCTTGTACCTGGGTCTGGAAATCGAGTGCGAACATCCGGTTGCGGGCCGATTCGTAGGGTCCGTTGCCGTTGATCGCGTCCGCGACGCCGGTCTCGTCCAGGGTCACTGACGTGTTGGTCATGACCGTGGAGCCGGTCGGGATGCGGTTCAGGGTGGCTCGGCGCGCGGCGTCGAGGTCGTCGACGACCTCGACGCTGAATCCGTGCTCCTCGAGCGCGACGATGGTCTCGGCGAGCGTGTCGGCGTCGGGCAGGCTCGTGAAGCGCTGTGCTGTGTCGGTGATGGTCATGGCTGCTCCTCGTTGGTGGGGTTATCCACTTAACCGGACTTCACCCCGTTTAATTCCGCACCGTAGAGTGAGTTGCTGTGGATCTCCCGGTGGTGTCGTGGGAGGCGCCCCGTGCGGAGCGCGCCGACGCCGCGCGCAACCGGGCCCGCCTGATGGCGACGGCCCGCCAGATGCTCGCCGAGGTGGGCGCGGACAAACTGACCATGGACGCGCTCGCCGAGCGGTCCGGGGTGGGCAAAGGGACGGTGTTCCGCCGATTCGGCACCCGCGCGGGAATCTTTCGGTCGCTGCTCGACGAGGGGGAGCGCGCCTTCCAGGAGCAGGTGCTGTCCGGGCCGCCGCCACTGGGACCTGGCGCCGCCCCGCTGGAGCGGCTGATCGCGTACGGCCAGGCTCGGGTGGGGTTCATGCTGGAGCATCGCGACATCGCCCGCGCGGCCTTGGACGGCCGCCAGCCGATACCAGCGGGGTCACAGACGCCGCTGTCCCAGGTGCACATCCGCGTCCTGCTGGGGCAGATGGACCTGGGACCGGTCAACCTCGACATTCTGGCCGTCCAGCTCACCGCAGCCCTGGACGGGCCCCTGCTGCTCTACCTGTCGGCCGCTGACTCGGGACCCGCCGCCGCCCAGGTCGAGCAGCAGCTCGCGCACAGCTGGCAAGACCTTGTCGAGCGCGTCTGCCGGCCCTGATCACCGAGAGAGCGGCTGGCCACCATCTCGGTGGTTGCCGGCGCGTCTGGTGATCCGCGACTCGACCGGTCCGAGCCGCTGAGTCGTACCGTCGGCGGCGCTGTGTGGTCGTTGTGCGCGGAGACGGCCGCCGGGGGGGGAGGTGAGTTGAGGTGTTGGGTGGCCCAGTTGTAGGAGATTTGGTGGGAGTGGTAGCGGGAGTTGACGCTGGGGACGTCGATTTCGATCATGTAGTCGCCGTCGTAGTCGGGGGGCATGGCGTTGAGGATGGCGGTGAAGTCGACGATGCCGAGGCCGGGTTCGGCCCAGAGGCGGTGGGTGTTGCCGAGTTGGTGGTAGCTGAGGCCGTGGCGGGTGGTGGGGTTGAGGTAGTCGGGGTAGAGGTCTTTGAGGTGGATGCCGCCGATGCGGTCGGCGTAGCGGGCGATCAGGGCGGCTGGGTTGATGCCGGCCCATTGGAGGTGTCCGGTGTCGGGGCCGAAGCCGATGATGTCGGGTCCGAGGGTGTCGAGGAGTTGGGTGATTTCGGGTTCGGTTTCGAAGACGCCGCCGATGTGGGAGTGGTGGAGGGGTCGGAGGCCGTGGCTTTGGAGGACTTGGCAGATGATGCCGGCGTTGTCGATGGCGAGGGCGAGTCGGTCGGGCTGGTAGTCGGCGCCGATGGCGGGTTGGGTCATGCGGGCGGGGATGGCCATGGAGGAGATCATGGTGCGGTCGAGGCCGAGGGCGGTTTGGTCGGCGGCGAAGTGTTTGGCGCGTTCGATTTCGTCGGTGATGTCGATGGTTTCGTCGAGGGGTGAGCTGAACAGGCTGAGGGCTGGGCTGAGTCCGTAGCTGTTGATCCAGGTGGTGTAGTCGGCGGGGGTCATGCCGTCGGGGATGTCGGCTTTGACGGCGGTGAAGCCGATGGCGGCGAAGTCGGCGAAGGCTTGGTCGAAGACTTCTCTGGATTTGTCGACCTTGCCGTCGCGGGCCCAGTAGGAATCGGATTCGCCGCCACCCGCGGTGTCCGGCGGACCGGGTCTGAGTTCCGGCTTCGTATTCGATCATGATCAACCTTTCGTCGGGCGTACGTGTGGTGCTCCGTTTCGAGCAGGTCGGTAAGGCAAGAGCCGGACCGATCCATCTACCGTCATTCATGCCGGGGTGACCGGACCATTCGTTGCCACAAGTTGTCGCGCAGAGCCATGCCCAGCCGACGTTGACTTTGCTGCGAACGTGTATCTGACCAGTGAAACGGCATCCAGCCCGGAACCGCAGACGCGCACAGACCTGCCTTGGATCGCGGTGGTCAGTAGACCGACCGGCCGAGACCGCGGTGGATTTGGCAACAAGTGGCAAACCTTGGACGCGGGTGTGCCTCGAGTAATTGAATCAACGACAACAGACCAGCCGTCCTTAATCGGGCCTGACCCAGGAGTCATCAATGTCGAAAGTCGATGAGCTAGACAATTCGAAGC